>JBARQL010000134.1:0-12670 GCA_049643685.1 Methylotenera sp.
TTTCGCGTTCATTTTCCTATTTGCTTTTGCGCAGATGGGTGCCACCACGCACGAAATCAGCCATTTAAGCGATTTTACAAAACATAGCCAGCAAGATAAAAATTCACCCGCTGAACAATGCGGAAAGTGTATCAGCTACTCGCAAGTCGCCAGCGGCTTGCAATCGCAAACGTTTATACTCCCTAGCGTTGAAGCTAATTTTGATGCAACTTCGTATTATTATTTTAACGCTCAAACCACTCTTCTCACTGCCTACGCAGCCCGCGCGCCCCCTCAAATAGCTAGCATTTAATTACTTTTGACGTAGGTCGGACTGGAGTCCGACATCGGGTTAAAACCCGACCTACGATTACTTGCTATTTTTTTGAGGGTTCTCATATGAACAAACAACATAACTTGCATGCGCACGCTACGTTTGCACCTAAAGCACTTTTTTTGGCACTCAGTTGCCTGTTCGCCAACAACGCTATGGCAGAAGAAGCAACCCAGAGCGACGCTAAAACGATTGAATTAACCACCATTTCTGTCACTGGCAACCCGCTGGGTTTGGGTGCCGATGCGCTCGTAGTGCCTGTGTCTACTTTAAATGGTCGCGAGTTATCGCTTAGGCGCGAAAGCACGCTGGGCGATACGTTAAATGGCATTCCTGGTGTTTCTGCCACGCATTTTGGCCCCAATGCTTCACGCCCCGTTATTCGCGGGTTAGATGCTGAACGCGTACGCATTATGCAGAATGGCGTGGGGGTATTAGATGCATCTTCTTTAAGTTTTGACCATGCAGTGACCGTCGACCCGCTCATTATTGAACAAATTGACGTAGTGCGCGGACCAGCCGCTTTGCTTTATGGTGGTAGTGCAGTGGGCGGCGTGGTGAATGCAACGGATAATCGCATCCCCAAAGAAGGGCTAGATGGCATCACTGGACGCGTGGAAGGCGGTGTTGGTGGCGCAGATAGCCAAAATAATTTAGCGGGTGTAGTAGATGCTGGTTACGACGCGGTGGCGATTCATGCAGACGCTTACACGCGTAAAACTAGCGACTTGGATATTGATGGTTATGCAGTATCAAATCGTAAAAACCGTGCCGATGGCACACCACGTGAAAACCGCGGCAAGCTAGTAAACAGCAGTGCAAGCGGCGAAGGTGGTGCATTGGGTGCATCTTTTATATTCAACAACGGTTATTTAGGCGCATCGTATTCTGGCTTTAGAAGCAATTACGGCACGGTGGCTGAACCCAGCGTGCGCGCTGACATGCGTAGCGACCGCGTAGATATGGCAACTGAATTTAGAGATTTAGGAATGGTTATAAACCGCGTAAAAGCGCGCATGGCTTATACCGAATATCAGCACCAAGAAATTGAAGATGGCGCAGTGGGCACGACCTTTAAAAATACAGGCGTTGAAGGCAGTGTTGAGCTTGGCCACGCAAAACTTGGCAATGTGGAGGGTGTGTTAGGTTTTCAGTTTCAAAATACCAACTTTGAAGCCTTGGGCGAAGAAGCCTTTGTGCCAGGCGTGAACACACAAAGCAAAGCTTTATATGTGTATGAAGAATTGCCGGTTAGTCAGCTTAAACTAAGTTTTGGTGGGCGTGTAGAGCGGGTCAATGTCGACTCACGTACCAACGTCAAATTTGGTGCGGGGCAAGATAACAGTTTTACGCCCTATAGCTATGCACTGGGCGGGCTTTATACCTTCAATCAAGACTGGTCAATTGCCACGAATTTATCACACAACGAGCGCGCACCGAGCTATTTTGAGCTATACGCCAATGGCGCACATTTAGCCACAGGGCAATTTGAAGTGGGCAATAGTAATTTTGGCAAGGAACGTTCAAATGGCTTAGATGCGCAAATTCGCTGGAAATATGGCAAAAACGCGTTTAACTTTGGTGCCTATTACACTCGCTTTAGCAGCTTTTTGGGCTTACTCGAAACAGGTGTTGATGAAGTAGATTCAGGCTTGCCCATCGCCCAATTTTCTGCCTTTGCCGCTACGTTTAAAGGCTTGGAAGCAGAGGGAAAATTTAATCTAATCGACAATTTAGACTTAACGCTACGTGGCGATTATGTGCGTGCCAGTAACCGCGACAATGGTGACGCTTTGCCACGCATCACCCCAATGCGTTTGGGTGCAGGCTTGCGTTATCAGCTAAATGGCATTGGTGCGCGGTTAGATGTCTTGCACGCATTTGGTCAAAACCGCACTGCGGTTAACGAACTTAAAACCGATGGTTATACGGATATGAGCGCATTGGTGAGCTACAAATTACCTACCAATAAAATGAATGTAGAGTTATTTGCAAAAGCCAGAAACTTGCTTAATCAAGAAATTCGGGAGCATGCGTCTTTCTTAAAAGATATTGCCCCCGCAGGAGAAAGGTCGCTATTGTTTGGCCTGCGCGCGGATTTTTAAGTAACATAATGTAGGAGCGGTCAGTGACCGCGAAAGGACGCGTTCGCAGTCACTGACCGCTCCTACAAAGTCAACCCAACAACACCAAACCCCAAACACTCACCACTATTGCCAACGCTACAAACACCGCTGCGCTGCCAATATCTTTAGCGCGCTTAGCCAGTGCATGATGATCGGTAGAGGTATGATCCACTGCCGCTTCAATGGCAGAATTAAGTAACTCCACAATCAGCACCAGCAACACACTCGCGATCATCAGCGCACGCTCTACCGCACTTTTGCCCAAATAAACGGCTAACGGAACAAGCACAATCGCCAACACCACCTCTTGCCGAAACGCATCTTCATGTTTGAAGGCCGCCTTAAAGCCAGCCATAGAATAACCAAATGCGTTAATTAAACGCTGCAAACCTGTTTTACCTTTGAAAGGGCTTTCTGAATTGTCTTTCATCTCTCAAAAACTTTCATGAATAATAATGCATGCGATATTAACATACCCACTCGCGCTACTTATAGCCATGCGTTATCATACTGTTTTATTTTTTGCACAAAGGCATCAAAAATGGCACGCACTGTCAACTGCATTAAACTCGGCAAAGAAGCGGATGGAATGGACTTCCCTCCCTACCCAGGTGAGCTAGGTAAACGCATTTATGCCAACGTTTCAAAAGAAGCTTGGGCAGCATGGCTAAAACAACAAACCATGCTGGTGAATGAAAACCGCCTGAGCTTAGCAGACCCATCTGCACGTAAATATTTGACGGAACAAACTGAGAAATACTTTTTTGGGGATGGTGCGGATACGGCGAGTGGGTATGTGCCGCCAGTAAGGAGTTAGTTAAATTGGCCTCTATTTTACATTAGTGCTTACTGGCTACTATGACCGATGAAATTCTGAAACATCCTCGGACTGAATTGAGAGCTGCCGCCAGGGCAATCGACGGTATGCGAAACGCGAAATCCTTAGAAGAATTTGAAACCGAATGGCGTGAATTTCTCGCATGCATTGAAAAGGTCTGGAACAAAGTTGAGCGCAGTTGTCAACCTGTTCGCAACCGCTTCGAGCCATGGCAAGGCCAGTATCATCGGTTACGCAAGAAGGACATGCTATTACGTTACTTGAAACAGGCTCGCGACGCTGATAACCACTCAATTCAAGATTTCACAAAGATTGAACCAGGTTCACGTAGCATCCGGTTTGAAAATCCTCGCGGCGGCTACATCAAACATATGGAAATTCGCGGTGGTGAAATTGCAGCCTACGAGGGAGACCCAATAATTGTAGAAAGTAAACCTTCGCAACCAGTTGCTGTTCCAGTAAAAAACAATGGGGAGTGGTTCAACCCACCAACAACTCATCTTGACAAACCAGTCACAACGCATCATCCCGTGACACTTGCTGAGCTTGGGTTAAAATTTTACACCGAGTATGTTAACGAGGTTAGTCGCCAATTCTTCAATTCACCCTAACCCATTATCGGCACCAACCTAGAACTCGTAGGGCAGATTAGTTTATGTAATCCGCCATATGAAAAATCTCACTTTCGGCGCAATGCGCTACGCTTATTGTCGCCCTACAAAATCACTTAAAAACTCGCTTAAAATCACACATATCAACCGAGCACCTCTGCAAGCAAACTAGAATAAGGCTTCCAGAGGCATCAAAATCTCTCGGGCGATTTTTTCATTCAAAAAGCAATAAAAAAGGCGTGCAATTGTTAAGTTGCACGCCTTACTTTTTTAACGCTTTTTATTGCTTATTTTTTGTAAGTTTTCACACCATCTGCCGTCGCCAGCAACAACACATTGGCTGGGCGCGCTGCGAATAAACCATTGGTCACCACGCCGACGATTTGGTTGATTTTTGCTTCCATCGCTACTGGGTCGGTAATAGTTAAACCGTGTACATCAATAATCACGTTGCCATTATCGGTAGTGAAATTGCGCAATGATGGCTGACCGCCAAGTTTTACCAACTCACGTGCTACATAGCTGCGCGCCATTGGCAGCACTTCTACTGGCAACGGAAATTTACCTAACACTGGCACGTATTTAGTTTCATCACAAATACAAATAAATGTTTTGGCTACTGCCGCAACGATTTTCTCACGCGTGAGTGCACCGCCACCACCTTTTAGCATATGAAGATGTTCGGTAATTTCGTCTGCGCCATCGACATAAATATCCATACCGTCGATGTTATTCAAATCAAACACTTCAATGCCATGCCCGCGTAAACGTTGGGCTGTCGCTTCGCTACTTGCCACCGCGCCTTCAATTTTGTGTTTTACTTTTGCGAGTTCTTCAATAAAAAAGTTGGCGGTTGAGCCTGTGCCCACGCCAATAATGCCTTCTTTTACATATTCAACCGCTGCTTTTGCGACTTGTTGTTTTAATTCGTCTTGTGTGTATGCCATTTTGCGTAATTCCTCTACAAATTCTTTATAATGTCTGCCAAACCATTACTATACACCGCACAGCTGTTTTTTAAAAATAAGCAATGACTACAAATTACAAACCCAATGACTATAAAAGCCGTATAGAAAATTCTCACGTTTACGACGTGGCGAAAAAAACGCCATTAGAATTTCAGCCTAACATTTCTGCCCGCATTGGCAACCGCGTGTTGCTGAAACGCGAAGACATGCAACCTGTATTCTCATTTAAAATTCGCGGTGCTTATAACAAAATGGCGAGTTTGCCAGCGGCTGTCCTCAAACGCGGCGTGGTATGCGCCAGTGCCGGCAACCACGCACAGGGCGTTGCCATGAGCGCGCAAAAGCTCGGCTGCCGTGCAGTAATTGTGATGCCGACTACAACCCCTGCCATTAAAATCGATGCGGTAAAAAGCCGTGATGCTGAGGTGGTGCTGTTTGGCGATAGTTATTCTGATGCTTATGTGCATGCTTTAGAACTCGAAAAATTAGAAAAACTCACCTTTGTGCACCCGTATGACGACCCTGATGTAATCGCAGGGCAAGGCACGATTGCACTGGAGATTTTGCAAGAACACCCTCAACCGATTGAAGCGATATTCTGCTGCGTAGGCGGCGGTGGTTTGCTGGCAGGCATTGCGGCTTATATTAAAGCCGTGCGCCCTGAAATAAAAGTCATTGGCGTAGAAGCCAAAGATGCCGAAGCGATGACTGAATCACTGAAAAAAGGCGAACGTGTGATTCTGGAGCAAGTAGGCTTGTTTGCGGATGGTGCTGCCGTTAAGCAAGTGGGCGAACACACTTTCGCGCTTTGCCAGCAATATGTGGACGAAATGATTGTGGTGGATAATGACGCAATCTGCGCGGCCATTAAAGATGTATTTGAAGATACGCGCAGTATTCTTGAGCCTGCTGGCGCGCTGGCGTTAGCGGGGCTTAAAGTTTACGCACAACGCGAAAATCTGCATGATAAAACGCTCATTGGCATTGCATCTGGCGCCAACATGAACTTTGACCGGTTGCGCTTTGTGGCTGAGCGCGCTGAGATTGGTGAAAAACGTGAAGCAGTTTTAGCGGTGACGATTCCTGAAAAACCTGGCGCATTTAAAACGTTTTGCCGTTTGCTAGACGATCGCAATATTACCGAATTTAACTACCGTTATTCAGACCCAAAGTTCGCGCATATATTTGTTGGCGTAGCGATCACTGACCCTGCTGAATCGGCCAAACTCGTTGCTGATTTGCAGGCGCAAGGCTTGCCTGCGCTGGATTTAACCGATAATGAATTAGCCAAATTACATTTACGGCACTTGGTGGGCGGCCACGCCCCACAGGCAGAACATGAAGTAGTCTACCGTTTTGAGTTTCCCGAAAAACCAGGTGCGCTCATGAAGTTTTTAGACACCATGGGGCATGATTGGAACATCAGCTTATTCCATTACCGCAACCACGGTGCCGATTTTGGGCGTGTGCTGGTCGGTATGCAAGTGCCGCCAAATGAACAAGGAGAGTTTTTAGAATTTTTACAAAACTTGGGCTATCCCTATTGGGATGAAACACAAAATCCTGCTTATCAATTATTTTTGGGTTAGCCTTACTTGGCTATATTCAGCCAATTGGTTGTATACAGCCACTTAATATTGGCTGAAAACAACCAACTTACTCAGCCAAAATTTTCAGCACCTTGTTTATATTGAATAAAAATTCTCAGCATGATTCTTGCTTTAATTTTCCGCTAAGGGATTGAACCTAATAAAAAATGATCTGCCAAACGAAGCAGATATACTTTGGAGAACCAAATGAATTTGAATAAAACCTTAATCACCAGTGCAATTTGTTTACTTGCAGCAGGCAATGCCTTTGCAGATGCGGGTAAAGCGTATGTTTCTAGCCAAGATGGTGGTGTGACGATTGTAGATTTAGAAAGCATGACCGCCACTGGCACTATTGACGTAAAAGGCGATGGCCCACGTGGCTTGGCCGTGACTGACGATGGCAAATTTTTAATTGTCGCCACACGCGAAAACGGCAGTATTTCTATTGTAGATACCGCAACGAATGAAGTAGTGAAGCAAGTTAAAGTGGGCATGAACCCTGAATTTGTGCGCGTTAAAGGCAACTTCGCTTTTGTTTCTTATGAACCAAGCGCAAAAGGCGGCCCGCCACCAGTGCCAGGCTCTGCAGAGGCCCTAAAAGCAGCTGCTGAAGAAGATGATGACGATAAAGAACCCGCAAGAATTGGCGTAATTGACTTGATAAAAGGCAAAAAAATCCGCGAAATTACTGGTGGGCCAGAAACTGAAGGCATTGAATTTAGCAAAGACGGCAAACAGCTCATTATTACCAATGAAGCTGATAATACGATTACCGTACACAACATAAAAACTGGCAAACGTATTAAAACCATCAAAACCCACGAATATGGCGACCGCCCACGCGGCGTTAAAGCTTCGCCAGATGGTAAAATTTATGTGGCCACTTTAGAGTACGGTAATAAATTTATGGTGATGGATAAAAACTTTAAAGTATTGCGCACGGTTGACACCGGTGCAACGCCTTATGGTATTAGCTATGACGCCACTGGCAAACATATTTTTGTAGCCAGCAATAAAGCGAAATTGCTTGAAGTGTTTGATGCCAAAACCTACGATAAAATCAAAGAAATCCCCACTGGCAACCGTTGCTGGCACTTTAGTTTTACTCCTGATGACAAGCAAATTATGATGGCTTGCGGAAAATCTGACGCATTAATTTTGATTGATGCCGAAACGTTAGAGCCTACTAACAAGCAAGTTGAAATTAAAAACATGCCTTGGGGTGTTGTGACTTACCCAAAAGCCATGGGTAGCTTGGATACTAAAATTAAGTAATATTAGCTGGTATTGCCCGATTAAAAAGCCCCAGAATTTGGGGCTTTTTTGTATCTAAAATATCAATCAATCAAACACCCTGCTCTGCAAGCGTCTCCGGGTAAGGCTGCCAGAGGCATAAAAAATGCTCGGGGATTTTTTCACTAAAGCTTGCTTAAAATAAATGTCCAATCTCTTGGGTCGACTGGTGTGATGGACAAGCGATTGCCGCGCTGTAAAATACGCAATTTCGCCAGTTCCGGCATTTCTCGCATTTCTTTTAAGCTCAACAAACGCGTTTTGCGCACCAACTTCACATCCACATTCACCCAACGTGGGTTTTCAGGTGTGGCTTTTTCATCAAAATATTTGTGGCCTTTGATAAATTGTAAGCGATCCGGATAGGCTAACTGACTCACTTCGCAAAGACCCGCGATGCCTGGTATTTCGCAGTTTGAGTGATAAAACAGCACACCATCGCCAATTTTCATTTGGTCGCGCATAAAGTTGCGTGCTTGATAATTGCGCACGCCATACCAATCGACAGTTTGGTTAGGAAAGCCCGCTAAGTCATCAATCGACACATCAGTAGGCTCAGATTTCATTAGCCAGTAACGCATATTTTTCGCCCTAGTATTTCTAAATTAGTGTATTTCTAAAATTGTGCCTTATGATAATCTATAACTTGGATTTTTAGACTAAATTTTGAAAGCACAAAAGATGGCAAAACAACAAGAAAAAAACGTACTTGGCACGGCATTACAACTTTGCAGTGCTGATCCGCTTACTGGCTTTAGCCGCAGTGGTTGCTGTGAAACGGACGCTACCGACCATGGCAACCACACTATTTGTGCACAAATGACTGATGAATTTTTAGCCTTTTCAATATCGCGCGGTAACGATTTAAGTACGCCTCGGCTCGAATACGGTTTTGAAGGCTTACAAGCAGGGGACCGTTGGTGCTTATGCGCCGCACGTTGGCTCGAAGCGTCAGAGGCAGGGTTTGCCCCGCCAGTAATTTTAGAAGCCTGCCATATAAAATGTTTAGAAAAAGTGACGTTGGCAGATTTGAAATATCATGCACTGAGATAGGGTTACACGCGAGATTGGCCTGAACAAGAATGAAATAAGGGAAGTTCTCTACGGATATAGCCTAAGCCAGCATCCTGAACCAAAAAGGCTCAAGTGGTAACAGCCTAGAGTGCATTAGGTACATCCACCAAGAGGTTCTTAAAAGAACACCCAACTTAGGACGCGCACACAACAACTCGAATGACCAAAACCGATGCTATAAACTAGTTCAAGGAATTATTAGCTTAAACCGCACCGCAGAGAACAAACTTTGAAACTTGAAGTAACTAGGATAAGTTTACGCTAGTTACTGAGGCTGTTGATAAAATTTTAATGACTTAGCTAAACAGCCCTTACGTCGCATGCACTTTATCAATTTGGTCTTGCATTTGAGTGATTCTACGCTTGATGTCACCCACGTCTACATTACCGCTTTTTGTATTCAACAACTCGTGAGACAAATTCAATGCCGCCATAATTGCAATACGCTCCACACCCACGATTTTTCCAGTATCGCGTATATCACGCATTTTTTTATCTAAAAAGTTTACCGCTTCAATCAGCCCAGGGCGCTCTTCTTCAGTACACGCAACGGTGAACTCTCGCCCCATAATATTGACATCTACGCCTTTATTTTCGCTCATTGTGCTTTACTCAAAATCATGCGCTAGCCCAAATTAAGGCAAGCTCTCCATCAACGCTTCTATACGCTCACTTGCTTTCGCCATGCTATCTTTTAACTGTGCAGTATCTTGTTGCGTGGTATTTAAATCCTGCCGCAACTGTGCATTTTCGTTGCGCAAGTCTATACAGAGTGAAATTAACCCCGATAATTTTGCCTCCAATACTTTTAAGTCTGCATCCATATGACCACTATAATTTAAAAAGTTGATTGTAGTCAATAGCTAACGTGTATTTTTAAAAGTATTACAATACATATTAGTCTTAACGGGTGAATTTATAATTTTTTATCATGGTTTTTCTGCCTATCTCGACTTAAATTTCGCCGAAAAGCGTAAAAACTGAGACCAATTGAATCTCTTAGAAATTACAAATTCATATAATGTACTTTTGGTACTTCGTCCTTAAACTCTAGCAAAGTGATGCTAGCATGGTCTATTGAAAGCCTAAACAAGCGTTTAAGCGGCATTTGCAGCACTTCAGCAATCAGCGCGCGAATCAACCCACCGTGAGTAATCACCAGAATATGCTTTTCTTGAGAGTGGCTAGCGATTTCCTCTACGAAGCTTTTTGCGCGGCTATGTAACTGCGAAAATGTTTCACCATTGGGTGGCGCTAAATTGGCATAGTCTTTTGCCCAAGTGTCAAAAACATCGCGTGGAATTGCATCCCAAGGGCATAATTCCCAATCTCCAAAATGCAGCTCCTTTAATCGCGCATCAGGCTTAATGTCGCTGTTGGCAAAGCCTAAACTGCTGTCTTTGCATAACGCTTCCGCAAGGTGCTGACAGCGCTGTAGCGGACTTGTGTAAATTGCATCAAACTTTAAATTTAATAACTTTTTCTGTAACTGTAGCCGTTCCGCTTCAAAGTTTTCAGATATGGCTACATCACTTTGGCCATAGCAAATGTTAGGCGCAATATCTAACGTGGTATGACGAACTAAAAATAGTTTCATAATATTTGATTGAAGAATGTGGCGCTTGCGAGCAAACCCACATAAAACGCAACTTCAGTGAGTTGTTGCATTGCGCCTAAACAGTCGCCCGTGTAACCCTCAATGCGCGTTTTAATTTTTGAACTAAACACAACCCAAACCAAGGCTACTGGCAGCAATGCAGCTAATAATGTTACTTTTAAAAATATCAGTGGAAATAAACCAAAAAATGCCGCGATTAGAAGCTCATTCACGGTCAATTGTGTCGCCAGTGGTTTAGATTTACCTTCTGCCTTGACGTAACTTTGCGTAAACATCACCAGCACAGCGCACAGGCGACTAAGCGCATGACCAGCAATTAATACCATAGGAATCAACGTCGCCTCTTGAGAGCTCAGCGATTGATATTTAATGAGCAAAACCATGACCAAACCGATAGCGCCATAGCTGCCGATGCGAGAATCCGCCATGATGGTAAGCACTTGCTCACGACTCCAACCACCGCCTAGGCCATCTACTGCATCAGCCAAGCCATCTTCGTGGAATGCGCCCGTCATCAAAATGGTTGCCAGCATGCTCAATAATAAAGCAACTTCCAACGGCAACACACTATCGCAAAGCCAAAACACTATAGCGCCTATCGCGCCGACTAAAATACCGACGAGTGGAAAGAAACGTGTCGATTTATTTAAATCGGCATCATCAAACTGCTTGAAGTGAATCGGAATACGCGTGAAAAACATGATCGCGATTAATAAATAATACCACTGATTTGCAAGCCATCGGCTTTTGATAGGCATAGTCATATTTTTTGCGAAACATTGGCAGATTCAAATGATGCCATCGTGTTTAAAAAATTGACCGAAGCAAGCACCAACGGATACGCTAACGCTGCGCCCGTGCCCTCGCCTAGGCGTAAATCTATATTTAATAGCGGTTTAACCTTCAAATAATTCAGCATTTTTTGATGTCCAGATTCATCAGAACAATGCGTAAATACACAATAATGCAAAATATTAGGCTGCAATTTGAAGGCAACTAATAAGGCTGCCGTTGTAATAAAACCATCTATTAATAACGTACATTGCCTTGATGCCGCCTGTAGCATCGCGCCCGCCATCATGGCAATTTCAAAGCCACCAAAAGTTGCCAATACTTGCATCACATCTCGACTATCTAAGCCATGTTGTGAAACTGCTTGGCTCAATACTCTGGTTTTAACTGCTAATCCCGCATCATCCAAACCGGTACCGCGGCCCACGCAGTCCTCGGTGGGAAAACCGCACAGAACGCTCATTAAACAACTCGCAGATGACGTATTACCAATGCCCATTTCACCGAAACCAATGACATTACAGCCTTCAGCCATTTCTTGACTGGCTATACTAGCACCTCTTTCTAGTGCTTTAGCGCATTGGTTAGCGGTCATCGCTGGCTCTTTTGCAAAATTTCGTGTGCCTGTGGCAATTTTCGCATTGATTAAATATTGATCTGGCAAATTCTGATTTGGTAAAAAATGATGATTTACACCTGCATCGATCACGCGTAAACACATATTGTTTTGGGCGGTAAATACGTTGATGGCCGCCCCGCCTTGCAAAAAATTGAGTACCATTTGTGCTGTGACCGCCTGCGGATAAGGACTCACACCCGCTTCAACAATGCCATGATCCCCCGCAAATACCAGCATTGTGGGTTTAATCAACTGTGGAGTTAGTGTTTGTTGAATCAAACCGATTTGCAAAGCAACCGTCTCTAGCATTCCCAATGCACCAAGCGGCTTGGTTTTATGGTTTATTTTATCGACAAGTGAGTCTTTGAGTGCTTGATTTGGCTGAATCACATTAAATTTCATAGACAGATTTTACATGAGTCACCTTGCTTTTACATTAATAGTCTATTGATGTTATCAACATAAGAATTCAGCGCTAAGTTGGGTAAAAGTATATAAATTAATTCGCGTGTATATTTGAGCAATTATCTTTGGAAGTTTTTTGGAAGTTTGCTATAATGCGCGGCTTGCAAACGTTAATCCTGTTTGCAAATGAGTCTAGCAGTATGGCCGGGTAGCTCAGTTGGTAGAGCAGCGGATTGAAAATCCGCGTGTCACAGGTTCGATTCCCGTCCCGGCCACCAAGTTTTTCAAACAACACCTTCAGTTTCCAACGCTCCCATTTCGCTATTTTTAGTGCAGAATATACGCATAATTGTTATTATTTAACTTGGTTAATTCTAATTGATTCTATGAGCATTTATCACGAAATTGAAGCACAAGATTT
>JBARQL010000135.1:0-3265 GCA_049643685.1 Methylotenera sp.
AAGATGTAAACAATCTTGTTTTTCCAACCATCAAAGAAATTCTTGCTGGGTTCAAACGCTAATGCACCGATGAATAGTGGACCTACTGCTAACACTAAACTGAGCGTTAGCAGGTTCGTGAAAAAAATAATGCCAACCGCACCAAACAAAATAAGGACACAAATTAAATACAAATTAGCCACGATGCTGAGTGCAATACCACTTGCCACATCAAGAATATTTAGTTTCACTCTCGCTGCGACAAGGTCATTGAAAGGCGTTAGTAGTTGGTTAAAATTGCAATCTAATGCATTAAACATTGCTGTGTCACCAGTTCCTGTGACAGGGCAAGCTCCACCACCAGTCGTCGAAACAGCAACCGAACTCATTAAGTTTGCACTGACCGTTTTGACTGTACCAATGACTTCGGCCTGATAAATGCCTGCCCCACAAGCGATGAATAAAATCATGGCCATTTTGGCTGAGCGCCATACAATGGTGCTGATCGGCTCGCGTACTTCGCCACGCATCACAGCAAAACCTACAAATAGGTAGTACAGCGTTAATGCAGATAGGGCTATTGCAGCCACATAAACGCTTAACTGTGCTGACACTTGATTCACAAAGTGGTCTACATAAGAGAAAAATGTGCCGCCGATGTAGTTAAACATGGCGTACCTTTGTCGTGACCGACTGAGAAAATAGCTTGCCAACTTGTATCCAGTTAGATACAATGTCTTCATGTATATTATTCAACAATCTGATACTTTTATTCGTTGGCTGACAGATTTGCGTGATGTTGTAGCTAAAGCAGCTATTTTGCGTAGACTCAATAAGGCACACCAAGGGCATTTGGGCGACGTTAAGCCGATTGAAGATGGTATTTGTGAAATGCGTTTTTTTGTAGGTGCTGGATATCGCGCTTATTACATCATTAACGACGGCACAGTTTTGTTGCTGTTGTGTGGTGGTGACAAATCTAGCCAAAAGTGCGATATTAAATTGGCTAAAACTATGCTTAAAGAAATGAAAGAGGTGAATTAAATGAAAACCACTGAATTTAACGTCGCTGACTATTTGGATAGCGAAGAATTGATTGCAGAGTATCTTTCTCAAGTGCTGCAAGAAGGCGATACTGCCGAATTGCTTGATGCAATTGGTCATATCGCCCGTGCACGCGGCATGGCACAATTGGCTGCTGATACTGGCTTGGGGCGTGAAAGTCTGTATAAAGCCTTGAATATTGACGCTAAACCACGTTTTGACACAGTGCTTAAAGTCATTCAAGGCTTGGGTATTAAACTTCATGCTACCGTTTAAAATAGCGGTAGCTGGATTAAAATAAGATTTCATTTTTTATCTAAAATTGCGTTTAGTTAAAATTAGCTATTGGTTGAGGTGCAGATATAGGTTTTCCTCTATTCTCTAGCGTGGCATTTGTTTGTAATTCATGTAAAGCCTGCAAGGCATTGATGCAGTTGGGTGCTAGGCTACGCTCACTAGGGTTTTCGCTGCACCAATCACTTATTTTTTTATAGAGTGCTGGCTCTTTCAATAACTCCTGCACCGTATAGGTTTTCTCTTGGGTAGAACACGCCGTTAATAAAACTGCCATAATCGTAATAAGTGTTAGTTTCATGATGTAAATTCCTTTATTGATAGCTTGTTAATCCCAATTGGTAATCGGCTCTGGTGCAGGAATAGGGTTACCTCTATCCTCAATCGTGGCTTTTACTTGCGCATCTTGTTTAGCCTGGTGCAACAACCTGTTTTGTATTTCAGCCAGTTGTGCACTCAGCTGCATTTGCACCACGGTGTTTTGAATCTTGGCTTGTTCGCCTGCCATGCGGGCTTGCAATTCAGCAATGGCTTTAGGGTCATCGGTATTGCTAATCTGATCAATTAAACCTTGTATCTGTGTTTGCTCTGTACTGGCGGTGTCGTAGGCTTTTTCGTAATTGTCACGGTCTATGTAGTGCTTTTTAACTTCTGCTTGGCACAAGGTAAGAGACTCACCCGTGAGCCCGTAACAAACATCCATGGACTGCACTGGTCGCATCATTTGGCTATATACTTTTTGTGCGTCAGCTGGTAAATATTGGCGTAAATTAGGATCGTTTAATACCGTGCCAAAACCACGTTTCCCCGTCATAGACTGATATTGTGCAAGTTGTTGTGCGTATTGCTCTTTCATGGCTTGTAGCTGCTTACCCCATTGCACAATATTCTCGAGCGTATTAGCAAGGTTCGCCGCATCAATGACTGGAATGCCGCCTGCATTGGCAGGCGTAATACTGGCTTGTAAGGCAAGGGTTAACGCAATAATGAATGCTTTAATATTCGGTTTTAAGTAGTGTTTTTTCATGATAGCTATCCTCGGTATTTTTTACATCAACAATGAAATCAATCAACCCAATGGCCACAGGTTTGGGTGCTATTTAGGCCGTTGCCACCAATGAAGCCATTTAGAAAACCACCGCTATTGTTTGAATTGCCACCCATGAAATTATTAAATGGCCAATACGCCTGTGACTGCGTCACCACGTAATGCGCACCATGCTGTAAGTCGGTATATGCATGACCTTCGTAGTCTGAACAGTACGCAGGCTTATTATCTTGAATGCAGCCTTGCAAGCCATTGGTATAAGCGATGAGCGTCGCATTCAGTGAGGCTGCATCACAACGTCCTGCGCCATTGGCAATCGCATTGACTAGGCTTTTCATCTGCGGTGTTTCTGATGAAACAGGACATAAGTTTAAAAAGTTAATACGGCCTTGTATGGTGTCGCTGAAATCATCAAAATCAATACTGAAATATTCATTCAGTGATGGTGAGCATTCGCCTGGTGGCGAACCTGTGGAAAGGCAAAGAATAGCCTCACAGGCTAATTTAACCTTGCCCGTGAGTTCGCCGCTATCGGCGTGCGCGATACTCATCGCCAAAGTGCTTATCAGGATGACAGGTAGTTTTAAATGTTGGTTTATGTTCACGATAATGTCCTTAACTAATCAAAAACTTATTGGGATACTCGCCCTTTATTGGCTTTGGTCATGGCTTTACGCTGCGCCAATCGATTTAATAAAATTGGCATCCAGTCTTGTACGTCATCACCCACTTCTGCGCGTATTGCATCGAGCATTTCTACGTTATCTAATGAAGTACTGAGTACGTCTAACATTTCATTGAGGCTGCCAAGGTCTAAGGTGACGACTGTTGAGGTATGACCTTGCTTGACTAGAAACTGACGGCTCGTTTCACCAAGTGTGCGGATGGTGTGATATTCCA
>JBARQL010000136.1:0-3624 GCA_049643685.1 Methylotenera sp.
CATGGATATTCAACGCTTAATTTCAATGGCAAACCAAATTGGGGATTTTTACGAATCTTACCCAGACCAAAGCCATGCACAGCAAGATATTGCAGAGCATCTCAATAAATTTTGGGCCTTATCGATGCGCAAACAAATCGCCCAGCATGTAGCAGAGCAAGGCGGCGCTGGCTTGCATGCACAAGTGCAGAATGCGGTTAAAGCGCATTTGAAGGCTTGACTCTAACTTATACTAGATTTCTGCAGACTGAGCAAAAGTGCTGGCTAGTTTAAGAAAGTTATTCAGCTTTCCAGGTTTTTTATTGCTACCTTTTATCTTGCTATTCGTGTTATTTATACATTTCGCTGCAGTCAAACCGATTTGGCAGTTCATCACATACCAACGAGTAACTGCAACAATCGTTTCCTGTGCTTCAAAGACCAGCCGTAATGCCACTCGCTATGCGCCAGTAGCACAAACCGAAGCTGGAGTTCACATTACCGGGAAAGTATTTGCCTCGAACTCAGGTTGTATTAGTCAAATAAACGATCAAGTTACAGTACTTTTGAGCCCAAACGATAAAACAGACGGCGTTATATTCACTTTTGGCCAATTTGGTGTTTTACCTTTGGCCTTCATCATTTTTTCGGGGCTGTTTTTTTATGCACGCCATCTAAATAAAAAACGTAAACCCGCCTAGGGGATAGGTGAGCTCATGATGCCGATGGAAACCTTACTTCTAATTCCCCTCATATTTCTAGCCGCATTATTGTTCTCATCCGTCGGGCATGGCGGCGCATCCGGTTATTTAGCGGCGATGGCGTTAGTAGGTGTTGCTCCTGCCGAAATGCGCCCTGCGGCACTAGTATTGAATATTTTTGTAGCCTCTATTGCGGTGGTTAAGTTCTATCGTGCAGGCGCTTTTTCTTGGCCATTATTATTACCGTTAGGCATCGCATCAATACCCGCCGCGTTTATAGGTGGCAGTTTAAGCTTGCCTAGCCATATTTATAAGCCTGTGATGGGCTTTGTGCTGCTGCTCGCCGCATGGCATGTGTTTAGGCATGCGAGACGCCCAGATAACGAGCTGTTAAATCAAGTGTCATCACCCGTATTATTAGGCGTAGGCGCAGGCTTGGGGTTACTTTCAGGCTTAACTGGCATAGGCGGCGGCATATTTTTAAGCCCATTATTGCTATTTTTTAGATGGGGTAAAACCAAAGTGATTTCAGGCGTAGCCGCTGCATTTATTTTGGTGAACTCGATTGCGGGCTTGGTCGGCGTGTTATTAAAAGCACCCACCTTGCCTAGCGCATTACCTTACTGGGTGCTGGCTGCGGTGGTGGGCGGTTTAATTGGCGCAGAATATGGCAGTCGTAAATTGGCAAATCCGAGCATTAGAATGCTGTTGGCCTTAGTGTTATTATTGGCTGGCAGCAAGATGATATTATCAGCATAATTCGCTAGTCTTTGTTGTCATCGGCCTGCGAGCCTTGTAAATAAAGGCTTGCAGGGCAGCGTTTTTCTCTCGTGGATTTTGACTGACTTTTTTGAGTGATTTTTTAAGGGAATCTAGCGCATCGACGGCTGATTTAATTCACTCGCTGAAACAATCTAAATCCTTCTTTTCTGTCTGCGATACGTCGGCCGCTCCAAATCTGTTTCCACTCCTGCCCTGGTTGCATTTTTCCGACACCTTTATTATCTTGCAACAAATAGAAATCACAGCTGAGTGTTTGCGTGATTTCAAACTGCTGTAACTTAATATTGGTGTAATAGTTGAGTAGTAAGCGCTGCGGTTGACCCACATTTAAACTGTTGATACAGGCGTGATTTTTTGGCAGCACTTTAGTTAAGCTAGAAAATACAGGTTGATAGCTCTTGGCAGAATCAATGAGTGGCAGCCAAAGTGTCATGAGTAAAGTCCAGCAAAAAGTCATGCCGACTGCCCAGTTTGTAACGGTGGATTTATTGGTTTGCTTTGCTCTGATGCAAACGAATGCCCAAATCATGGTGATTAACAATGCGGCCATCAACGCCAGCCAATGAAAGTCAATTTCATTGGTGCCTGATAAAAACTGCAAGCGTTCTTTAATTTTGGCAGGATAATCGGTCATCATTGCCAGCCAGCCTAGCCAAATTAAAGCACCGATTAAGCCAAATAGCAGCACGCCAAACCAGTTCAGTGCGGCGGCAGTACCTCTTTTTAGATGTTCGACACTGCCAGCGGCAAGTGCTACAACAGGAATGAGTAGCGGCAACGCATTGATATCTTTAGAATCTGCGCCTATGCTTAGAAAAATCAAGCTACATATAAAAAATGTGAGCATGAGCTGAAATTTTGGTTTAATGAGCAATTGCTCGCGATATCGCCATAAGCCTAGCAGTGCTAATGGCAGGGCTGGCCAAGCATACCAAAGCAAAATACGTACAAAATAGAGATGATTGTGTTGTTGCAAACCGTCTAAATTCATCTGCCACCAATCTGCAAATAATGACGTGCTGTATTGCTGAAAAGCCAATAGCCAAGCTGCGATGGGTAAGCTAGCCAATAAAATAGCCGCTGTGAAAAATTTTAAAAAACCAGAGGTACGCCAAGCCTTGAATAACAGTGGCAAAATAAATGCGGTACTAAATATAATCAGTAACGGCAAAAAGCCAGAAGACAAAAATCCGACACTCAACGCCGCCGCAAGAAGGCCGCAAGCACGCCAAGGGCGACGTTTAGACAGTGCTAAGGCATAAAAGCCTGTGGCGGCGCTGGTCAGACTAGCGACTTCAGCACTAAGGCTATGCGCGCTTAGTACCAAGCCTACTGTGCCTATCATAATGAAGGTCGCGTGACGTCCGACCCCGCGCGACCATAGTTCTCGTCCTGTCATGCCCACCATGAGCAGCATGATTGATAACCAAATGGCGTTAATAAGTCTTGCGCCATCATGCAAACTCATGAACGGAGCCAGCAATTTTGCGCTTGCGGCTGCGCTTAGATAATATAAGGGCGGTGTTTCAAGTGATGTCGCGTCGCTCGCTAGCGGCGCTATCAAGTTGCCCGTGTCCAAAATGCTTTTGACAATGCTAATGCTGGTCGACTCTAAGGGTTTCCAAGGGGCGTGACCAATCAAGCCAAAAAATATCCAAATAGCACAAAGTACTAAAAGCAATTGTGTTTTAACGCCATCGCCGATGCGTGCACGCGGCGTTGACATATTGCCTTGCCAGTCGTGGTCTAATTGAAAACGCATAATGAGAAGGTACTTGTGTTCATGGACTTGATTTAATGTATTTTTTTATAATATTTAATTAAGTTAGCATTCTAACTGATTGCACTGTTTTATTGCTCAGGTTGATAACACGGTGTTTTATTGCTCAGGTTGATAACACGGTTTGGTTAAACAGTGAGACTATCAATTTCACTTATACTGTTTGCTAACGTATGAATTGGATGAGACTGAATGCAGTCAATAAAAAAAGGCAGCAATAGCTGCCTTTTTATCTGCATAAGCAGAACTTACAGACTACATGCCGTATTTTTTACGGAATTTATCAACACGGCCAGCCGTGTCTAGAATCATTTGTTTACCTGTGTAAAATGGATGTGATTTTGAAGAAACTTCAATTTTAACTAACGGATATTCTTTACC
>JBARQL010000137.1:0-11841 GCA_049643685.1 Methylotenera sp.
TAATATGCGAAGCTATATTGTTTGATTTGCAATATAGAAAACTTGCTCCAAAGTTTTTATAGCGCTTTTGCATAGGCGCTATTTTTTTGCCTAAATTTTGTACGTTTTTAATATTTTATGTCACCAATAATTCCACAAAAAAAGAAAAAAGGTCTGGTAAGCGTTTTTCAACATTAGAATTAGGTCGAAGGCTGTCTGTGACTGGTTAATGTGGACAGGCCGCTTAGTGGATTTATCTGTCAGTAAGTAAAATTAGGCGAACGTCTCAAATGGGTCGAAAGTTCCGAATCTAAGTGTCGGCTTTGGAGCAATACAGTTGTCACACCAGGGCGCTAGCCCTAGTGTAGTAATTAAAATTTCGGTAGCGGTGGATTTGGCTTAAATAATCCCGCTTTAGCTTTACAAGTCATTAAACCCTGCTCTAGATCAGCTTGATTTAAGACAGCTCCAAGAATTAACAGCATCTGTACCGCAATTATTTGTAAGTGATATTTAATTAAAAATTTTCTAAACTCAGTCATTAAAATTTCCTATTGTTAAAAGTTAAAGTAAGCGTAAATGTAAAAAAGTATAAAAGTTGGACAAATACCAAAAAGAGCGAATCGTTGCCGCCAGCAGAGAGGTACAGGCATATCGTGAGCGCTGACACGTTGCATCGCATCAAAGATGTTTGTAGCAGTTAATGCTGCGCTAACTGTTAAATCTAAGTGCTGATAATCTATCTCATACTTTATTGCGTGCCATTTCGCTAACTCAGTCAGTTTTGCTTTCTTAAAGTCAAGCTGACTAGCTAAAAATAAAAACCCGCTCATAAATGCATAACCGTGATTCTCGCCATCTTTTGTGTAGCCACCGCCGCCCACACGCTGCGCAGCGAATAAATGTGTAAGTTCGTGAGCGATTAAGAGCTCACGCTGCTCATGACTAGCTGCCAACCACCTTGAAGCATCAATTTCAATTATTCGATTTACCCAAACTAGTTCTGTACCGCTATTTTTTGTGGCTTCTGTTGTAACAACGCGCGCCGCCGCGTTAACTAAATCAACAACATGAATTGGTGGCGCATCATAAATCCCAAGCCGCGCGCATACGTCATCGTAAACATCTTGTGCACTCATAATTCAAGTCCTTTGTTAATAGCTTTCGTTGCGATTTTAGTGACGTTGCTGAGTGATAATGGATTTTTTAATAGTGCTGCGGCAGGGTTCTTCGTAATTACAGCAAGTGGGTTTTTCATCGTGTGCGCCATGCTTTTTGCACTTGATGACACACCCCTGCCTTGTTGGTTTTGTGGCTTCTGAGCGCTGTTATCTTCGATATGTAGACCACGATCTTGCAGACCTTTAAGTGAGTACTGTTTGCCGAGTGCAGAGCCTTTAAATTGCCTACCTGAATCATCTGCGTAAGATATGCCGCTGACGTGGCCTGTCGACTGTGAACGGTTTAGCTTGAGGTCTACCCCTTCTTTTTGCAGTCTTTCTTTAAATTGCTTGATGGTTGGCTTGTCAGAGAGCGCAGAATCGACTTTGGTGCGTAGATCGTGTAAGCGACCTTTTTGCGCTTTTGGCTCCTGTGCATCGTATGCGTGTAAACCTGATTCTTTTTCAGCGACTCTGCATGCTGCATGTGATCGGCGGCGGTCGTTGCTCATGCTTACTGTTTTACCATCCAGCTGAACTCGATTTGCTACGATGTGTATGTGGTCTTTATCTGTGTCTTGGTGTCGTGTGACGACGTACTGCGTCTTTTCGATGTCAAATCCCATGGATGTTAAATAAGCCTCTGAAGCTGCTCTCCATTGCTCATCAGTGCCGCGCTCTCCCGCAGGTAAGCTTAAGCTTGCGTGAAATCCTGGTTTAGTTAGCTTTGAGTTGCTGCTGCTCACTGCGCTCATTTCTGCTGCGCGCGAGTTTGCATCAGTGCTGTATACATTCACTGCCGCGATTTCTACAGCACCTTCTTTTGTCATCGAGTATGTAAGTTGTGCAGAGTGGCTTTCAGCTCCACCGTTTAATTTACTTATCATGAAGTGATGCTCCCATTTCTAAGATTGCATTTCGAGTCTCAGTGATAGCGCTCATGATCTTGTCTGTGTCAGTGCTGATTCCGCTGTTCACTCTGCGGGAGATTTGATTTAGGTTATTAGTTGCGCTGGATAACAAAGTAAGCGCTTCACGTGATGGCACTGGAAGTGTGCGGCCTAACGGCAGCTCTAAACTTAATCGACGAATCAACTCAACTTCAGCAAGTCCGACTGCTTCCGCTCTTTCTTGTAATTTCTTCCACTGCGCAAGTGTGTAGCTAGGATAAAATTTTACTGCTGCTCGTTCTTCTGGCAGTTTTTTAGGTCTGCCGCCTAGATTGCGACGGCGCTCTCGCACTGGTTGAATTAGTTCGCTGGTTTCCCAGCATTGCGTTACCTGAACTTGCGTTTTCAATGAAGTTTCCATTGTTTGCGTTCCTTATGTTGTGGTTAGAAAAATTTAATATTCGTAAAATGTCTTTTGTTTTGCTTTTATGCGCTCCAAAACAACTCGCTTGATAAAGTCATTCAATTTTAAGTCTGCTGCGCGTGCGCTTTTTGTTAACTCGTTAATTTCAGATGAGCTGAAGTTGATACTGATTGCTTTAGTATCGCTGCTTTTTTTACTAGAGAGTGCTGCACGTTTTAGTGTTAACTCCATTACTACTGTTTCCTTAATAATTTATCCAAGCGAAGCGACGGTAAATCAAGCCACCCAAAGGGTGGGTTTCAGAATGATGAAAACCCGAAGGGTTGCAATCATCCTGAAACATAGCTTGCATTACACTGCTAACATCATCCCCAAACCTGTTAACAAGTTAAAAGCAACCTGTAACCCTAATAATCTATCTTTCATCTGCGTACACCCTTACTGCTTTTTTGCGTTTTTTTGGTTGTGTTTGGCTAATATTTGTTATGGTTTCTGGCTGTTTTGAACCTTCTTCATTTGCAGTTAAAAGCAGCTCGGAACCTACATCTAAAATTGTGCTATCAATGCCAAGTGCACTTGCAATCTCATCAGTGATTTCACTTTTTACAACTTCCTGTGCTACATCTGCGATAAATTCTTGCGCGTAGATTTGTGGATTCTCTGGCAACTCGGTAAGTAAAAATTCGTTCAATTGTTGTGCCTCGATGACATCTGAAATGGTTTCTTCGGCGCTTTGTTGTTTATCTTGATTTAAATTCAAAGGCGTGGCGGGTGAAGTATTGGTGACAGACAAATCAACTTCACTACGATTTTGTTCGCCTATGATTTCATTGCTGACTAAAGAAGGCCTTAGATCTGGTGTGCTGTAAACAGGCCATCTAATTTTTAGCGCATTTTTACCAAGCCCTAGAACTAGCCCATCAATGAATTTTTTGCCGTTTCGCTCTTGTAGGCCAAGCTCTTCGAGCTCGCTCGGGTGAATGACTTGCACTTGCGCATCACGAACATAATTGCTGTTAACGTTGCGTTCTTCGCTGTTTGTATTGCGTGAAACACCTTGGGTAAAACGATCAACCTCACGCATTCCGACCATGCGTGATACAAAATCCTGACTGTCAGAAGATACGACCTGCCCGAAGATTTTTATACCGCACATGCTCATCCACTTTTTATACTCAACCTCGCTGTAAATATCTTGAATTTGAGCTATATCTTGCGCCACAACAACCACTGGAAAACCACGTGAGCGGCCATAACTCATAAGTCTAGCCAGACACTCCAACCTACCAGCGACAGGGCACTCATCTAGGATCCACCAGCAGCGACGCGTCGTAGACTCTGGAAAATCAAGACTGGCAATCCTGCCAGTAAGCATTTCTGTAATAGCACGTATGTAAGCACCACTTAAGCCGCTGTCGCGTTGATTACCTTGCAAAATGATTGTGCGAACCTTTGAGTTATCGTTATAGAGCCACTTAACAAGAGAAAAGTATTTGGACTTTGGATAATCACCCCACGCAAGTGCTATTCTGTAAACGGGCTCAAAAGCTACATGCATATTGATATACAAGCTTTGGCTTGTTTTTGATTCAGCGTCAGCTACAGCTGCAAGTGCCGGCGGGTAATATTGGGCTGCTACTTCTTTTAATTCAGATAGTGGTAAATAGCCGACTCCTACTAGCTCCTTCCAGCCCCAGTTTGTTCCATATTCGACCTGCAACTTACGAATAACAGCAGTTAAAATTCCTCGGCTACCATCAACCCAGATTGGCTCTCCACCACCTTCAGGAATCAGCCCGCGCGCAAAAGCGCTGGCATCAGCAAGTGATGTGCAATCAGCGCCGATGTCCCATGCAGGGCTGCGTGCATCCCACAAACTCAAAAGTAATGGTTTTGCGCCATTTCCACTGCGACCAATGCTTTTAGTAAAGTCGCCTTTTACTAGATCGAAAATTATGCATTTGTCGTTGCGCTTCAGAATAGCAAGAATTAAGCGCCATAAAATTTGAGTTTTTCCTCCGCCTTGGCTTCCCATGAAAAAGAAGGATCTCACTTCTTGCGCGCGGCTTAATGTGATTGACTCGTGAATCTCTAGACCTTCGCCACCAGCTTTGATTGCCTTCGCTTGAGCTCTGCGAGCTTCGCGATTCGCCTCTTCACCAATTCTTAGTTGACGGCCACGGATATGCTTATCTGCATCGATTTTCTTGAAAACTGACTTGAAAACAATGTAACTTACTGTAGCTGCTGTTGCCCCCGCCGCGCCCCAAACAATTGTGGCATTTAGTGGTTCGGCATTTAGCCAATTTTGATATACCTGAGCCTCGAAAGCATGAAAACCCGTGATTTTATGAAAAGCGATCTCAGCTAAACCTGTAATATGCCTCTCAGGGTAAGCCGCCCCCATCACTTTAAGTGTGCTGTATGCTACACCTAGACCAGCAATTGATCCGCTCAGCGCTGTTGCCGCAATGATGGCAGGCCAGTCATAAAATGACTGGCTATCTTTAGCGAAAGGTACTAAAAGCGGCATTAGTTACCACGGCTCACATGCACCAAGTTTGCGTTCTGCAAACCGCTTAATCTGCCTCTGGCGAATGCTACGAGTTCTCTTTCACTAGAAGTAGAAGCTGCTGGCGCTCGATCAAGTATCTCTTCAAGCTTTTTAGCTGAAGCTGTAATGCCGTGAGCGTCGAGCTCATTTTCAAACTCGTCAAAAGTTTTAAATCTAGACTCAACTTTTCTAAGATCAGACAATCGGTTGAACAACCCCGCGTAATAATCCACAAATTCGCGCTTACTGTGCCATTCGCTAAGCCCTGCTGCGCGCTTAATCACAACGAAAAGCTCATCAGCCGTCACTGCTTTTTCAGCTGCTTTTTTGAGGGTATTAATACTTCGAATTTTTGACATTTTCATCTCCTATGGTTATTTTTAACATATGTTTATTGTTGCATAAATCCAAATTAAAATAAACTTAACTAGTTGATTTGTATAGGTAATTATCGTTTATCATGTACAATAAAAGCGATTGAAATCACTTCTAATCAGCATAAAAGCTACCCCAAAAAATATTTTCATCTATCGCTATTCATGTACACAAAAAACCACGTAAACCAAAATTTAGGCAGTTGATTTGTCTGCCACCAAATCTTTACCCGCCGCTTTTTTACGTGCAACGTCTGAAAATTCCGTTTTTAGCCAAGCGTCATAAGCTTCTAAGCTTGAGTAGTGAGCGCCGAACCATTCGACCAACGCTGGATGCCCCCAGCGAAGGCTCCCTAATGGCTTACCTTCAAATTGAGGTAAGCCATATTTATCATCCAGCGTCACTAGCTTCATTCGCATTACCTTCTCTATGCGTTCATGCTTTGCTGCCATTGCTTCTTGTTCATCAGTCATGCTTCTTTGCCCTTTCTTGCCTTATTGGTTACGGAGCGCTTCTAGCGCTAAATACCTGATATGCGGTTTCTTGTTGCACTATGTTGCACAATTTGCTATGTAACGCTGTATGGTGTCTGCGCTATAGCCGCTTCTTTTTACAACTTCTTTCTGCGAAAATTTACACACTTCAACTGCGCTCAACTCTTTACATATAGTCGTTGCAGCAACTTCAATCGCTTGTATAGCTTCTCTACTAATAAGCAAGCTGTAGCGATTTTTCCAACAGTATTTACTTAGTGATTTTGATATAGCCTTAATCTCTGAATCACTAAGCTTGTCGGCAAAGCCTGAGTTGATTGAGTAGCACTGAGCTAACACTTCATTTTGCAAAGCTTCAAAGGTGTTGAAGTTTTTGGCAATTTTGTAGATTGACTTTCTAACAGCATTGAATACCGTGACATTGCGACCAGCGCTTTGTTGTGCAGGTTTAGTAGATCTGTATTTATTGAGGTCGACATAGTCAGCAAGTGTACTAAGCTCATACGAAACGTCATTGCAGCTTGTACGCCAGTCGGTATGTAATGGGTTTTTAGTGAGCAAACCTGAGTATGAATAGTCACTACGTAGCTCTGCCTTCAATGCACCTTCAATCGATGCTAGATAACGTATTGGGCTAACTCTAGCTCGCTCAGTTGTAGACACTGGCTCTGCAAGCTCATAAAGCAAATGGGCATACGAGTTAGCTGGGTTAACAATTGTTAAAGTAGGTGCAGGTAGATTCGCAGCTTCATGAGCAAGCGCTGCACCTGGGCGATCTATGTCAAAAACTAGATAACCAATCTGACGACCTCGAATTTGCGGTTGTATGAACCTTCTTTTAAGGGCTGCTTCACGCGGCATGATGCGTGTGCCATACCCCAAATCGTCACTACAATAAGGTTTGTGCGGTATTGATTCTGCAAATCTTTTTAATACTGCTTGCATAACTGTCCTTTATGGACAGTGCAGCTTGACAATTAACTACATATTGTGTAATTTATAAGGACAAATCAATATGTAGTATAAAAGACACGTCAGCGGCAACTGTCGTGTCTTTTTTTATTGCGCGTTTAGTTTAGACGCAAGCGTTGGTCTGCCGCGCTTTAGTTTTGCTGCAAGCTCTGGCTGGATAGCTGGCGCTTGTGACTGCGCAAGTGATTCAAGCCACACGTCAACGTCTTTAAAAAGCACACGGCGTGAGTTAGGAAGGGTAAAACTTGGTGGTAGAGATTGCGGATTTCTGACACGATCAGATCGTATAGACGATGCTGATTTATGAATTAGCTTAGAAAGCTGATCAATAGTTAAGACTTGCATATTACAGGCTCTTTCGTAAAAGAACCGCTGCACTGAGCTAGTAGTATTTTTTCGTAAACATTAGCGCAGTTTCTTTTAATACCATACTCAGCGCAAAACCAATGATACGTGCCAACTTTTGAAGTCAGCCTTACTACAATTTAGTGTTGCATTATAACGAACTAGATTGCACATGTCAAGTAAGTCGTTGATTATATAGATTTTGTCAAGAGTAAAAATAAATATATCGGGTGGTAATTAGCATTACTTAATTTAATAATTAATTAATTCAAGGTACTCAAACCCGCATAAGTACACGATACAGCATCCCTCGCGAGGGCGCCGCGATGCTTTCATGGTAGATAAATTTTTAACTGATCTCGCCAGCAAATGACATTAAATAATTATGAATATCATCAAGCACAGTAGATGAAATAGACTGATCGTATTGATAAAGTAGATCTGAAGCTCTTACTGAAGCACATAGATAATGTTGCCCAATTTTAGTAATCGCTTTTTGTTCAGTATCCATAGATCTATGCGCAAAATAATTTCTTACCTCTCTTAGAACATCAACTTTCCAAGAGTCGGCTAGTGCACTTTGTATAACAGTCTCATTCGAAGGATGCAATGCTGAAACTATAGTCATAAAGACACGCGGTGTATGGTATGCAGGCTCGTCCTTAGGCGTCCAAGTACCAACCCTTTGCGGTTTCCATCTTTTTGGAAATCCAACGTGAATTAACTCGTCTATTAAATGATCTGATGATTGATAGGCAGTTGGAAAAGTAAGTCTAACATTTTGAGAGTTAACCGCCCCTAACCTTATTGACAGCAAATGTGCACGTAACAAATTATTTAGCTGTGAAATTGCTACGATACAATATCGTTCAATTTTAGCACTATCAGTAGTTGCCTCAACGTGTAACTTTGTAACCCTTTTCTTAAATTTTTCAGCGAGAACCGATAGATTCAAACTGGGATTCATGCAAAAATAGCCTCAGTCACAGTATTATAAATAACCGTTTTCCTTAATCTATCATTTGTAGTTCTTGATGCAGCAGAGACAAACTGAGTTAGGTGCGGGTGATTGTCTGATTCAATAGCTTCAGACAACTGTGACAACTTTTCTCTAATCACATCCTCATTAAGAAATTGTCTAATACCCGTATTGTTAGCAATTGATAATATTATCATTTGCAAAATATGTGGCTTTACAACATTTAACCCTACAAACCAATCCCAGTGAAATATTACTGACATACTGTCTTCAATTTTATCGCTGATAAAATTTATATTAATAAACTCATCGTTATATTTTGAATATAAGTTATCTAGTAACCTTGGACCAGTAGTTAAAATTTCACCTTTTTCGAGAAATAAAACTATTTCTGACAAAAATTTAAAATCAGCCATTCTTGAAAGGTTTTTTTCAGTGAGCGTCCCAATTACCGTTAATTTTTCTGAGTATCTTCTAGCCAAATCATAAATAAACCATTTCATAATCCCTTGATAATCTGCATGCCTTTTTTCTTCAGCATTTAGCGGAACTGTATAAGAGTTTATTCGCCTGAATGTTTCAATTATCTCTTCTCTTGATGCAGATATAAAAAGGTCAATTGGTAAAGAGTAGCTCAGAAATGCGTTTTGATACTCCTCACTTAGACTATCGAAATATCTACCAGCCATATCAGGAATCGAGGTGGAGTTGGATAGTGCATATTTTCCTAAAAAATACTCAACAATTGCTCTTGAGCGCTGCTGACCATCTACAACGTATTTAATTGACTTTTTGGACTTTAAATCTATTTTCTGATGTAAGAAGAGCTTTGGTATTGGGTATCCTAGTATTATAGTCTCTATGAGATATTGCTTAGCTTTCTCAGGCCAAACCTTATCAGTTCTCTGATAATTAGTATCAACCATAATTGCTTTATCAGCGAATGCATTGCAGTAGTCTAGTACGTTCATTGGATTGGGATTAATTAACATAACTTTTCCTTATTTCGCTTTATGCTTAACAATTTAGCACAGGTGATATAAATACTGATAGAAAAATCCAATTATTGCACTATCGTGCATGACTGTGTTTTTTTAAATTGACAGGAAGGCTTACAGGTAGACATTTCAACACAAATTCAACACAACTACTGTGTTAAACAGTGCAATCTTGTGCAATATTAAGCAACATGTAATTTGTGTATTTTATTGTTTTTATTATATTTTTTGGTGCCCCCGACACGAATCGAACGTGTGACCATCCCCTTAGGAGGGGGATGCTCTATCCACTGAGCTACGAGGGCATTTTCAAAGCAGCTGGCTATTTTCTCATATTTCAAAAAATACTGTGAGTGATTATCATCCCCTACGACATCCACTAATTAGTGCTAACATAACGCATTAATCATGCTTCTTTTATATTTATTCAATCATTGAAAACGCTTATGACACTTAAGCTGTTCTTTTATATCGCAGTTTTACTATTGGCAATTTTAGGTTACCGCAGCTTTGCTGGCACATCAACTACCTTACAGATCAATGACGATGCGCCTGATTTTGCGCTCAATGACGCTCAAGGCCATACGCATCAATTATCTGATTATGCTGGCAAATATCTAGTGCTTTATTTTTACCCTAAAGATGATACGCCAGGCTGCACCAAAGAAGCTTGTCAATTTAGAGACGACCTTACTCAACTCGAGAAGTTGGGCGCTCAGGTCGTTGGTATTAGCGTAGACAATAGAGTGTCTCACGCCAACTTTGCCAAAAAATATCACCTACCCTTTCCTCTGCTGGCTGATGTGGATGGCAGTGTTGCGGATCGTTATCATGCACTGAGCAATTTTTTGGTCATAAAAATTGCCAAGCGCTATACCTTTTTGATTAACCCTACTGGTAAAATAGTTAAAATATATAAAAACGTGGATACCTCTAAGCATTCACAACAAATTATTGACGACCTTAAACTAATCCAAAGCCACTAATAACTAACACGTTTATCTATTTGATTAAACTATTCGATAAACAAGTTCGTACAAACAGTAAAAATGAATCATAACCCAACCCTTTACATCATAACTGCTCTGTTCCTCTTACTGTTATCCTTCGTTGCAGTCGGCATTTTCTATACGATTAAGCTAAAAAAAAGTGAGGAACTCTGGAAATTCGCATTGGAGGGCGCGGGAGATGGCGTTTGGGATTGGGACATTCAGAAAAATATCGCTCACTTCTCCAGCCGCTATCAAGAAATGTTTGGCTTCACGCATGATGAAGCTGGCACCGACTTACAACTTTGGGATAATCGCATTCACCCTGATGACTTAACCTCCATGAAAGAAGCAGTGAATAGCTACTTAACAGGAAAAACAGAAAAATACGTGCATGAGCACCGTATCATCTGCAAGGATAAAAGCATTAAATGGGTACTCTCACGCGGCATGATCGTTAAACGTGACGACAATGGAAACCCGCTTCGAATGGTAGGCACCCATGCAGACATTACCGAACGAAAGTTGCTAGAAGGTAAGCAAAGTAACTTAGCCCATTTCGACGCACTCACAAACCTACCCAATCGCAAATTATTTAACGATAGGCTAAAGTTAGCCATAGCCAACGCCAAACGTGAAAAAAAGATGCTCGCCGTCATGTTTGTAGATCTAGATTTATTTAAAGAAATCAATGACCTGCATGGTCATAAAATCGGGGACATGGTGCTCAAAAAAATTGCTCAGCGATTAAATGCTTGTGTGCGTGAAACAGATACTGTTGCTCGATTAGGCGGTGATGAATTTATCATTCTGTTGGCCAATATAGAGAGCGAAGCCGATGTACATAAAGTGACCAATAAAATTCTGGAAGCTGCGGTTAAACACATTGAAATCGTCAAACCAAGTGATGTATCGCAGATTATCAATCTCAAACTAAAAAACTTGCAGGTATCGGCCAGCATCGGGGTCGCTGTGTACCCACACCATGGCAAGAATGAAAAAAGCTTAGTGACAAATGCGGATGCGGCTATGTATTTAGCCAAAAAAGGCGGGAAAAACCAAGCCAAATTTTTTGAAACGCAACCAACCACCAATTAAGCATTTTTGAACAAACTTAGAACAAACTAAGATGAGTTATTAGCTCATGGTGCCCGGGGCCGGAATCGAACCGGCACGACCTTACGATCGAGAGATTTTAAGTCTCTTGTGTCTACCAATTTCACCACCCGGGCTTTGGGTGATTGTACAGCTTGATTTTACTTGCTAACCGTTACTGCCAACATTTCTGTCTCGGCGCGTATTCTATCACTTTATGCAAAATTTCTGCATTATTTGTTGGAGGCGCGAACCAGAGTCGAACTGGTCTAAACGGCTTTGCAGGCCGCGGCATAACCGCTTTGCTATCGCGCCATTTGAGTAAAAGCCGGTTAAACTAACGGCTCCACTATTTAACTAATTTTAAAACGTTCGCTTAAACTAAAACGGCGAAAGCATAGATACTTTCGCCGTTTTATGCCATTTCAACCAAACTGTGATTTTTACATCAATCACAGTCTTAAATTCTTGGAGCGGGAAACGAGACTCGAACTCGCGACCTATACCTTGGCAAGGTATCGCTCTACCAGCTGAGCTATTCCCGCGTCGTTAAGACAGGCGCCATTATAGCGATTTTCACAATACCG
>JBARQL010000138.1:0-6173 GCA_049643685.1 Methylotenera sp.
GCATCAAAGATATACGCGATGCGGTAGAGCGTGCAGAGCTTACCCTGCAGCAGCACGGTCGTAAAACCATTCTCTTTGTCGATGAGGTACATCGCTTCAATAAAGGCCAGCAAGATGCATTCTTGCCTTTCGTTGAAAGCGGGCTGATTACATTTATCGGCGCTACCACGGAAAACCCCTCATTTGAAGTCAATAGCGCACTTTTAAGTCGTGCGCAGGTGTTCGTGCTCAATGTGCTCTCAGAGCCAGAGTTGGCGCTATTACTGGAACGCGCAAGAGTATTAGTCGCAGAGAATATTACGATTGCGGACGATGTGCGTGAGCAGATTTTGGCCTACGCAGATGGTGATGCAAGACGCTTGCTCAACTTTGTTGAAGGCTTATTTAATGCGGCGACAGGTTTGAATAAAAACGCCGCTAAAGTAACGCAGATAGACGAAGCCTTTTTACAAACCACCATGGCCGAAAAACTGCGCCGTTTTGATAAAGGCGGTGAAGCGTTTTATGATCAAATATCAGCCTTGCATAAGTCGGTGCGTGGTTCTAACCCAGATGCGGCGCTATATTGGTTTTTGCGTATGATAGATGGTGGCGCTGACCCATTGTATTTAGGCCGACGAATTGTGCGCATGGCGATTGAAGATATTGGCTTGGCAGACCCGCGTGCGCAAGGGATGGCACTGGAAGCCTGCCAGATTTTTGAGCGGCTAGGATCGCCAGAAGGGGAGTTGGCGCTATCGAACGCAGTGATTTATTTGGCGGTTGCGCCCAAAAGTAACGCCGCTTATAACGCATATAATCAGGCCAAAGCCTTTGTTGGCCAAGATAAATCACGCCCCGTGCCATTACATTTAAGAAACGCACCTACCAAGTTGATGAAAGCGTTAGATTACGGCAAAGAATACCGTTATGCGCATCACGAACCTGAGGCTTATGCGGCAGGTGAAGACTATTTTCCGGATGAATTAGTACAACAAAATAAGGTGCCGCAATTTTATATACCCACGCCGCGCGGCTTAGAAGGTAAAATAAGCGAAAAATTGACACACCTTAAAGACTTAGATAAGAAAGCCAAGAAATAATATGTTAGACATAAATTTGTTAAGAAAAGACCCCCATAAAGTAGCCGAAAGGTTGAAAACTAGGGGCTTAAACTTTGACTTTGAAAATTTTCTTGAGTTAGAGCGTGATAGGAAAAAGTGGCAAATTGCTATTGAAGAAGTTCAATCGCAAATAAATTCTATTTCTAAATTAATTGGGCTTCATAAGTCAAAGGGCGAAGACGTAACAGGCTACATGCAAGAGGTATTAGAATTAAAAAAAGAGAATAATGAATCTCAAGAATTGTTTGAGAAAACCCAAAAGAAAATGAACGATAAGTTCTTATATTTGCTACCTAACTTACCTCATGAGTCAGTTCCAGAAGGTAAGTCAGAAGCTGAGAATGTAGAAGTGCGCAGGGTAGGCGTGCCACGTACCTTTGATTTCGAAATTAAAGATCATACCGATGTCGGCACACCACTTGGGCTGGACTTTGATACGGGTGCAAAACTCTCAGGCGCACGTTTTACTTTTATGCGCGGACAAATTGCCAAGTTGCACCGTGCTCTTGCACAGTTTATGTTGGATACGCAAACAGAGCAACATGGTTACGAAGAATGTTATACACCTTATATAGTGAATAAAGAAACACTTATAGGTACTGGACAGTTACCTAAGTTTGAACAGGATTTGTTTAAAGTAGCTAGTAACACTACAGGAGTAGTATCGCTAGAAGACCAATTTAAGCAAGGTGTACCATTCTATTTGATTCCAACTTCTGAGGTAACACTCACTAACACTGTTCGTGATGAAATTGTGCCGCAAAAATCTTTGCCGATTAAGCTCACCGCGCATACCCCTTGTTTCCGTTCCGAGGCTGGAAGTTACGGCAAAGACACCAAAGGCATGATACGCCAGCATCAGTTTGACAAGGTCGAGATGGTGCAAATCGTGCATCCTGAAAAAAGCTATGAAGCGTTAGAAGAAATGGTTGGCCACGCTGAGAATATTTTAAAAGCACTTGAATTACCATATCGCGTGGTTTTACTTTGTACAGGCGACATGGGCTTTGGGGCAGCCAAAACGTACGATTTAGAAGTGTGGCTACCGGCGCAAAATACCTATCGCGAGATTTCTTCAGTTTCAAATTGCGAAGCGTTTCAGGCACGTCGCTTGCAAGCGCGTTTTAGAAACGCGCAAGGCAAGCCAGAGTTGGTGCATACACTCAATGGTTCAGGTTTGGCAGTAGGACGCACTTTGGTGGCGGTGCTGGAGAATTATCAGAATGCAGATGGCAGCGTGACGGTGCCGGAAGTGTTGCGTCCTTACATGAATAATCTGGAAGTAATCAAGCCAGATTAAGCACTCTTTATTCACGCTGCCCTGCGAGCCTTTATTTATAAGGCTCGCAGGGCAGCGCTTTTCCATCGGGTGATTTTTCTACAATTTTAGTTTATTAAAACTAAGCCCAGCGCTCAGTCACGGCTCCGTTTGCAGCAATGAAAGTTGCATCCGCAAGGTCATAAAAAATTCCGTGTTCTACCACGCCAGGGGTATTGTTAATAAGCTCATTCAGTACGTTGGCAGTAAAGTCATTATCGAACTTCACATCCAGCACATAGCTACCGTGTGAGGTAACCCAGAAACCGTCTTTAGCCGCATTAGGACGTAAGTCGCCAAGCCCTCCAATGGCTTCAAGGCTTTTTTTAACCAGTTGCCAGGCAAAAGGAATGACTTCAATTGGAATCAAAAAGTTTTGGCCAATACGACTGACTAGTTTGCTTTCATCTGCGACCACGATAAATTGTGCGGCGGCTTTTGCCAATAGTTTTTCTTTCACTAAATCGCTACCACGCCCTTTCAGTAAAGTCATGTCAGGGGTGATTTCATCTGCCCCATCCACATATAAATCAATCTGGCTGATATGCTCGAAGGCAACAATCGGCAAGCGTAGCGATTGCGCTTTTTGTGCGCTGATTGTTGAGCTGGCGACGGTGGTGATTTTCAGACCCTCATCGCGTTGGTGGCGCGCAAGCTCTTCAATGAAATAATTGGCAGTGGAACCTGTACCAAGGCCAACCAACATACCGCTTTTAGCCAATTTTGCGGCTTCAATAGCGACTAATTGCTTATCGTTCATGACATTCTCCAGCAATGAATTTTTAATTCAGTGACTTGGTATAGTAGCGTGAATATGTAATTTTAGGTATAAAAAAGGGAGCTAATCGCTCCCTTTTTACTCAATATTGCTGGCTATTGTATAGCAACTGTTATTATTTTAAAACGCGGTTTCTATATTCGCCAGTGCGTGTATCGATTTCAATTTTATCGCCTTGCGCACAAAATAATGGCACTGGAAACTCAAAGCCAGAGGCAATTTTAGCAGGCTTCATTACTTTGCCTGAGGTGTCACCTTTTACTGCTGGCTCAGTGTAAGTGATTTCGCGAATCACCGTCGTTGGCAATTCAACAGAAATTGGTTTTTCGTCGTAAAAACGAATATCAACTGCCATGCCATCTTCTAAATAGGGCAGCACATCTTCCATAAATTCTGCATCAACGTTGTATTGATTGTATTCGGCATCCATAAATACATAGCTTGGGTCGGAAAAGTAAGAATAAGTGGCTTCTTTCTTCTCAAGTACAACGACTTCAAATTTATCGCCAGCGCCGTAAATGGTTTCGCTAGGGGTGTCAGTTAATAAATTTTTAAATTTCATTTTGACTACCGCTGTGCTTCGGCCAGATTTAGTATATTCGGCTTTAACCACTACTAATGGGTCACTGCCAACCATAATAACGTTACCGGCGCGGAGTTCTTGTGCTGTTTTCATGAGGTTGCCTTACAGATTAAATAGGTTAAATATTAAAGCCGCGAATTATACCTTAACTGAAAGTTTTTGCAAAAAAATCACAAGCTTAGAAGCTAAGTCAGGTTGTTGCATTAATTGTTCCGATTGGCGTGAAGTCAATATTTTGAGTGTGAATAAATGATCAAAATAATTTTGCCAAATTTGACTGGTTTTATTGTCGGTTAAGTTTTTTGAAACATGACTAGAAATCCAGGCAGAATGGGCTTCGTGGATGATTTGTTTGGTTTCTTGGCTACAGTCGGCATAGAACAACGCTAAAAAAGGATTGAGTTTTGTGATGTGTGCGTCTTCTGCTTGCACATAAGGTTGCCAGATAAATGGTTTTCCTGCCCAAATGGCACGTATCCAACTGTCTTCACCACGTACGAAATTTAAATCACACGCCCACAATAGCTGGTCAAAATCAGACTGCGTTAAAAAAGGCAGATTATAAACTCTGACATTTAGATGATTGATGATTGCAAAAGTGTCGTTAAATATTGCCATGGTGCTGTTGAACGGGATAAAAAGGCTTACGGGCTGATTTAGATTTTCTAGTGCAGTCAGTAAACCGTTAATCTCAGCTTGAGGGTAGCAAAACATTGAGATTTTGATGGATTTTTCGATTGAATCTACGTGTTCTGATAAGCCTATTTTTTGCCAAAATGCACTTTGCAAATCTTTAGAACTATTAAATGCATCACGTGTCAGCCTTAAGTTCTGTTCACGAATTAAACCGCCAGTATCCTCTTTAAAGCCTGGAAAAAAATAATGTTTAGTGATGGCTCGTGCAGGCTGAGGCGAAGGTTTGGCATGGTAATCACCCACCCATGGTTCGGCAGATAAATGATCTACATTGATCCAAATAGATTGATTGCGTACCATTTGCAGGACGTATTCGTCTGGCAACCCACAAGCAAAGGTCTCAATGACGACCTTTGCAGGCGCTATGTTTAAATGTGCATCTGGCGTGGGCCATGTGGAAATTTCAACGCCGTTGATGATTTGTGCTTGCTCATTCATATCCAACTGAGGAATGATTTTTTTGGCAGTAGCGAAGTCGTCAATCAATAGCCTGATCGGTAAATGGTGCTCGTTTGCAAGTTGCTGGCTAAGTCGCCAGCAGATGCCGACGTCGCCGAAATTATCGACAATTTTGCAAAAAACATCCCAGCGCATATGAGTTATTCCTGCGCTTGGTGTTGCATGACTGTGTTTTTCGCTTCTGTAACTTGCACGTTTGTGTACTGAACATCGGTGATTTCATATTCTTCTTCGCCCGCAGGTGCGCTGACTTTAATCACATCCCCCACTTGCTTGCCGAGCATGGCACGGGCTAATGGCGAAACCCAGCTGATATAGCCTTTACTAGGCTCTAATTCATCTTTACCCACGATGCGATAAGTATGCTCTGACTCATTTTTGAGTGAATATAAAGTTACCCATGCACCAAAAAATACCTTTTCTAAGGCTTGCTGGGTAGCAGGGTCTACAATCACGGCTAAATCCATGCGTTGCATTAAAAAACGCAGGCGGCTATCGATTTGGCGCAAACGACGTTTACCATAAATGTAATCGCCATTTTCGCTCCTGTCGCCGTTGCCCGCGGCCCATGAAACAACTTTGACTAAAGCAGGGCGTTCAACTTTGAGTAATTCTTGATATTCAGCCTCTAAAGCGGCATGTCCTTGCGGGGTAATGTAGTTTTTTTCGTCGGTGGCGGCCATTGTGCTCAATTGCGTCGCTTATCTATTTTGCTGTTTATCTATTTATTGCTTATCTAGCAACTGTACATCATGGACAAAATACCCAGTTTCCCCAAAACAACTGGTTGGAATGCCGACATGTTCTTCATACACTAAGCGCACACGCTTGCCTACGGAATCATTGATCTTTTTAGCAACGTCTTTATTCCTTACGGTAAAGAAAAACTTTTCCGCTTGTGTGCCTGGCATAGAAACCAGTATCAATTCACCCTCGAAAGTTTTACACACCCAACCCTTTTCGCTCAGTTTTTGCACGTAGCCAGCACGTTCACCTGAAGAATACACCCAACTTAGTGTCGCCCAAGTATATAAAGCAAACAGCACGACTGGAATGAGTAATAGCCAAACAGAATATTTGAAAATTTGCATCAGTTTTGACAGCATAAGAATTCCTTTTGAATGAATGGCGCTATTATCGCGCGATTTTCATTATTTTATTCGGCTTATGTAAATTATCCTAGAAATGCAATTTAGCCTATCAAGTAATTTAGCGAGTAAGCAATTCATTAAGAGC
>JBARQL010000139.1:0-62908 GCA_049643685.1 Methylotenera sp.
ATTATTGATACCGAAAATATTTTCAGGCGTCTGCGTGAAAATCGTCTGCTTGAAAATCCGCTTCCCGCACATCGTGTGGTGTTTAATGCTTCAATGGAAGTGCGTAGCTCAGTCGTCTATGCCACGATTATTGTCGTCCTAGTATTCTTACCTCTTCTCACCTTATCTGGCGTTGCAGGCAAGTTGTTTGCGCCTTTGGGTTATGCCTACATCAGTGCCATTATTGCATCGTTAGTCGTCGCCCTCACTGTCACGCCTGCGCTGTGTTATCTGTTATTTTCCCGCGGAAAATTAGAAAGCGACGACCCACCACTGATTTCCTGGATGAAAAAGAGATACGTAAGTCTGCTACAGCGTATTGAACGACATTATTTGGTGGTGATTAGCATCGCCGCAATCACCATTGCGCTAGGATTAGGCATATTGCCGTTGTTCAAAAGCCAATTCATCCCAAGTTTGCATGAAGGCCATTACATCATGCATATGACGGCAGTCCCAGGCACTTCTGCCCTCGAATCATTACGTATCGGCAAAAAGGTGGCCAAAGTGGTGAGTAATGTAAAAGGCGTAAAATCCGTCACCCAATGGGTAGGTCGCGCTCCCAACGCAGCAGATACTTTTGGTACGCACTATAGCGAATTTGAAGTGGAACTCGACCAGACCTCGGGTCCAGAACAACGCTATATCCTCAACCGCATACGTGAAGAGCTCGCTGGAGAAGAAGTCGACGATGATAATGACGGTATTGCTGAAACAGGCTTTATCGGTGTGAACTTTGCCATTAATACTTTTTTAACTGAACGTATTGAAGAAACCATTTCAGGCTACACCGCTGCCATGGTCATTAACATACACGGGCAGGATTTAGATGCCCTAGACCGCGATGCAAGGGAAGTGGCAAGCGTGCTAAGTGGCATTTCTGGCGTAGCAGACGTGCAAATTCAATCCCCCCCAGGTACACCTGAACTCACCATACGCCTACGCCCAGAGCGGCTCGCCCTCTATGGTTTGCAATCGCTCGACGTACTGGAAAACATTCAGGCGGCCTATGAAGGGGTGCAGGCCACGCAAGTGTACCAAGGCAACCAAGTGACCAGTGTCAATGTGATGTTTGGCCGCGCTGTGCGCGATGATTTACGTGAAATTGGCAATCTACCACTTAAAAATCCGGATGGAAAATTGCTACGCTTAATAGATATTGCCAATATTAGTCAGGAAAATGGTCGTTCAAAAATATTACATGCTGGCGCAAAGCGCATTCAAACTGTCACCTGCAACATCAATAACCGCGACATCGGCAGCTTTGCCAAAGAAATGAAAGCCCGCATCAAAGCCGAAGTTAAACTTTCACCTGGCAATTTTGCTACCTACACGGGTGAGGCTGAAGCCAATGCAAAATCAAGAGAAGACTTAATCGTACATTCACTATTAGCAGGCGTAGGAATATTCCTCATGCTGTATATTGCCTTTGGACGACTACGCAACCTGTTACTCACCTTTGCCAACCTGCCCTTCGCGCTCATCGGCGGGGTAATTGCCGCCATGTTCACAGGCGGCTGGATATCACTAGGTTCATTGGTGGGCTTCGTCACACTATTCGGCATTACGCTTCGCAACTCGATTATGATGGTTTCGCACTATCAACACTTAATTAATGAAGAAAACTGTGTATGGGGCTTGGAAACATGCATCCGCGGCGCTTCTGAACGACTACCTTCCATCTTAATGACCGCCCTAGTCACCGCACTTGGGCTTCTACCATTAGCCTTAGGCAGCGGGCAGCCTGGACGCGAGATTGAAGGCCCAATGGCAACGATTATTGTCGGTGGACTGGTCACCTCAACCATCCTGAACTTATTAATCTTGCCGACGATAATGTTACACTTTGGTCGCTTTGAAAAAGATGACTTTGATAAAAGTAACTTTGATAAAAGTAACTTTGATAAGAATTGCGCTGAAAAGAATAAGTTTGAAAAAGACAGCAATGAGGAAGTTCAGCTTGCATCCTAGAAACAAGCATCATGACCGCTATGATTTTGACCTGCTCGTTTAAGCCTACCCAGCACTGACTAACTTTGTAAAACTAAACGCCTACAACGATTACTCTATAGACTTTGCTAACCCACAAGCCGTTAAAGCGCTTAACAAAGCGCTGCTCACGCAATACTACAATATTTTAGAATGGGATATTCCTGCAAACTATCTCTGCCCGCCCATTCCAGGTCGTGCAGACTACCTGCATTACCTTGCTGATTTACTTGGCACGACAAATGGCGGAGAAATTCCACGCGGGAAAAATATTCAGGGCTTAGACATTGGCATAGGTGCAAACGCCGTTTATCCGCTTATTGGCCATCGAGAATATGGTTGGCGCTTTGTGGGAGCTGATATTGATTCAGCAGCACTTGAAAATGCACAACAAATTTTGGGTGCGAATGTAGGATTGTCAGATGTCATTGAACTGCGCTTACAAAAATCACCTTCAGCGATATTTAAAGACATCATACACAAGGATGAGTTTTATCAATTCACCATGTGCAACCCGCCGTTTCACGGGTCACTGGCAGAAGCGCACGCGGGCACACGACGTAAATGGCAAAACTTAGGGAAAAATACGGGTAAAATTACCCATGTTAAAGGCTCATCAGTAAAACTCAACTTCGGTGGCCAAGTCGCAGAGCTATACTGCGAAGGTGGTGAGCTTACATTTGTCACGCGTATGGTCAACGAGAGCGTGCAGGTTAAGCACCAATGCGTCTGGTTTACTGCCCTCATTTCCAAGGCAGCCAACCTGCCAAACGTTTATCGCGCACTTAAACATGTAAATGCGCTACAGGTAAAAACCATAGAAATGGTCCAAGGCCAAAAGCAAAGCCGTATGGTAGCTTGGACGTTTTTATAGCTAAAGTAATCTTTCAAGCCGGTTTAATCGTACTTAATATACTTAAACCGCGCATCCTCGTTGGGTGTGCCTGTTAAGGCACCGCCCTCTAACGCTGGTTGCCAGCCAATGACTTGCTCAATTTTTGTAGCCAATTCAAAGTCTTTATCGGTAATGCCTTTGGCATCATGCGTGCATAATTTAACATTCACAAACGCGTATGAAACCGTTAAATCTGGATGATGCCAAGCAGCTTCTGCCAAATGCCCAATAGTGTTCACCACCATGAGCGTAGCTTTCCAACCACTAGTTTTGTATTTGCGACGAATCCAGCCATTTTCTAAAAACCAATGGGGTAGTTCGACCTTTAATTTATCCTCAACTTCTTGAGTGGTATAAACTTTACTAATTGTCATTTTTACCTCTTTAGTGTGATTCTACACCGATATACAAGCCTTTTTCCGTCAGTCTATCTGCATTAAAACCATGTTCAAATATCGTGTAATCCGCCTTATTTAGCACCCATGTCTGGAAATTTTTGGTTTGACCGTCTTGACTAGAAAGATAGTGGATGAACTGGCAATCAATTAATTCATCATCTACTAAATGCTGAAGTCGCAAATCTTGAGGTCGGGTAACTGCTTCATTTTGATAAGTCAGTAATGATTTTGATTTCACTAAAATCAGTTGCTCAGCCCCCAGTTTATCTGCCAACCAAGCACTTAGACTGTCTGAAGTAATTTCCCAGTTTTTAGGAATGCAGTCATCCGCTAATACCATTTTACTCGGCAGCCAGACGATACCGCGATGTTGCCATCCTCGTTCTGCAATTTCCAGCTCACTACTCGCAGTCACCAGCGCTTGGTTCATGCCTGCCAGCATGATACCGTATTGATCCATCGCCAATAGCGCCATTTGGTGTGCGACCGCATCACTCACATTGGAGATTTGTTGCGCCTCGCGCACTGAGTTTGCGAACAAGCCGCCGCCAGGCACAATCACGACCTTACCATCGCTGAATTTAGCTAACACATTCAGCCATTGTGCAAGCTCTGGTGAGCCGAGCAAACTACCTCCTAGCTTTACTACCAACATGACTTTACCATCAGCATCTATGCGCCCTACGAATCAATGCTTATTCGATTAAAATATTGCACCATTTTCATAATACTTGAGGCTTTATCCAATGTCTCAGCATACTCTTTTTCTAAGATAGAGTCTGCCACAATGCCGCCGCCAGCGTAAAAATTCAGTTCACCTGTAGCATCTGCATGGTGCACATAAACCACCGTACGAATCGCGATATTGGTATCCATGTTGCCATCAAATCCGACATAACCAATCGCACCACAATAAAGCCCGCGTTTACTGGGTTCCAGCTCATCAATAATTTGCATCGCTCTCAGCTTTGGCGCACCTGTAATGGATCCGCCGGGAAAGCAACCACGTAGCAAGTCTAGTGCAGTCTTTCTTTGCCCAAAACACCCTTGCGCGAGTTTGCCTGTAATAATACTGACCAAATGATGCACATTGGCAAAACTTTGTAGCTGAAACAGTTTTTCCGCCTTGACCGAGCCTATTTCACAATTCTTGCCAATATCATTTCGTAGTAAATCCACAATCATGAGATTTTCTGCACGGTCTTTCAGACTATGTTGTAGTTCTTCAGCATTTTTGGCATCTTGCTCTGCATCATGTGCCCGTGGCCTCGTACCTTTTATGGGGCGCGTTTCCACATGGGTTCCCACCACCTGCAAAAAGCGCTCTGGCGAGGCCGATAGCACTTCAAGATTCGGCAAACGCATATAAGCCATAAATGGCGCGGGGCTAATTTCACGTAATTTTTGGTAAGCAACCCAGCCATCCCCTTGCGCCTGCGCAGAAAAACGCTGTGCTAGATTCACCTGATAACAATCGCCCGCGTAAATATACTTTTGCACTTGTGTAAAGGCGTTTGCGTACTGCGCTTTTGTCATGTTGGAAACGACATTTGAAGTGATTTCAAAACACGTCTTTACTTGAGAACCGCTGGAAGCCTTGCTGAATAAAGCTCGCAGAGCATCAAAATTCTCTCGGGTGCTTTTGAGTCTTTCATACGAGACTAAATGTGCTGTTTTTAGACGGTGATCTACCACCACCGCCCAGTCATAAAGGCCAATCATCATCTGTGGTAAAGCTTCATCAATTTGCGCATGATCTGACAATTTTTCGATGCGTCGTGCCAAGTCATAGGCAAAATATCCCATAGCGCCACCAGAAAAAGGGAAAGATTTGTCTGGCAAATCACTAGTCTCGACAGGATAATTAGCCAGCGCATGATTCACGAGTTGAAATGGATCTTGCTCAGAAATTTCGACTCGACCATTTTGGCTAATTTCAGTCACATTGCCACGCGTCACAAACGTCATGAATGGTTCAGCCACTAAAACGTCATAACGCCCGTATTGGCTGCCTGCCTTGCCCGTGGCGGGGTTTAGCAACTGACCACTATCTAAAAACATCACCCATTCCAAGTGGGCAATACACTCAAATAAAAGCGCACTATCGTGATGATATTCCAGCGCGTGCTTTAACATTGTGAACCCAAGATGGCAACTGCATAGGCGGGAAAGCACACAGCTGCCATTTCCTTAGTTTTCACATTTTCTGCTGCAATAAAATCAGCCACTGAGTGATAGCGAAAACCCAATTGTTTCGCCAATTCAACCACCAAAAAATCTCCCGTACCACAGCCGATGATAGCCAAGCCCCGCGCTTCTTCTAAGCGCGACACTTGTCTTAACACAGCCTGCTTGATTTGGTTTAACTGTGCATGTTTGAAGGCATAAGCCAAATTACGCCACACGCCCAAGGGTGCATCGGCTGCATCCATGCCCACCATGCGTGCTATGCGGCGCGCGCTCGCCTCGACACTCTTCTCTTCACCATCTGCGGTTTCCGCCATATTTTCCGCTAAGGGTAAATCCCCTGTCAGCGTATATACATCGGCCGTTGTTGCAAAATGTTCAGCAGCCACATTCACTACGTTGCCGTTAAATACAATTTTTTGGGCAATCGCCATTAAGGGTGTACGAACCACGCCCGTGTAAACCAGCTCGTCTGTTTGCATACGCGTGGCATCATTAAAACCCAGTACTTGCGGCATGCTATCGCAAATTGAAGCGATATCGGTAGTCGTACTGCCAATATCTAAAAATAGCGCGTGCTGCACATTTTGTGCGAGCGTCTGTACACTTGCCAACCAATTCATGGAAGCAATGTAGGGTGTATGCGTTGGCACGGCATCTATCGATAAAAACCCTTTTTCACCCGCATAAAACATGACTTCGCCAGGTAATTTTTGGGCTACAAACTGTGCAATTTGCACTACGCCAGTATGCCGATTAGGGAAAATATCCGCGAGTTCGCCTGTCATGGTGACACAATGAGACACAAAAAGTGCATCCGCTTTAAACTCATTAAGCACGTTATCCATGGCTTGCGCTAACTCATGCAAACCACGCCACAAGGGGCAATAGACTTGGCTTACCGCCAGCACCTTGCCAGAAGCATCTGTCTGCACCGCTTTTAAGTGCGCACCACCAATATCCCAGCCAATCACAAAAGGTTTATTCACAGGGTAATCTCAACTACATTTTTTTGTATGACTGGAATTTTGAAATGCGAATCTAAAATACAATCTAGTATCATTTTGGCTGGATTATGCCCTGTCGCCTCGCGCATACCCGCATAGCTGCTGGTTAAGCGCGGGTTAATATCGATGACGTAAATCTTGTCATTTTCGGCATCAATGAGTACATCTACACCGATATAACCCAGCGCATCTGGCAGCATGTTAGCGATTTTTCTCGCGAGCGTTTCGAAACGCTGCCAATAGGTTAGCAAACCATTCACCGTAATCCCAGTCAGCGTAATCTGACTACCTTTAATATGAATATGTTGTTGATTGCAGCTTAATAACCAAGCTTTACCCTCTCGACAAAGCATAGACAAACTCGCCGAAATACCTGGTTGAAATGGCTGTGCAAAGTAATGTAAATATTGATTATCTTGTTTCAACCAATCTCTTAATTCAAGTAAATCCTCGAATATTTTCAGTCCTACACAACCCGCCCCATCTTCAGGTTTTGCAACCCATTTTCTCACATCTAGCTGCAATACTTCATCAAAAAAAACCTGCTGTATGAGGTCATCTCCCGAATAAACGGGCAAAGTCACAATATTTGCAACTTGCATAGCCTCATAACTCAAAGTTTTACTGGTGCCTGCCAAAGTTGAATTATATCCACAGCCTAATAAAATCGGACCATCCTCTTTTTCTTCAACCGCTAAACAAAGTTCAGTAAGCGCTAATAAAGCACCACCAGTTTCAGGCGCAATTAACCAAACATAATCTACTTGCTTCAGCGCTTTTTTGAACACCTTTTTAAAATTACTTGCACCTACCACTAAGTTATTTTTGGTATAAACAGACGGGTTAAGCCGAGCATCATGCATGCTAATCAGCTGATATTGATGAAGCTCACTTAAATCGCGCAACAGCGCATCGCGCATCAACACGCCCTCGTTGATCAGCGATTCTGGCAACAACTTATCACCTAGCCCACCGCCGGTGATAAACTCACAAACTAATATTTTTTGAAGTGCTTCGATGATGCAAATAATCCCAGTGATTGACTTACTCAATGGCGTAGTCGTACACGCCAAAAAAGGGGAACGGCAACATTACCAGCCTATACAATCGCAACTGACCCCCTCTTGTGAGCCCCTAGCCATTGTAGCCGCCCTGCTGGTCATTTATCCGTTTACGCAATTATATATCGCCGATTTAAATGCGATTCAAAAATTAAATAGCGCCTATACGACCAATTACGATGTAATTGAAACCATCAAACAACAGTTTCCACATTTATCGCTTTGGGTAGATGCAGGAATTTGCTGTAACACTGAACTCAGCATTTGGCAAAAATTACAGGTTAGGTTAGTCATCGGTAGTGAAAATTTCGTAAATATAGGCAGTTATGTATCACTCTATCATCAAGATAAAAACTTTATATTGTCGCTAGACTTTATGTCACATGGTTTTCGCGGACCAATTGAATTGCTAACACAAACAGATTTTTGGCCCAAAGACGTAATCATGATGTCATTAGCTAACGTTGGCGGAAATCAAGGGCCCAACATAAATTTACTATCTGAAACCTTGGTACGTGCAAAAGGGTTTAATGTCATCGCAGCGGGTGGTGTAAGACACACTGAAGATTTGTTACAGCTTAGAGCCATGGGCGTGCATGGCGCATTAATCTCTACCGCATTGCATCAAAAACAAATAACTACTGAGCAACTGGAAAGTTTAGTCCAATAAAAAGCCCGAATCATCGGGCTTTTTATTTTTTGGTGTTGCTAGAAACTACTCTAAGTTAGCGTGAATTGCACGCATGCCTTCTTCGGTTAAGCCTTTAGCAAAAATCAAATCAGCAATGGCAGCTTCTAAAAATATGAGTGTTGAAAGTTCAAATTGACTGCCCATAGGCATGCCTTTGGTAAGCGGAAAACTGTTGTCGTTACCAATTTGGATGACTAAATCAGCGACATCTGCCATGGCTGAAGATTTTTTCATTGAAACCACAGCCAATTTAGCGCCTACAGATTTTGCCTTTTTAACAAATGGCAATAATGTTTCTGTGCCGCCTGAACCTGAAACTAACAGCAATAAATCACCCGCTTTAATCGCTGGCGTTACCACTTCGCCAATCATGCTTACATTGTAGCCAGCATGCACTAAACGCATTGCAAAAAAACGTGAAACCAGCAATGAACGACCTGCACCGCCAATGAACGTACGGCCAGCACCTTCAACCAATTTTAAAAGTTCAGCAGATTTAGCATTATCTGTTTCAGACAAAATGCTGGTTAATTTATCCAAAATTAATTTTTGACTACTACTCATGATATTTCCTTATCGAATCAATGGTTATGCTATAAAAAAACCCGACGCATGACTGTGTCGGGTTTTTGTTTACTCACATCAATAATTGCTTATTGAAAGTGGTTAAAAATTAACCGTGAGCGATTTTTGTGATTTCAGCAGCAGAAGCAGCAGGATCAGCAGCACCGTAGATTGCAGCACCCGCTACAATTATAGAAGCGCCAGCATCACGTACTTGTGCAGTTGTAGCCGCTTTAACACCACCAGCAACAGAGATTTCAACGCCAGTTTTCAATGCAGCAACTAATGCTAAATCGGTAAATGGTGTTTGGCCAGCAGCTTGTTGGTCAAGACCAGTGTGTACGCCAATAATGTGCGCGCCAGCTGCAACCACTTCTTTTGTTTTAGCTGCTTTATCAGCAACGTTGATCAAGTCAACTTGTGCTTTTTTGCCGTATTTATTTGCAACATCAATTACGCCTTTAATTGTACCGATATCAGCACAACCAAGCACTGTACAGATATCTGCACCAGCTTTGTAGAATGGCTCAGCTTCGTAGAAACCAGCATCCATTGTTTTTAAGTCAACTAAGATTTTGTTGTTTGGGAATTTAGCACGTAACACTTCAAGCAATTTAACACCGTTGTGTTTAATGCAAGGAGTACCGATTTCAAGAATGTCCACGTGTGGAGCTACTAAGGTTGCTAATGCAACTGTACCGTCAAAATCTAATGAATCTAAAGCCATTTGGGTTAATGCCATGGTGTTTCTCCGTTTAATAATTATTAAAATTTATTGCTATTTTAGTCAAAAAGCTGATGATTACGAGCACCCAAACTTTTCGTCTAAATACTCAAAATACACACTTTAAAACTACAATTCTCATGTTACAAGACTTAATAATTCAAGCCCTAAATACTGCAAAAAATACAGGACACTTATAATAAATGTCCAGCTAACCTATGTCAATTCTAAAAGCGCCCGATTACGCTTTTATTACAAAATAAATATGTAATCGCCTTTTAGAACCCACTAAAACCACTTATAGTTTTGCGCTTAAGGCAGCTTCAAGTTTATTTTGATCTGCTACAAAACCACGGATTCCTTCAGACAATTTTTCAATCGCCATTGCATCTTGGTTTAATTCGAAACGGAACTCAGCTTCCGTCATTTTTGCTGGAGCTGTTTTAGTTGCGCCCGTGTCTTTCATCACTTGTACTAAAGTGCCTTCTGTTGCTGCCAAATCTTGCAGTAAGTTTGGTGAAACAGTTAAACGATCACAACCAGCCAAGGCAATCAATTCACCTGTGTTACGGAATGAAGCACCCATTACCACTGTTTTATAGCCATGCTCTTTGTAGTAAGCATAAATTGCACGTACAGAAACTACGCCTGGATCAGTTTCTTGTGTGTATTCTGTCGTTGGGTTTTTAGCTTTATACCAGTCTAAGATACGGCCAACAAATGGAGAAATCAAGAATACGCCCGCTTCAGCACAGGCGCGTGCTTGGCCGAAACCAAATAACAATGTGAGGTTACATTGAATGCCCTCTTTTTCTAAGATTTCGCCCGCTTTGATGCCTTCCCATGTTGAAGCTAATTTAATCAACACGCGGTCTTTGCTAATACCAGACTCTTCATAAAGTTTGATCAATTTACGGCCTTTAGCCACCATTGCATCTAAATCGAAAGACAAACGTGCATCCACTTCAGTTGAAATACGGCCCGGCACTTCTTTAGTAATTTCAGCACCAATCAATACCGCTAATTTGTCAGCAGCACTGTCAATTTGTTGTGCTTTTGTGCCGCCTTGTGCTTTTGCATAAGCAATAGCGGTTTCAATTAAAGGTGCGTATTGTGGCAACTGACTGGCTTTTAACACTAATGAAGGATTGGTTGTTGCATCAACAGGTTTCACCGCTTTGATCGCTTCTACGTCACCAGTATCTGCCACGATTGTGGTCATGCTTTTTAATTGCTCTAATAAATTTGCCATATTGCCTCCTGAAAAAAAATTATCTACCCTAAATGTGCATCGTAAAATATCAATGTTATTTTAGCCTGAATGTTGATACAAAATTCGACTTAATATTGTATCTGAAAAAAATGAAGTTGTCTGTTTCTCGTATCAAGCCAACGCCCATTTGCTAGGGGACTTTACACCGCTGTATCATCATCCAGTAATGGCAACTTAATCGTAAATGTCGAGCCAACGTTAACCACACTATCGACAATAATACTGCCGCCATGTTTTTTAATCGTAATATCAACGAAATACAAACCTAAACCTGTACCCACCGGCAACTGATACTCACCTTCCACGCGGCTAAAGCGCTTAAATAATTTATCTAATTTCTCTGGTGGTATTCCATGACCCGTATCGGCAATTTGTAAAATGGCGGTTTGATCCACTTTTTTTAATTGCACGTTCACGGTGGATTGTTCATGTGAATACTTCACCGCATTGGACAATAAATTTGAAATTGCACGTTGTAATAAACCAAAGTCTCCCTTAACCCACAAGCTTTCATCGATTGCGTTGATTTCAACTTTAATATTCCGAGCTTGCGCAACGCCATAAACATCATCGACCGCTTCCTGACACAAACCACCCATTTCGATGTCGGAAAATTTGGTGAAGTCTGCCATTTCTGCTCTGGATGACTGCAAAAACTCATCCGCCATATTCAATGCACGATTAAGCATTTGCGAAACACGGTCTGAGCGCTGTGCTTTGCTCTCATTCTCATTGAGCAGCATCATTGCAGCCGCCAATGGCGCGCGAATATCATGCGAAATAAACGCTAAGGTATCAACTCTTTTTTGTTGAGAATCACGCAAATACTGAGAAGTCAGCTCGACTTTAGCAATGCGCGATTGCATGGCGTCTTGGTGCTTTATGCCATCAAAATTGGTCTTATCCATGCCAAGCTGCGCCAGTTCCGCTTGCAGGTTTTGTAATGCTCTATCCAAATAGACTTTCGCTGATTCAAGCTTGCGCCAGCTCCAGATTGGATAAGTCAGCAATATTGCAACCAATGCGCCAGCTGGCGGTATCCAGATATTCAGGAATTGCGGTGTTGCGACCGCCGCCACTGTCACCGCACAATAATAAACCCCCATCAAAAGCAAGGATTTCAATGGGCTAAGTTTAGGTAAAAACAATAACGGAATCACTGCCAAAATAACGCATATCAAGGCGCTGAGCCATAAGGGCGCGTTGCGAATCAGCGTGGCGCTGCGCATCGCCGCAATGGTATTTGCATGAAACTCAACGCCAGACATCGGCTGCGACAACGCTGAAACTAAGGTCGGTAACGCATCCCCCATTCCGGCAGCGGTTGCGCCAACTAACACAATCTTATCGTTAAAGAAGTTTTCTGAGTAATGGCCTGTTAAAACATCCACATAAGAAATCGCTTGAAAATGCCCGGGTGGGCCTAAAAACTTCACTTTTCTTAATTCTTGTGAACCCAGTTGAGAATCCAGTTTAGAATCCAGTTTAGACCTACTGACCAAATTGACTTTCTCCAGCTTGACTTGCCTAGGTGGACGCCTATCAAGCCCCGCTGGCAGTTGATTAGCGACCTGTAATACTGCCTGCGAAAAATGCTGCGTACGGCTTCCACCCAAACCTTCCCATAAGTAAATGCTGCGCGCAATGCCATCCACATCCAACGGCACATGCACTCGGCCTAATGCCGCGGCAGAATCTGCGAGCATGGCAATGGGTAAACTATGTTTAATCGGACCTTTTGCATAAGGCGCCTCAAGCAACTCAGGCAACACCACATTGCCAGCCTGTTGTAGCGCTTGCGCCAAAGCTAGGTCTGCCTCAGGTTGGTTGAGTTCTGGCTCAGCGAAAATAATATCTAAACCAATGGCTTTTGCGCGCGCTTGCTTCAAATTACTCACCAAATCGGCATGCACAGTGCGAGACCAAGGCCAGCGGCCTATTTGGCGTAAGCTCGCTTCGTCAATGGCCACAATAACGATGTCAGTTGGTGCAGGCTTTGCACTGAGATAGTGACCTAAGTCATAATGCAGGTTATCAAAACGAATCAGCGCTCCACTGAACGTAATGATGACTGCAATCATCCCAAGCATCATCGCAGTGAAAGAACGGTCACCCAACGGTAGTATTTTTTTAAAATTCACGCTTTAAGAATAATCGTTTTTTCGTGTTCACGATAGTGTTAGATCACTTGCCGACTCAGGTTGAAATTACCTGAAATATTGGCTAAATTTTCAGAAAAAAAAACCAAAATAACGCTCGAGAGAAAAATAATGCTCTGGAAGCCTTTATTTACAAGGCTTCCAGAGCATCGAAATAAGATCACCTGTAAAACAACGCTTATATTCTAAAATTCACTCAGCTTCTGGAACGTTTACTTAGCGCAAAAACTGACCCACTTTTGAAACTGTTTTTGACTGCGCCCGACTGGCTGAGGTTGCCGTTGCGGAAATCACGCGCCAGAAATATTGGCCACCTTTCAAATGCTCGTCCGCGAATTTTTGCTGTAAAGTCAGTTGAGTCGCAGTGGTCATGCCTTCATAGACTTTATTGTCAAATTGCGCATTCTGTGCAATTTGCAAGGTATAAATAGCATTGTGAGGATTAGGTGTCCACTTAAATGTAATCGGTGCCGACGAAATACCGGCTGCTGCGGGTTCCAGCAGTTCAAGGATAGCGATTGGGCGTGCTTTTACCATAAAGGCATGGATTGCATCTTGACCTTGTAAGCCATGCGATTCTTGCGCTCTCAGTCGTAAAAAATACTGTCCATCGACTAGTGCACCTAGCAGAATCTTAGTCGTTGGCGTCGCAGGCGTCGTTTGCTGTTGGATAATTTGCGTAAATTCAGCATCACGAGCCAACTGACTCACGAAAGCGGTGTCACCTGGCCGCGGCTTGAGTTCAAACGCCACATCGGCTTGTTCCAACTGGTTAAGCAAGCCACTGACATTAGGCACCTCTGGCAACACAATAGGTGCTAACGGTGCTTGATTTTTTTCAATCACACTACCATAGCCTTTAGCCAGCAAAACCGTTTGTAAAACACCATGTTCAGCACCACTGAACGCCACTTGACCGTCTAGTGTTTCTTGCAAGGCAATGTCCCCATCCGCCGCCACCCTAAATTGTGTGCCTCGGACAGCGGCAATGGCTGAAGGTGTTTCTACTTGCAGGCTATTACCGATTGTGTGACTTGGATTCGCGCCAATTTCAGTACGTCCACGATTGAGTTTTAGCAGCGTGACATACGTTTCTCGACCAGCAATTTGATAGCTGGCATGAATCTCTATATTGGAATTTTGTTGCACAACAACGACTGAGTCGTCGGCAAAGCGTAATTTCGCCACGCTATATTGACCCGTGCTCAGTTTATCGCCCTGCGCTAATAAATTTCCTGACTTTATAGAACGCTGTTCATTATCAGCCACCGTCATGGCCACCACATCACCCGCCGCAACCAGCACTTTTACCGCAACAGGCGTTTTTTTAAGCATTTCGACTGGAATATTCAGCACTTGCCCAGGTTGTAATTTCTTAGTGAGTTTGTGCTGATTATGCACTGACAGCTTGGCAATATCGGCACGGCTGGCTAAATATTTTCGATAGATAAGCTCAAATGAATCATGCGGATTGACGGTATACGCCCAATCCGCATCTGTGCGAGCTTCTTCTGAATGTGCGGCTATGCCAGCGCAGAGTAAACCGCACAAAAAGAACAAACTCCTCATGGTTTTTTTCATAGTATTATTTAAACAGTGTTACTTAAAGTCTTACTGACTGCGCTCAAGACGATACCCTTGCTGATAGATCGAAGTCAGTTTCCAACCAAATTCTGGCGTCAGCTTCAGTTTTGTACGCAAATGGCTCACGTGTACATCCACTTTGCGGGTTTCAACGTCCGAGCTGGAGCCCCAAACCACCTGCATCAAGTGGACTCTTGAAAGCAAGGCGCCTTCATTTTTCAAAAAGTACACGGCCAAGTCAAACTCCTTATCCGTCAGCTTGATTTCCTGATTATCTAATTTCACACTTCGCTGCAGATTGTCAATTTTCAAAGGTCCATAATCGGCGACTGCGCCGTTTTTATATTCTGGCGATGTGCGTCTGAGCAATGCGTTAATGCGTACCAACAACAGTTGGCGACTCACCGGTTTAACAATGTAATCATCCGCGCCAGATTCAATCACGCGCACAATATCTTCCTCTTCAGAACGCGCTGTTAAAAAAATAATGGGGGGCGCCTTGTTTGACCTAAGCTTAATGCTACCCATCACATCCAGCCCGCTCATGTCTGGCAGTCTCCAGTCAAAAAGGCAAAGGTCATATTGTGCATCAGAAAAAGTTCGCAAAAACTCTAGGCCTGAAGTGAAATGTTTAACCTCAAAATCTGCCAAGCGCAGCCACTCCATAATCAATCCAGCATACGCCAAATCATCTTCTAAAAAAGCTATTTTTGCTTTCTTTACAGACTCCAAAATGCGCCCACCTTTACAAAATAATCACCAAAATTTGGCTATCAGCTATTTCATACGCCAATATCCCATTAACTGACACTTTTATCATAAAAATCAATCCATAGGATATATTTAACAAATTTTTACATGAATAAATTCAGAATTAATAGGTATAATGTAATAATAATCAACTAGTTAACCAAATAACTCAGTAACAAGGTCGCGACAGTCAAATCTGCGCTAGTGCCAGGGTTTATGTTGCGTTTTTTCAAAGACGCATCCCAAGTCAACAATTGTTTTTGCACCAACTTAGGATTCTCTTCCGCCCAAAAACTGGCCGCCATCTCGCGCGCTTCTTGCATCACAGTGTTAGCTAACGCAACATCGTGCTTGCGGATGACATGGGTATCACATTGGCGTGATAAAAAGCTTAAATACAATGCTGTTGTTGCCCAAGCTTGATTTTGACCTTTGTTATTAAAGTGCTGCCATTTTTTCATGGCCTCCTGATAACGCATTAAACCAAACTCAATAATGTCTGAAAAATCATGTGCATATTGCCATGCGATACGGTCTTGATGTTCTGCGGCCTGCATCATTTGCAACAACGTCACGTCCGCTTGATTTCTGACATCATACTGGCTCACCTGCCCTAAACCAGCTGGATTCGCCAACACAATGGCCTGCGAAACTGACCACGCATCATCAATCGTTGAGCTATGGAGCGTGTATTGAAGCTGTTCCAGTAGCGCTTGATTGATGTCAATTGAATCCACTTTGACTTGCAGAGCCGCATGAATCAGCGGTGCGCATAATAAAATGATGCCTAAATTGGTATTTAAGCCAACTGCGTTTTGGGTGGCTTGAACCGCATGCAGAATACGTTCGCCTACACTCAAATTTGGTTGTGCAATGACCAGCGCTGTCGCATCGGCACTTTTAATAAAGTCAGTAATCGTCATGCCGTGACCATCGGCAAACAGATGCACATTACCTGGCTTTAAGGCTTCAAGCTCAGCCATGCAGGCAGATTTAAAGGCGATTGCTAATTTTTCGGGGGTCATCTTAAGCATTAAGCAATGATAACTTAGCCAATAGATCATCGGCCAATAAGGCCGCAATGTTGACATCCCCTACGCTTTGTAAGCCGCGCCAGGCAGGAATACTGTTCACTTCCAGCACATATAATTTTCCAGCATTATCACGAATAATATCCACGCCACAGTAGGCAATATCCAGCGCCTTGGCCGCCTGTACGGCAATTGCTAAAATATCCGTATCATAAATTGATGCACATTTTGCACCCTGCGCTACATTATGCAACCAACTTTCACCTTGGCGACGCATGGCGGCCACGGCACGATTATTCACCACAAACACACGGTAGTCGTGCGTAGCCGCTACAAAAGTTTGCAAATAAAACACGCCATCCACAAAATCGTCCATAGGCACTGGCAATGCCATATGAGCGTTAAGCAACCTAACGCCCTGCCCTTGCGATCCAAAGAGCGGCTTAATCACTAACGGTTGATTATTTTTTACTTGCGCTTGAATGATGGTATGCGCCTGCTCGCGTGACTCACACACCCAAGTATGGGGCGTCGCGATGCCCGCTTGATGTAATAAGAAACTTGTCATGGCTTTATCCACCGTGCGCTCGATGGCGCGGCCATCATTGTAAACAACCACTCCCAATTGCTTGAGAATATGCAGAATATTTAAACGCATTGTCACTTGTTGCAAAGTGCCGCCTGCGATGCCACGTACCAATGCAGCTTTGGGAATAGCTTTAAGCCCATTTACTTTTAATTGAGGAATATGCACTGCAGGTTTGTCACTAGAAAAATCCAGCACACAGTCTTTAAGCGAAGTAAATATGGCCTTCACACCGCGATTTTCAAAGGCTAATGTTAACTGCTCGCCATGCCAACCACCTAGTGTTGCGAGTTCATCGGTAAAAATAATGATTGGATGAGCGTTTTCCTGATGATTTGTTGAATACATGAGCTTATAACTAACTTTAAATTAAACTTGTAACAGTATAATTTATTTATGTAAATGACTGTTTAAGTAGCGCTTCATTTAATTCACCTCCGACAAAACTTTTACCCGTGACCACATTCAAAATAGTCACCTTTGCAGGTGAAAATAACAGCGGATCAATCTGATAAAAATCCATATTAACCGCCTTAAACACTTCAGCAAACGGCTTACCGTAATCTTTTGAAGCACTACTAGGCAGCTCGCGCGCAAGTTTTTCGGCCTCGGCATTACTACCTCTCATCTGCAATTGCACAACCCCACCAAATAAGATTGCGTCATTGGTGCGTCCCATCGCAGTTAAGAAATCAGCGCTTATCGGCGGTATTGGCGCGGAACCTGAACCGCTGATGATTTGCGCAAGTGGGAAGTGCAGCGTATGCGCCTTATGCAAGGCCACCTCTAAAACGCGCCCGACAATCTGCACAGTTCCTGCCAAGCTTCTGGTAGGCGTTAATATAAAAGTTAGATTTTCAACTTTTATCTGAGTATCATTGGCCACTTTTTCGATGATTTCAGTGGGTGGAATTTGATCAGTTTCAAGTACCAATACTGTAGATTGCGCGATGTCTTGATAATTGAGCTCTTTAAACAGCTCTTCTCTTTGCGCAATAGCGCGTGCAGGGCCACTGCCTAATGAAAAAAACTTCTCGTACTGTAACGCCCAGCCGGCATATTGGCTACCTAGACAGGCTAATACTGGCGTTTCTGAATGCACTTCTATCGTCTTGAAAATCAGTTCAGCGCAATGCTTAAATTGCGAATTGTTTTTAATTTTCGCCTTACCTAAACCACCCATGCAAATCTCAGCAATTAACAAGCCTGCTTCTACGCTGCCTTGCGCCTTGATACCCGCATCCACGATTGTGCAACCATTGTCTAAGCGACTAATTTCAATGCCGAGTGCTTTCGCGTTTTTAATCAATTTTTTGAGTAAAGGCTTCGCCAGCGCGTTAACGCTCACATGCTGAATATTGCTACGTAGTGCCATGGTCTTATCATCCTCTCAATCCCAACTGCGTTCTTAACTGATTTGCTTTTTGTAACACTAATTCATAGGCTATTTGCGACGTTTCTGCACTTGCATGCACTGTACATATCGGCTCATGTGGTTGAATAGTCACCTTACCCTTCTCAGGCATTATTGAAGGAATATCCGTCACCCCAATGGGCCACAAGAAATCTGCAGGAATTTCAACTGACCCATCAGCATATATGATCAATTGAGCGCTAGCACCTATCATTTTTGGCAAACCAACTAACTGGCCAGCACAAGCTTGTATGTGCACAGATAACAAACAAGGATACAGATGAAATGTTGCGCTCAAACGCGGATTAAGCTCTAAAATCCAAACCTTTTCAGCGTTTACAATTGCATCCAAACTATTCAGGCCTTTTAAACCCAGATGAATGGTGAGTTGTTGTACAGCACGTTCAAACGCTACTTGTACTGCTTCAGGCACAACATAGCTACTCACCGCGCCAGCAAATCGATAAGGCATTTCAACGGTTGGTGCAATTAATTGTTGATTGAAGCCAATGGGTTGTGCATTATTGCCATCAGCCACAAATAGTAACGAAATTGGCGTTCCCTCTATTTTTCGCTGGTAATAATCCGCCTGTTTACCGGCATATTTTGCGACTTGAATATGCGTACCGCCTGTGCCACCCAACTGCTTACTTAGCCAGTTTTCAGAATCTTCCGGAAACTCCAAAAGTACTTCTGGATGGTTAATCTTCAAGCTTTCCAAACACTTAAAAAAGGCAAATCCTTTCGCTATTCGCATTGCCGCAGCACCATTGCCAACCACAGGCATACGTTGCGACACCCACTCCAACAAATCTGGCGCAGCGTCAAACAAACTGCCATATAAAAATCCGTCGAACTCTGCTAGATTGAGTTGCGAAAAAAACTGTTTAAAACTGGCAGCATCAACACCTTGCGCCGTCATGTTCAGCTTCAATGATTGCTGGGTAATACGACGTGTATCAGCATCTGCAAAGGCATCCAGCGTCACCACCTCATACCCAATATCCACCGCCGCTTGCGCATAACCACGCGCAGAATTTGCAGCAATGATGAGTTTTTTAAACACGCGTTAAATGTTGCGCCATTTCAAAGGCCGCCATAAACTCCAAATAACAGGGCTTATCGTTCACTTCCCCATTGAATTTATGTGCCGCCAACATTTGTTTCAGCAAATTATGTTGCGTGGCGTATTTCAAATTACCAATCGCCAGCGCACCGATGCCAATCACGTTTGTACCACCAATCGCTACCCCATCCGCCATCACTTCTACGCCCTCTGCCCCCGTGGGCGCAACTGCGTTCACATCGGCAATTACTTTTATAATACTTGAATTTGCAATTTGCACTGAAGTCAACACACGCACACCAGTTGCCGCGCAGCATAAAGCCACATCGACTGATTCTAAAATAACTTGCTTGTTAGCTTCAGTTGAGCCATCTGCATAGCTTATCGCTGTGCCATAACGCTGATTATAACTTTCAGTCTTTTTATGTACATCCTCCAACCTTTTATGTGCGACCAGTTCAACCTGCGCGCCTAATTTTGCAGCAATCACCGCAGCACAACCCCCAACAGGGCCAGTTGCACCAAACACCGCGACTTTCTTACCGGCCACCCCTGTTTGAAAGTGTTTGTTTAAGTGAAAATCCACCTTTGCCAACATGGCCGCCGCCGTGGTAAACGCACCTGAAGGATCAGCCAATACTGAAAATTGAAATGGCGGAAACATGACGTTTTTAGCAGCGGCTAACATATCCATCGCCAAATCAATATCCCGTCCGCCAATAAATACGACTTCACGCTTAACACCACTTGGGCTACGAGAAAATATCGCATCTTGCACCAAGCCTGGCACTTCATTCAAAGTAACATTGGTATAAGGCATAATTTTGTCAAATCCAGCATCAAACGCCATGTTGACATCAAACGGACTGGCGTTTTTAGCTGGGGTGATGAGATGTAATATTGAGACTTTTTCCATAATATGGCTTTCAATAAATAGATGACAAGCTTACTAAAACGCTTGTAATTTAACAATCACACTTTCCAATATCAGCCCAATATCAGCCTCAAACGCCAGGTTATTTTGACTTTGACACCTGCTCGAATCTATCCGAGCGAAAAACGCTGCTCTGCAAGCCTTATCAATAAAGGCTCGCAGAGCAGCACTTAGAAAGAGCTACTAAATTTAGCCAAAATCTAAAAATGTTTGATTGAGTTTACAATTCAGTTACTTTCAACCATTACACCACACTGCGCGCCACTTGTGATGATAAAAGATAGTGATGTTTCACCCTCAAATTGCGCAATTAATGCTTTCACGCGTTCAACCGCTTCATCTTCACTCGCCACAATGGCAAATCCTGTTGGTCCCCATGAGCTTTGCCCGACGCAATGCACCCCTTGATTTTCAAGACTATGCAACACATTGGCTACTTTTTGGCTGGCGTAACGCCCGCCTTGTGCAGGTGCAAAATAATCGCCTGTGGCAATTTGCAGCGCTTGAACGGCCGCACCAAAACCTGCTAAATCCTGTTCCGCCAAGGCCGGTAACGCTTGCATCAGCACCTGTCGGCTGAGTTTTTCCGCTACGTGACTTGGCACAGAAGCGAGCTGCTTGAACGCGTCAACTTCTTGCTCGCCACACAAGCCTTGATGCCCAGCATCCATGATTAAAATAATACGCCAATCTGCAGAAAATTCCGCCCGTGCAATAATTGGCGGAACAAGCGTATTTTCGCCTCTGCCGCCATCTACAATCACACCACCATGCATGAAGGCTCCCACACCAATGCCAGAACGTGCGCCGCGAGCAGTTAATTGCGCGATTTCGTTGGGCTGTAAATTTAAGCCATAAAGTGCGCTATACGCCATCCCAATCGCGAGTGCAAGCTGGGTGCCTGAGCCTAAGCCAGCATGCGCTGGTATTGCTTGCGCGATGTGAATGGTTGCACCCTGTGTTGCGGGAATCGCCAGCGCGGTCATGAGATGCCTCAATAGTTTTTCTGCGCGTGCAGAGTCTTCGCCAGTTATGTACACGCCCTCACTTTTACAAGCCGCCAGTTGAGTTGCAGGCTGCGTAAGCGCAATCCCTAAACTGCCGAACTTACGGCCAAGTTCAGCATTTAAATCGAAAAAGCCAAGATGCAATCTTGCAGTTGCACGAATTGACACACGGTTCATCTGAGGTAGTTCATTCATCATAGTTTTAAATCTATACTTTCAAATATTAAAGCATCATTCAGCGAAAGCATTCAATTTAATCATTATTTTAAAGAAATTGAATATATAAAGGTTTATTAGCCACATTAGGCTATGCAACGCACGTGACTTAAGCTAACTTATTTGGCATAATAACCCTTGGGAGCTTAAACCATCATTCAATCATATCTTTAATACGAACATTAAATTCTATAGGGCTTATTGTTTGGCTTAGAGCGCAATTTTAAGGGGTCCGTTATGTCAAGCCATGTCATTCCATTTGAAAACCTACGCAACAGTGATGTTTCTTCTGTTGGCGGTAAAAACGCTTCGCTAGGTGAAATGATTTCACAACTGAACGCTAAGGGCGTGCGTGTACCGACGGGCTTTGCTACAACTGCTGATGCCTACCGCGAATTTTTATCGGTCAATGGCTTAGACGTAAAAATTAACGCCGAGCTAGACGCACTGAATGTTGACGACACACAAGCTTTAGCAATCTGCGGTAAAAAAGTACGCGGATGGATTATGAATGCGCCCTTCCCAGAAGCGCTCAATAAAGCCATTGAGGAAAATTACAATATTCTGACTGCCAAATCGGGCAACGGTGCAACATTTGCCGTGCGCTCTTCTGCCACAGCAGAAGACTTACCTGATGCTTCTTTTGCAGGCCAGCAAGAGTCATTCCTAAATATTCAGGGGCTTGACCATATTTTGCACGCCGTTAAAGAAGTGTTCGCTTCTTTATATAATGATCGCGCAATCTCATACCGTGTGCATAAAGGCTTTGTGCATGCTGATGTGGCTTTATCAGCGGGCGTACAGCAAATGGTGCGTTCTGATATTGGTTGCGCTGGCGTGATGTTCACCATTGACACTGAATCAGGCTTTAAAGATGTAGTGTTTATCACTTCTTCTTATGGCCTAGGCGAAACCGTTGTACAAGGTGCAGTGAACCCAGATGAATTTTATGTACACAAACCAACATTAGCACAAGGTAAACCTTCCATCGTGCGCCGCACCATGGGTTCTAAACTCATCAAAATGGTGTTTAGTGATGCAACTCAAGCAGGTAAAAGCACCAATACCGTCGATGTTGACCATTCTGACAGTGACCGCTATTCGCTTTGTGATGCCGATGTGTTGGAGTTAGCCCGCTATGCCATGACCATTGAAGCGCATTACGGTTGCCCAATGGATATTGAGTGGGGCAAAAACGGCGTGGATAACAAACTCTACATTTTGCAGGCACGTCCTGAAACGGTGAAATCGCAAGAATCTTTGAACAACATCACCGAGACCTTCACTTTACACAAGCATAATGAAAAACCGCTGGTAATTGGTCGTGCTGTTACCCAAAAAGTAGGCACGGGACCAGTGCGCATCGTGCTGGACCCTGCAGAGATGCACTTAGTACAACCTGGTGACGTATTGGTGGCCGATATGACAGATCCTAACTGGGAACCTGTCATGAAGCGTGCAAGCGCGCTGGTGACGAATCGCGGTGGCCGTACCTGTCATGCGGCGATTATTGCACGTGAATTAGGCATTCCAGCAATTGTGGGGGCGGTAAATGCTACCGATGTTTTACGTGAAGGCGAAATTGTCACGGTATCGTGCGCTGAGGGTGAATCTGGCTTTGTTTACCATGGTGCAATTAACTTTGAAGTGAACACGCAAGCGACTGCGGCGCTGCCTACCGCGCCATGCAAGATTATGATGAACGTTGGCAATCCTGATATGGCGTTCAGCTTTGCCAAAACACCGAATGACGGTGTCGGTTTAGCGCGTTTGGAATTTGTGATTAACAATATGGTAGGCATCCACCCAAAAGCCATTTTAAATGCAGAAGCCATGCCAACGGCGATTAAAACCACCATTCACAATCGTGCGCGTGGTTATGCCAGCCCAAAACAATTCTACATTGACAAAGTGGCTGAAGGCGTCGCGACGATTGCCGCTGCTTTCTACCCAAAACCAGTGATTGTACGTACGTCTGACTTTAAGTCGAATGAGTATAAAAAACTCGTTGGTGGCGAAATCTACGAACCAGATGAAGAAAACCCAATGATTGGTTTCCGTGGTGCGGCGCGTTACATGGCAGAAGATTTCAAAGAATGCTTTGCCATGGAATGTACCGCCATGAAAAAAGTGCGCGATGAAATGGGTTTAACCAATGTTGAGCTGATGATTCCGTTTGTACGCACCTTGGCTGAAGCCAAAGCTGTCACTGACATCATGGCGGCTAACGGCCTTAAGCGCGGTCAAAATGGCTTACGCATCATCATGATGTGCGAAATTCCATCAAACGCATTGTTAGCAGAAGAATTCCTACATTACTTTGACGGCTTCTCAATTGGCTCGAATGACTTGACCCAACTGACATTAGGCATGGATAGAGATTCCGGCATTTTAGCGGATGGCTTTGATGAACGTAACGATGCGGTTAAAGCATTGATTAAAATGGCGATTCACACCTGCAACCGCTTAGGCAAGTATGTTGGCATTTGTGGTCAAGGTCCTTCCGACCATCCTGATTTTGCAGAATGGCTAGTGTCTGAAGGCATTCAGTCGATGTCGCTTAACCCTGACACGGTCATTGCTACCTGGCAACGACTTGCTAAAAAATAATATTAACCGCAAATTAGAGGTTGAATTGAAATGCTAAACCGTACCGCATTTTTTATTTCAGATGGTACCGGCATTACTGCGGGCGCCTTAGGTAAGTTGCTAGAGCATTTTCCTGGCACTAGTTTTACTCAGGTGCGCCTGCCTTTCACTGACACGCTCGATAAAATCAAGCTTGCTCATGAGGCTATTTCACATGCTGCTGAAGAAGATGGCGGCCGTCCAGTGGTGATTATGTCGCTGGGGAACATGGAATTACGCAATGCAATTAAAAAATCAGACGCCTATTTTATCGATTTATTCAATACCTTTATTGACCCGCTAGGCGTAGAACTTCAGCAGAAACCCCTTACTGGCGCGGGCATTGCACATAGTGTCATGGGCACTAAATACAATGATCGTATGGAAGCGATTAACTTCACGCTGAATCATGATGATGGCATGACCAACTCTGGCTTAGAAGAAGCGCAGGTGATTTTAATCGGCGTTTCACGCTGTGGCAAAACGCCTACCAGCGTGTATCTCGCCATGCAATTTGGCATTAAAGCCGCCAATTATCCGCTGATTCCTGAAGACTTTGAACGTGGTACTTTGCCAGCCGTATTACATAAACACCTTGATAAAATTTTCGGCCTCACCATCAAACCTGAACGCCTACATGCAGTGCGTAATGAACGCAGGAATGGCAGCTTTTACGCTTCACTCGACAACTGCAAAAAAGAAATTATAACGGCCGAAAATTTAATGCGTAACGCTGGCATTACCTGGGCAGACTCAACCAGCCGCTCGGTTGAAGAGTTATCAGCGATTATTATGGAAAAAACGCGCAAGCTTGCATAACTAAATTCAATCAACTTCAGTTAAATTTTAAAAGGCGCTTGATGCGCCTTTTTATTTACACTCAACTCAATCAGCATTCACCTTACTTTTGAGCTACTTTATTAGCGATGCTCTGTAAGCCTTATAAATAAAGGCTTACAGAGCATCGTTTTTTGCTCGGCGGTTTTTCTGGGTAGCGTTATTGGTCTTTAAGTGGATGTTTTGAAGAACATAATCGCAATAGATCGAACCTATTATCTGGCGGGGGCGTCGTTCATAAAAATGGCTGTGAGCCTTATATATTAACAACTATTTGTTTTTGAAAAATAAATATACCGTCAAAAATACCGTCAGAGCTAGCGCCCTGCTAGGTCATAATGTTTTTTTGTTTAGCCGCTTTGGTTGGTGGTGTGAGTAGATCACCAGCGAGGTCATGCAGCTTAAGCAACAGGCTTAAATGCGATTGCGCCCATAATGGTAGCGGGGCGGTACCAGTCAGCCAGTGTGAAACGGCCACCTTACTTAAACCCGTTGCCATGGCAAAATCGGTTTGCTTCCAGCCCAGTGTGGCAAGCCCCTCTCTAAATTCATTAGCAGTCATAACACACCTCAGTAACAATAATTAGCAGATGCTAAAGGTAACACGCTAGAAATATTAAAGCAAGTTTAACAATAGTTAAATTATCGTTATAGCCAAGGTGGGAAATTATAGTTATAAAGTGTACTAAATATAACTAAAAGTGGGAAATTGTTATAATAATGAAATTTGTTTCGTATAACTGACGTTATGTAAAATAGTATTATTTCTGTAGTGGGAAACATAATAAAATCAATAACTTACAAAGTGCGTTATTTTGTGCAATATATTATTTGTTGCTGCGATCTATGTCAACAATCATTATTCATAATAGTACAGACGTCGGCACACCCGCCCCTATAGAATTACGCGGTATTGCAAAAGAATAGGGGCAATCGGTCTAGTTTGTTAAAGCTCTGGACTTTTACTCCCCCCTCCCCGCTAACTCCCGCACATAAAAATTTGGCTAGGCATACGGTTTCCAGTCAAAAAGTCACAGACTTTTTGACACCCCCCATGCGGGCTTCCCAAGCTTCTTTCTGAGTTTTTGCGCGGTGACATTCAGCGCATAATCCTTGCAAGTTATCACGTTGATCAGTGCCACCCTGATACAGAGGCACTATATGGTCTAGCTCTGTTGCTTGTGCGAGACGCCCATGCGCTTCACAAACTGCACACAATGGCGCATCTCTAAATATAGATTTGCGAAGCGCCTGTAGTTTGCGACCTCTTAATCGATTTGGTGCATCAATTCTCTTGCTCCACGCTGGTTTCTTATGCGTCTCACAATACGCACCAGCTGTTACTAACGCTCTACACCCTGCTTGCTTACATGGTTTTGGTGCTGCTACTGGCATATATACCCTTTCAATTTATCGCGCTGGTGGCCTTTGTGAAACCCATTCACCCGCCGCTTTACTTTCAGTTATGCATTTTTTGAGTTAAGACAGTTAATACAGTTAAGACATGGCGTGTTTACTGGCCTATAGCTGCATTAACCTTTTTTATATAAGTTAAGACAGTTAAGACAAATCATCATAAGCCGTCCTATACAGTCCACTAATCGGCATCATTTTCAGCTAACAACCCAAACACCTTGCTATTAAGCTTGTATATGCCTTGCATACCCTCGGCTGGCAGCCTCTCGCTTCTTGTATAAGCTTTGCTTGAATTTGGCCTTATAAGTGCACCATGCTTATCAAGTAGCTTTTGAATAACCTTATAGTCATAGCCCGCACAAATTTCAGATCTAAACGTTTCTGTATAGACATAAAACTCAGTATCACGGGCTTTCTTTTCATCACCGTCTGCATAGTTTTCACCTGTATAAACTGGCTGACCGTCTGCATCTTTAGCATCAAAGTGCTTACGATAGCCTGCTTTATTTAGGGTTTTAGGGGCATGCTGTGAAGTGTCACTAGCTGGCCGCTCCCAGTCACTAAAGCGGCTTTCACCGTGCAATTCAAAGAAGCGCTGAACATGGGCAAGCATTGCACGCTCTTCAGCATTGCCAGTCCCCCCACGCTGCATAAGCCATGCCTTAAAGCAAGTATCAGCAGCCTTGATAGCTTCACCACTAGCCCAGCCAGTAACGCCCCAAACCGTGGCGATTTCACCAGCAGCGGCTATTAAGGCAAAGCGTAGAGCTGCCCTATATGCTTGTCCACCTGCATCAGTTTTAAGGTGATTTTCTAAAAACTCTTTTTGCAGCCTTTTAACATGCCCAGGTATTTTGTCTAAGTTATCTACCAGCTTAGACAAATAAGCAATTGATGCCACCCCGTAATGCTTGCCTACGGCATCATTTAAAGCTTTACTAAATGCAGCGCCCCCAATGTGATCATGTAACGTATCAAAAATACCAAAGCCGCGGCCAGCATCAGCAGGTATATCTAGCAGCCTAATCTCTTGCCCTGCTTTAGGCTTGCGCCCTGCTAGCGCCATGTGCTCAGTTAAGCCAGCTTCACCACTTGATAAAAACAATAATCGCCATGTGGCAGTATCACGCATTGCACCTGTGCGTATGCTTCGCACCTTGCCACTCCCATTAGCCAGCATATAGGCAACTTCACCCGCTGACTTAGGGTCAACCTGTGACAACTCGTCAAGCACTAGCAAACAGTCGGAGTGCTGCGCTGCCAAGCTTTCTAAGCCGTTATCAGTAGCACTCCACCTTTGCAGATAATCAAGACCACCCCATACCGATGAAGCCACCCGCAAAGCTGTAGTTTTACCCGTGCTAGAATCGCCTCTAAAATGCACGCCCCCGCTCTCCATGCCTGTCACATCTAGCAACGGGCTAGCAAAGGCTGCACTAATGGCAAACACTAGCCTAGAGTTACCTGCACATGGTTTAGATACATTATCTTGCCAGCTTGCTAAAGTGCCTTTTTGCTTAAAGGTACTTTGTGTATTGACGGCTGATTGAAAAATGATTTTTTCTTGTTGGTTGGTGCCTATGGTTTTATTTGGCATTACAAAGCTGCCATCATGCCAGCCTGTACGCTCTACACACCTTGCCCGCGCTTCAACTTTAGCCGTCTGTATATGTTGCGTTAATAGGTTACGGGCTTTAGTCATGGTGGATATTTGCAAGCCCATTGAAAGCAAAGCCCCTCGATATTCTGCACCATCACCACGCAATAAATCCATAGGCATTGCCCAGGCATGATGCACACCGTCTAAGTCATTAAACTCTAGCAAGCGCCCCCAAGCTTCATTTTTAGCATCACGGGTAACGGCTGTAACTTCTAGCTTTGAGCATATCCATAGCGGTGGGGCATCATTGCCAGCGTCATTTTTACCAAAGTAATACAAGCCTCCATCATTCAAGTGGAAACGGCTTTTTGTATTGCTTTCATTGCTAGTGGGCTTATCAACTTCGAAAAAATCAGGCTTTTGACTTAATTCAAGCATGGCCGATTGACTAAAACCAGCCGCTAATAAGTCGGCCGCATCGCCTTTAACTGGCAAGCTATCAATGGCTTTTAAGTTGATCGTTTTAACACTAGCAGCCCCCGCAACCTTTAATAAATTGCGTATAGCCGCCATACACTTTTGGCCTGCTTCATCATTATCTGACCATAGCCAAACATCACGCCCGCTTAATGGTTGCCAGTCTGTTTTATTAGGGCTTTGCGCACCGTTTAGCATGGTGGTTACAACGGCATCAGGTAACAATATCGCCGCTGCATCCGCTGCTTTTTCACCCTCGCAAACCACCACTAGCCCACTAGCATTACTGAAAATTTTATCTAGGTTATAAAGTGGCCGTGGATCGGTTAAACCTTGCCAGCGCCATTCACGCTTTTTGCTACTGATATGTTCGCAATAAGTAAGTGGTGCAAATTGCTTTCTTTCGCCTTCGGCTTTTGCATCAAAGCGATATACGTAACAAGCCACTCCACCAGGTAATTGATATGTCCACTGCATAGACGGCTTGCCATGCTTAAAATGCGCTGCGGGTGGTGCGGGTGCATCTATTGGCACGGGTAACAGTGGCAGCCACTCGCTTAAATCTTTTGGGGTTGAGGTCGTAGTATTGGTCGCCTTGTTTTGTGAGCTTGTAGCGCGTTTCTGTGGGTCACTTTTTTGGTACTCAATGCCTAAAAACGCCCCTAAAAGCTTGGCCGCCTCAAATTGTGAAACACCGTCAAGATATGCCACTAAAGCGACTAAATCCCCGCCGCTTTTATCTATGGCAAAGTCTGCCCATGCGCCCGTGTTTAGATTAATTTTAAAACTACCAGAGTTGCTATCTGCTCGGTTAGGATTGAGTGCTATATACTCATGCCCCTCACGCTTACCACCTGCACACCAATTGGCTAGGACGCTATCAATTGAATTAATGGCGGCCGCTGCCACTTGATTAATGTAATTTTTAGGCATTAAATCACCTCGTTAATAGCGCAATATATTTTGTAACGTAGATCTGCCATGCTGTATTCTGGCAATATACTAATGCCCAATTCATTAGCCTTATCTATTGCAGCGATATCACTTTGCATCCAAAAATCTAATGGTTTTACGCCAGCACAATCTATACTTTCCGCTATAACTTCAAGTTTTAAAGCTATGTCATTTAATATTGGCCATGTTTTTAATTCAGCATATTCACGCTGGGTGATTAACGCATGAGAGGCGATCATTAAATCTGATATAGGGAAGTTAAGATTTAAATTCAGATTTTGCTGTGAAGCGTTTAGTAGATCCGTAGCAGCCAACAAGGCAACATCACGGTGAACAGCATTTATCTTAATTTGTTGAGAAACATCATCATAATATTCGTCATTATCTATACGGCTCATTATTGCACCTCGCTTTCAGCAAGCTTTTTAATGAGTGCGTGTATATCTTCGGCTTTCCATACAGTAGTATTTGCGCCGATTTTTATCGGCTGTGGATATTTGCCAGTTTTAACACCAGCCCACCATGTGGATTTACCTATAGGAATTAAAGCGAGAATTTGAGGTAAGCGGACAAAGCCCGTATGTATTAATTCATTTATCATTTCATAAGCTCCAATAATTGCATCCGATTGGACGCATGGGGCTTATTTAATTATATTGAGGTGGGTAAATTAGAGGGCTTAACCCAATTTATTAGCTATATGTTTTCTAACGGTTTCAACGGAAGGTTTGCTAGAATTACTTTTATTGATTTTGCTCGCAATTGTTCTAAATGATAAATTTTTATTGGTCAGTCTTAATTTTTTAGCTTCTTCTAACCAGTTATTTTTATCTTCATCACTGTATTTCTTTACAGTTTCACTGCCTTTTTTTGACCATTCTTTTATCTGTATTTTTCTGCTTTTCCCAATTTCTGCATCAGGTTTAATAATTGCATTAATTAACTCTAATTTACCGTATTTAATCTCAATGCCAATAATCATAGCCTGTAAAAGTAATATTTTGATATTAGACAGACGATCTAATAGTTTAGCGGTAGTGTTTGCATCTTCAAGCAAAGAACTCAATTCACGCAATAAGTCAGACTGAAAGGAAAAACCTATTTTCAGCTTTGGATTTATTTTTATAGTTTCAGCCTCTAACTTTTGCACCTCAGTCATTAGCTTTGTAAGCTCAATAAAAAAATTTGACTTACTACCAGTCTGATAGGTTAAGGCTGAATCGGTATGGTCATTTGCCCACTCATCAAGTAAGCTAAAGACGTGTTGCTGCTCCCCTAAATCATCAAACATAATCGCACCTCTAATGCGCTCTTAAAATAAGAAGCCGCACCCGCAAGCGTAAGAGGCCGCCTGTTTTCGCATGGGGTAATTAGGCCCATGCTAGGTGCAGCGTAAAACATAAAGTACAGACGTTTGTACTTTGGTATATTGCTAGTGAATATTCGGCAAGCGAAACAATCCACGCGAAAATCTAGCCGTTAAGTGTACGCCTTTGAACGTGTAAAGACGCATTGTCTTAACTGCCTTAACTCCCATAAAAAAAGTTAATGCGGGTGCAAGCCAGTAAACACGCCATGTCTTAACTGTCTTAACTGTCTTAACTCAAAAAATGCTTAACCAAATGTAAAAAGTCTCACTTTTTCTAACGGTTTTCAAAAGTTGCGCTTTTTTCAGTGCTATCCATTTTTGCTGGTGATAATTTCCCTAATACTGTAGCGCGCCTCACCTATCAATTGTTCAAAGCTCTCTATGTCTGTAACGGTTATTTGAGAATGCTTTGCTTCTTCACGTAACCCAGTTATTGCATATTGCAAAATATTTAATTTTGCATCGATTTCAGCATGTACCTTATCTTTAACAGACTGTGCCATATCTGCACTATTAGACTGTTTTGCCACTTCAGTAGGTAAGTTTTTAATCTTTACTTGATAGTTAAACTCTGTATTACTAACATCAATAGCGAGTTTGGTCATACGATCAACAGTATCATCTAGCAAATATGCTGCATCCATCAGGGCTGGATTTTTCGAGTAAAGCCCTTCATTTTCATATACCAAAGTTCTAGCCCCCGCGACCATTGCTTTAACTTTATATAGTTGATAAGAAAAATCACAAACAAAATCAGAATATGATTTAGTTAAACTTTTATCATTATTTAATACTGTAGAATCATTGATAGCCATGGTGTAAAACTCCTTTGCAGTTTTCATTGTGGTTAGGGGTGGCTAGTGTTGACGCACCAGCTGCCCCGCTTTTATACGTGTTCCGCACGTATCACGGTTAAATCAAATCATGCAGCGCCTTTAATTGGTATTACCCTGGCACCTGCTTTAAGTTCATCTAAATAGTTAGCCCATTGCTGCATCATCGTTGCCCTTTGTTTTAAATATAAGGCATGGTTATATGCTGAGCTTGTTTCGTTGCGCTCCTGGTGTGCTAACTGCAACTCAATATGCATATGATCATAACCTTGCTCATGCAAAGCCGTTGAAGCCAGCCCCCTAAAACCGTGCCCTGTCATTCTACCTTTATATCCCATGCCCTCTAACGCTTTGAGTATGGTGTTATTGCTCATGGACCTGGTGCGATTGTTTTGGTTTGGGAATAACAACTCGTTATAGCCAGTTAACTCTTTAAGTGAGTTAAGTAAGTCTATCGCTTGGCTTGATAATGGCACAATGTGTGGCGTTTTCATTTTCATACGTTCGGCGGGTAAGCGCCACTGTGCTGCATCTAAATCAAATTCAGCCCATCTTGCCCCTATTAACTCTGTAGTACGCACAAAGGTTAAAGCCATCAATTTAACGGCTATTCGTGTAACAGGATGTGATTTGCTATTGTCTATAGCTCTAAGAAGGTTTGGCAGTTCTGAAACATCAACACGCGCATAATTCACTTTCTTGCGTGTTTCTATGATATCGCTGGGTTTAATCTCAATAGCTGGGTTTCTAGTTGCCTTGCTTTCTCTACCATGTGCAATAGCGTATCTGAACACCTGCCCTATCGTTTGGTGCGCTCTTTTTGCAATATCAACCGCACCACGTTCAGCAATCTCTTTAACAGCATCGACAATTTCATAAGCTGAAATATCGTTTATAGGCTTTTTTCCAATAGCTGGGTAAATGTCACTTTCTAGCCTACGCTTGACATAGGCCGCATGACGCTCGCTTTTACCTACACTCCAATGTTGCCACCATTTACCTGCCCACAACTCGAAAGTATTGTTTTGATTAGCTACCCGTTCAGATTTTTCCACTTTGCGCTTTTGGCTAGGATCTGCGGGTGGATCGCCTGCAAGTAACTTGCGTGCTTCGTCGCGTTTTTCCCTGGCATTAATTAATGACACATCAGGAAAAATGCCAAGCGCCAGAGTTTTACGCTTTCCATCAAAGCGATAATCCATACGCCAATATTTACCAGTGTTACTTATTAGTAAATACATGCCCTTTTCGTCAGCCAGCTTATAAGGCTTATCTTTAGGTTTAGCGTTATTTATTGCGGTTACAGTTAACATTGACGGTATCTAATTTTGACGGTATTTAACACACCGTTCAATATACCGTCAAAAGCTACTGGATGCAATAGGATTAGAAAGAACAGGATAGGACTATAAACCAATAAAAAACCCGCACTTATGCGGGATTTATGTACTTGCTAGGACTGCTTAAAACATGCTATTGGCGGAAGGGGCGGGATTCGAACCCGCGTTAAGTTATTCACCTAAACACGCTTTCCAGGCGTGCGACTTAAACCGCTCATCCACCCTTCCGAAATTTGATTGCTTTCTTTAGCTGTTACTGCTGATTGACTAGACAACCGAAAAACCGACGCATTATAGAGCATATCGTCAAGATATGCTGCGTTTATATGCTTAGTATGGGGTTTTTATAGACCTAATGTTCAGACTTCTTCCCAAGCAAGATAAAGGTATCTAATTTACCTTTACCTTTCACATCAACACCAACTCTCTCGGTGAATTCATAGGCGTTTTGCAAAGCCTGCTGCGTCGTTTGGGATACTTGAATAGCACCTAGCAAGCCGGTACTTTCCATTCGGCTAGCCATATTTACGGTATCGCCCCATAAATCGTAACTGAATTTCGCAGTACCAATAACTCCCGCCACGACTGGCCCAGTATTGATGCCAATACGCATATTAAGTGCTACGCCGTTTTTCACTGAAACCTCTTGCAACACCGCATGCATTTCCAATGCCATTTTTGCGATACGATCCGCATGGTCGGTGCAAACCAAAGGCGCGCCAGAAATTACCATATAAGAATCACCAATGGTTTTAATTTTTTCCACTTGATATTTTTCAGCCAATTCATCAAATTTAACAAACACCTGTGAAAGTAATTCTATCAACTGTGTTGGCGTCATTTTTTCTGACATTTGCGTAAAATTAATCAAATCGGCAAACATCACCGTGACCGAATCATAATGATCGGCAATGCGCATATCGTTCGCTTTTAAACGCTCAGCAATCGGTGCAGGTAAGATATTCAGCAATAGCTTTTCAGATCGCGCTTGCTCAAGTTCCAACGACGCCATCACACGCTCTTTTTGTGCCTGAAAATAGCGTAATACGCCGTATAAAATAGAAGCCGTTCCCGTAATATTCATCAAGAAAAAAGTATCTTTCACACTGGTTGGAATAGGCATCGCATTCGCTGCGAAATAAGGATTCATCTTCCATGAAACGAAAGCCAAACCTAGAAACAGATAGAACCATGGAGTTGATTGGCGCGTACCCAATATCATGAGTGCCCCGACAGGACATAAAATCGCCCAAATGGCGACCCCGCTTGAGGCGGCAAATCCACCAATTGCCCACTGCATAAAGAATGGCATGACCAGCAACATAATTAGCTGGGTAAATGTAAAATATTCAAAGCGCTTAAAACGATAAAACAAGAAAAGACTGACGTAGGAGACAACCAGGTACACATAAGGGACTGCCGCAATCACGGCATACCCTTCACCCAAGCCAGAAAGCGTGAATATCCAAAAGATGCAGACTAAACTTTCTGCAATGACGAGAAAAGTTAAAATCGATTTACTTAGTGTCGCTGAGGTCGGGTTGGAAAACTTGCTCCAGAAGTCGCGCGTAAATATCGATGTAGCTGCTAAAGTCTCTGACATATTACCCATAATCATTATGAAATTGTGTCACCATTAAATACGCTAAGCCGCTAAGCTTTGGTCACATCGTTTAAGCATAGCGCAAAAACCCTACTTTTTCTACACATTGATTTTAACTATCGATTTAAAAATATTTAAAATATAGGCATGGAATTCAGAACGCTAGTACTCAAATTTAAAATTATCAGCGCCGATTAAGACAAAAAACCACATTTCGCTCACTAAAATTAGTGAATAAAAAAATATTCCAATTTCCCAATATATGCTTGATTTGCAAGGCTAGAAGGTTTATTGTTGTGCTCAAACATAGCGACTAAAACCCTTTATTGATAAGGGATTGAAGGCTGTTATGCTGAAAATTATTTTCAAAAAATTAATCTACGAGAAACATGGTTTAGCGCTTAGATTTACTATATCAACGATAGATAAACTAGAGGAGTCAGCATGAGTTTAGATTTATTAAAAGGCCTTGGCGTAAAAATCCCTTACAAAGCCAAATACGATAATTTTATTGGCGGTAAGTGGGTCGCCCCAGTAAAAGGCGAATATTTTGATGTCATTACACCTATTACTGGCAAACCTTACACAAAGGCTGCGCGCTCCAGTGCCGAGGATGTAGAGCTCGCTTTAGATGCTGCGCATGCCGCCGCTGACAAGTGGGGTAAAACTTCAACTGCCGAGCGTTCAAACATTCTGCTTAAAATTGCAGATCGGATTGAAGCGAATCTCGAACTGATTGCTACCGCTGATACCGTTGATAACGGCAAGCCGATTCGCGAAACCATGAATGCGGACATTCCATTAACCATCGATCATTTCCGCTATTTTGCAGGCGCTATTCGTGCACAAGAAGGCGGCATCAGTGAAATTGACCATGACACCGTGGCCTATCATTTTCATGAGCCGCTCGGCGTGGTCGGACAAATCATTCCTTGGAACTTCCCTATTTTAATGGCCGCTTGGAAACTGGCTCCAGCATTAGCCGCTGGTAACTGCGTAGTGCTCAAACCAGCAGAATTCACGCCACTTTCCATACTCATTATGATGGAAACAATCGCCGACCTAGTTCCCCCCGGCGTAATCAACATCGTCAATGGCTATGGTCGCGAAGTGGGCGCCCCGCTCGCTAATAGCAAGCGTATTGCTAAAATCGGCTTTACTGGCTCAACCGCGACCGGTCGTGTCATTGCCCAAGCTGCCGCTTCTAATTTAATTCCTGCAACACTTGAATTAGGTGGTAAATCGCCGAATGTTTTCTTTGCAGACATTGCGGATGCAGACGATGATTTCTTTGATAAAGCGATTGAAGGTTTGGTGTTGTTTGCCTTCAACCAAGGTGAAGTCTGCACTTGCCCATCACGCGCATTGATTCAAGAATCCATCTACGATAAATTCATGGAGCGTGTATTACCGCGTGTGGCTGCGATTAAGCAAGGGAATCCACTCGATCCCAATACCATGCTTGGCGCACAAGCATCACAAGACCAATTAAATAAGATTATGTCTTATATGGATATCGGCAAACAAGAAGGCGCTAAAGTACTGATTGGTGGCGAGCGTAATATATTGGATGGTGCGTTTGCAGAGGGCTACTATGTTAAACCTACACTCCTTAAAGGTCACAACAAAATGCGCATTTTCCAAGAAGAAATTTTTGGACCAGTGCTTTCTGTGACCACCTTTAAAGATGAGGCCGACGCATTGGCCATTGCCAATGACACCATTTTCGGTTTAGGTGCTGGCGTTTGGAGCCGTAATGGCAACACTGCTTACCGTATGGGTCGCGGCATCAAAGCAGGCCGTGTATGGACAAATTGCTACCATGCCTACCCTGCCCACGCTGCATTTGGCGGTTATAAAGAATCTGGCATTGGCCGTGAGAATCACAAAATGATGCTCGATCATTACCAACAAACTAAGAACTTATTGGTAAGCTATAGCCCTAAGAAATTGGGCTTCTTCTAATCTTTTGATTTTATAAGAAATTAGATTTAGGTTAGAGGCGAGTTTACTCGCCTCTTTCTTTTTGGAGAATAAATCATGACTGAACGCGTTTCTGCAACCCCTAGCGCTACTGAACTGATTAAAAAGTTAATCGCACAGCATGGCTCGATTGTATTTTTTCAATCGGGTGGCTGCTGTGAAGGTAGCGTACCACTTTGCTTGCCTGCCAATGAATTTAAACCTGGCGCCTCGGATGTGAAATTAGGCGAGCTCACCAAAGAAGCTATTTTCTATATGAGCGACAGCCATTTTACTTTTGCGGAAAATATGCACACCATTATTGATGCCGTACCTGGTTCTAGCGGGTCATTCTCACTCGACTGCGGCTCAGGGTTTGCATTTATTACACGTGCACGTTTATACAGTGACGAAGAATTAAAGCACCTTCCACCAGTTGAGCGCTGTGGAATAAATTAAGAATGGCATGCATAGAAACTTAACGAAACTAAGTATAAAAAATTAAACATTCAAATCACTGCCCTGCAAGCCTTATAAACAAAGGCTTCCAGGGCAGTGATTTTTTGTCGTAGCAAAAATAGACTATTTAATTCACAATCTACGCACATTTTACGTATGAATTATCCGCCGAAATACAGTATAATTGCTGCTGGCGGGCCTCCTCGCATTGTGAAGTAGCCAATCTGGTCAGGTGCGGAAGCAAGCAGCCACAACTATTGAGCAAGTGCCGGGGTTAAGGCTCGCCTCCTCTTGTTTACACCACCTCAGCACTTTTTAACAAAAATTAAAGACTTAGCAGCACTTTTAAGCTAAAGTTTCACCCATGTTGAAAAATCTAATCTCCCGATGAGTTATCAAGTTCTAGCCCGTAAATGGCGACCAAAATCGTTTGATACGCTGGTTGGTCAAGACCACGTGGTGCGCGCGCTCACCAATGCGCTTGAGCAAAATCGTCTACATCATGCCTATTTGTTTACCGGCACGCGTGGTGTCGGCAAAACCACTCTCGCCCGCATTTTAGCCAAATCGCTCAATTGCGAAACGGGCATTACCGCGACGCCTTGTGGTGTATGCAATACTTGTACCGAGATTGATCGTGGTCGCTATGTTGATTTAATCGAAGTGGATGCGGCAAGTAACACTCAAGTCGACGCGATGCGAGATTTGTTGGATAACGCCCAATACGCGCCAACCAGCGGACGCTTCAAGGTGTACATCATCGATGAAGTGCACATGCTATCAAAAAGCGCCTTTAATGCCATGCTAAAAACGCTGGAAGAACCGCCCGCACACGTTAAATTCATTCTTGCAACGACTGACCCACAAAAAGTGCCCGTCACAGTGCTATCGCGTTGCTTACAGTTTAATTTACGCCAAATGGCGGGATCGTCGATTATTGGGCATTTGCAACACATCCTTGGCCAAGAGAATATTCCTTTTGAGCTGACCGCATTAGCCCTCATTGCACGCGCAGCCGATGGCAGCATGCGAGATGCACTTTCGCTCACTGATCAGGCGATTGCTTACGGCGGACAAACGGTGAATGAAGCTGAAGTTCGTGCGATGCTGGGTGCGATTGATCAAAACTACCTGTATGAACTCATCCAGGCACTACTCACCAATGATGGCAACGCCCTGATTAAACAAGCTAAAATCATGGAAGAACGCAGCATTTCGTTTGAAGCTGCGCTCAATGATTTAGCGAAGTTGTTGCACCAAATCAGCATGGCGCAAACAGTGCCTGATAGTGTGGCCGAAGACTTACCAGAGCGCGCACAACTATTGGATTTGACACAAAAAATAACGGCAGAAACTTTGCAGTTATATTATCAAATCGCTTTATTAGGTCGTCGTGATATTGGCTTGGCACCCGATGAGTTCGCAGGCTTCACCATGACCTTGTTGCGCATGCTGGCCTTTACACCCAATGACGGTAACCTGCTACAACAGCCAAATAAACCACAAGCCAATCAGCTACCGAGCGCTACAAAGCCAATAACGACCACTCAAACAAATGTACCTGAAGTTACGCAAATACAACAAGCACAAGTGTTAGAAATCCAGCAAAGTAGTGAGCAATCTAATACTCACTTCAATGGCAACTGGCGCGGTTTGTTGGATCAGCTTAAGTTAGGGTTGGCCCGCAATTTAGCATTGAACTGTGAATTGCTGAGTCATGATGACAACACGATGCGTTTTGCCATACAAGAAAAAGACAAAGGCTTACTGAGCGCCATGTATCAAGACAAGCTGGCTCAAGCCTTGCAACAACACTTTGGCCGAAAAATTCGCTTAGAATTCAACCTTGAAAATAGCGTGAATACCCCCGCTAAACAGGTCGCGCATGAGAAAGCCGTGTCACAGAATAGCGCTGAAACTGCTATCCAAGAAGATAGTTTTGTACAAGCGCTGTTAAATGACTTTGGCGCGGAAATCATTCCCAATAGTATTAAACCAATTTCGCAATAATTTACTCACGTATTAATTTAACCACACAATCAATAGGAGATAATCATGATGAAAGGTGGCATGGGCAATATGATGAAACAGGCCCAAATGATGCAAGCCAATATGCAAAAAGCGCAAGACCAGCTTGCCGCAACCGAAGTAGAAGGCGTAGCCAGTAATGGTATGGTCAAAGTCACTATGACCTGCAACAACACGGTTAAGCGTGTGGTCATTGATGATGCCGCGATGGACGACAAAGAAACACTGGAAGATTTAATCCTGATTGCGCTGACAGATGCCAAAACCAAAGCGGAAGCTACCTCTCAGCAGCGTATGGCGGGTGTAGTGCCCGCTGGCTTTAAAATGCCGTTTTGATAGTCTCACTCATTTAGAATGCGCAACCCTGGGCTTCATAATCCGCAATCTTTAGACCAACTAGTAGAAGCTTTACGCTGCCTGCCGGGCGTGGGGCCTAAATCGGCACTTCGCATGGCGTATCATCTATTACAACGCGATCGTATAGGTGCAAAAGGCCTTGCTACAGCGCTTGATGATGCCCTGCAGTTAGTTGGACATTGTCAACTGTGCAACACTTTTAGTGAAAGTGCGGTGTGCCATTTATGCGCTTCTGAAGCGCGTGATAAAAGTTTATTGTGCGTAGTTGAAATGCCCACGGACTTAATGATGCTTGAACAAACGCATAGCTATGACGGCATGTACTTTGTGCTGATGGGCAGACTTTCACCGTTAGATGGTGTGGGACCAAAAGAAATCAATCTGGATAAACTCATCAAACGCGTACAGGATGGAGTTATACAAGAAGTCATCTTAGCCACAAATTATACCAATGAAGGTGAAGCTACCGCACACTATATAAGCGAATTATTAAAATCTCGTAGCGTAAAAGTCAGCCGTATCGCACGTGGGTTGCCTATGGGTGGTGAGATTGAATATGTAGATAGCGGCACACTTTCTATGGCTATACTGAGTAGAATATCTTGTTAAATTTAAGTGAATTAAGATTCACCCTACCAATTTAACTTCATAGAATTAATAATGTTTTTGGCACCTTTTGCTACTGATGACGAAAATAGCTAAAAAGGGCTATTGTAATTTAGCATTTAGCTTTGTTAATATGCATAAAGTGTAAATATTTGTAAAATTAATTTAATCATTGTTAATTAATACCTATGGAATGGCTGTGAACATGCGACAAGAATACAATAAAAATGGCTATGTTCTAATTCGCAATTTTTTCACGCAAGCTGAAATTCAAGATTTAATTCAAGAAATTCAAAAAACGTCGAGTGAGCATGTTTCTACTGATCAATTAAATTTAGGTAAACTTAAATTTAACAGCTTGATTATGCACAAAAGCCCAAAGTTGCGTGAGTTTATTTCGCAACCTAAAGTGGTGGATTTAATTACTCAGTTTATTGGTCCAGATTTTTGGGTTAGGTGGGACCAGGCAGTTGAAAAAGGTCCAGGGGCAGGCACGTTTCCTTGGCATACCGACAATTCATACAGCCGTTTAAAAGACCCGCATTGCCAGTTTTGGATATCACTCACCAAAATGACCAAAGACAATGGTGGTATTTGGATGATTCCAGGTAGCCATAAAAAGCATTTTAAACACCAGCATGTTGGTTGCCACACTGTAGCGATTTGTGATGATAGTAATGCTGAATTTATCTCAGCAGAAATTGGAGATGTCGTAGTTTTTAACTCATTTACATTACATTCCACCACACCCAATATCACACAAAAAAGCAGGTGGGCGTATGTAGTAGAGTATATGGACGTTAAACATATCGACCCCTACATAGCCAAGCCGCGTTTAATGATTGCTAAAAAGGGCCAGCCAAGCCTTGAATATGTGCATACACTTAAAGGCGAAAATAGCATCACGAATACACTTAAATATTTTCACCCTAGAGAAAGATGGAGGAAATTTAAGAATGAAGTTCTAACTAACCTAAAGTGATAACAATTGGCAAGTTCGCCACAAGTAAAATCAGTTAATAAAAAATCCTTTGGCTCAAACGCTCCATTGTTTAACCGAATCACTCTACTACCTTTTGTTTAATGCCTTGGCATAAAATCAAAAGCGTTGAATCTGTTAATTCACTCTTTCAATATAATGAGCACTTCATTGGGCACATTTATCAACACATCTGCCCCCCACTCTGCTGGCTTGTCGGTTTTTGCAATATAGCCGAACAAAGCCACTACTGTTTTCATGCCTGCGGCTTTACCCGCTTGCACATCACGCTCTGCATCTCCCACGTAAACACATTCACTAGGCGTTACATTTAACACTTTGCAAGCCATCAAAAGCGTGTCCGGCGCAGGTTTAGGATAAGGGGCATCATCGCCACATAGCAAACAAGCCGCACGCTCATATAAGTTAGTTTTGCCAGTAATAACTGCCTTACATAAATCAACAGAAAATCTGCGGGGCTTATTAGTTACTATTCCCCATTTAATCCTTTGTGCGTCTAAGGTATCCAGCAAATTGTCTATGCCTGGCAAAAACTGTGGATTATTAGTAAATACAGATTCGTATAAGTCTAAATACTCATGCTTCATGGCTTCAAAATTGGTATCTTGTGGCGTAATGCCAAAACCCAGTGCCAGTAATCCGCGCGAACCATGTGATGCTACTGGCCAAATTTCATCATGAACTAAAGATGGCTTGCCGTAGCGCGTAAGTTGCATATTGAGTGCCACGCCCAAGTCATGCGCGGTATCAACCAATGTACCATCTAAATCAAACAATACAACCATTATGCATCTAACACGGTGTGTACTATATAATTTACTGTTACATCATCACCTAAACTGTAAATCTGCTTAATTGGGTTGTAGCTCATGCCGCGCATATCCATAACGTTTAAATTTACTTGCCTAGCCCAACTTGAAAGCTCTGAGGGCTTAATAAATTTTGCATAATCATGCGTGCCTTTTGGCAGCATATTCAACACGTATTCAGCACCGATCACGGCGAATAAATAAGCCTTTGGATTACGATTTATAGTGGAGAAAAACGCAGAGCCATTTGGTTTAACCAGCCTAGCACACGCTTTAACGATAGCGGCTGGGTCTGGCACATGTTCTAGCATTTCCATGCAAGTAACGACATCAAAACTGGCGGGCTGCTGCTGTGCCAATTGTTCAACTGAAATATATTGATAATCAACAGTTGCACCACTTTCTAGCTGATGCAATTTGGCCACCTTTAGCGCTTTTTCCCCTAAATCTATGCCCGTGACTTCTGCGCCCTTAAAGTGCATAGCTTCCGCCAAAATACCACCGCCACAACCAACATCAAGCACACGTTTACCTTTTAACCCCACTTGCTGGTCAATCCAATGGAGTCTAAGCGGGTTAATTTCATGCAGCGGTTTAAATTCACTCGTTTTATCCCACCATTTGTGTGCTAAATCTGCAAATTTTTGCAATTCCGCATTATCTACGTTCATATGATTATCCATGCCCATACAGATTAATTAGCCTCATACAGATTATTTAAGTTCAATTGGAATTTTCCGCCTTTAATTGACCCAGTTTTGGTTGCCAAGTATTAATAATTTCTTTTAATTCGTAAGGTTCGATATTTGCATAAATCCCGTGACTGTAACGTAATTCGCCAGCCACCCAAGTATGCGTCACATGCTCTCGACCACAGGCATACACTAAATGCGAGATTGGATCATAACAAGGAGAAATCACAATATCGCTTAATTTAACCGCAACCAGATCTGCAAACTTGCCCACTTCAATAGACCCGATTTTATCATCCATCCCTAACGCTTTCGCTGCATTAATGGTTGCCATGGCTAAAGCTTGATGCGCTGGAACAACGCTAGCATCACCAGTCATTCCTTTTGCCAGCAATGCACTTAAACGCATTTCCGCGAAAATATCTAGGCGGTTATTACTTGCAGCGCTATCTGTACCCAACCCGACATTGATGTTTTTAGCGAACATTAGTGCTAGGGGGGCAATACCACTCGCCAGTTTTAAATTTGAGCTTGGGCAATGCGCTATATGGCAGCCATGCTCAGATAACATTTCAATTTCATGAGGCAGCAAATGCGTACAATGCGCTGCGACTAAATTTGGTCCAAGCAGCCCCAAATCGGCCATGCGTTTTAAGGGTCTTACCCCAAATTGCGCAACCGAATGTGCAATTTCGGCTTGTGTTTCATGCAAATGGGTATGGATACCCAAGCCCAATTGCTCCGCGACTGTCACAATATTCTCAAACGTCTTATTTGAGACAGTGTAAGGTGCATGCGGGGCAATAGAAGACGAAATCAGCTTATTATTACGCCAACTATCATGCGCCTCGCCGCCTTTTAGCAAATAATCTTCAGCATCACTCGCATATGCCGATGGAAACTCAAGCACTACCAACCCTAAATTAGCACGTAACCCTGCTTGTGTCGCAGCTTTAGCAGTTGCTTGTGGGTAAAAATACATATCGTTAAAAGTGGTAATACCCCCACTTAACATTTCTGCACAGGCTAACAAAGCACCATCATGCACGAACTTTGGCGAAACAAATTGTTGCTCTGCTGGCCAAATGTGTTTTTCCAACCAAGGCATGAGGGGTAAATCATCAGCCAAACCACGCATTAGGCTCATTGCCGCATGGGTATGTAAGTTAATCAAGCCCGGAATTAAGATATGCTCATTGAGCGATACGCGTTCATTGGGCAAATATCGACTGTCAGCCAATGCTGAAGCAGAGATATCAATGATCTTGCCTGATTGAATGACCACAGACTGATGTTCTAATACTTTATCCGTAGATAGCGAGTTAGCGTTGGCTGGACATAACCAACGTGCGTCAATCATCAAATCAACAGGCGTTAAATCTACAGAAGGCTTCATGTCGTTATTATAACGATTTAATAAGAACACTTTTTAATTAGTGGATTATAGACAATAAAAAAACCCCGCAATTGCGGGGTTTTTTATCTCAGCTAAAATTACTTAGCTTAGATTTAGTTACAGCCTGATACTTTCGTACCTTCAGCGCGAATTTCAACGCGTCGGTTTGGTTGTAAGCATGAAACTAATTTCTTAGTTGCTTTATTGCCTTTACATTGAACCACTGGCTCAGACTCACCTTTACCTGAAGATGAAATGATGCCTGCATCAACACCTTGAGCAACCAAGTAATCCGCTACTTGTTTAGCACGTTTTTCAGACAATTTTTGGTTGTAAGCTTCAGAACCAATACGATCCGTGTGACCAGTCACAATTACCGCTTTGATTTCTGGGTTTGCTTTGATTTTTGCAGCAGCTTCATCTAATGCTGCTTTACCGTCAGCTTTTAATGCTGCTTTATCAAAGCCAAATAGTTTTTCAGCACCAACAGTAATCGTTTCTGATGTTGGCTCACATTTTACTGGCTCTGGAGCTGGCGCAGGTGCTGGCGCAGGGGCTGGTTCAACCGCTGCCACTGGTGCTGGCTCTGGCTCAACTGCCGCTACTGGCATTGGTGCCGGTGCGCCGAAGCGGAAAATACCACCTAAGTTTAATAGTGTATTTCCAATTGTTTCAGTTTTATTAAAATCATCAGCAGTACCAGTTAGCTCACCTTTAGCACGACTCCATTGGTGACGTAAATCTGCTTGCAAACCAAATGAGTCATTAAACAGGTATTGTGCACCCAAGCCTACGTTGGCCATCCATGAGGTCTTTTTACCATCAAAATTTGCACCTGCAGGAACACTGTAATCAACATTATTACGGGCAGCACCTAAACCAGCCAACAAGAATGGACGGAAACTGTCGCGACTGAACATATATAAAGCATCTAAGCCTAAAGTCGTTTGTTTGTAACGACCACCAACACCAGCAATGCCAGTATCTTCACTGGCGCGGTTGTAACCTAGACCCCCTTGAATATCCCAGCTTGGGCTTAATTCTTTACCCAATTTAAGAAACACGCCACCACCATTATTAGCGTCTAAATCGCTATCAGTATTCATGTAGCTCACGCCTGGTACTGCGTACCAAGCGCCACGGTACATATCTTCCGCTGATGCAGCAAACGCTGCTAAACCGAGTGTTGCGGCAACTGCCAAATTAATCATATTTTTTTTCATTCGTTTTTGCTCCTAATTAAAGATCATCTAAAATCCGTTTACAGCTCTCTACTTAAAGGATTAGTTGAAAGTGCGTTTATACAAACTGTATAGGCGGATAGTACGCACACTAAGCTATTAGTGCAATGCTTAAAGGCAATTAAATTGCGACTTAGCGCGCCATTTGTTGGTTTTATGCAACAAATTGCAAGCCATTTCTTGTGAATCTAATTTTTTCCCCATTTAAGCGCTGTTCGCGTTGATTATTTTCACAAACTCCGCCTCTGAAACCCAAGTATGTGGGGTTAAGACTTTTTAACATCGCAATATCTTGTGATTTCAAAGAACCTGCTAAGCCAAAAGTCAACCCAGTTGTTAGTACTTGTTGGGCGAATGCCGCACGTTGCTCATTCGAATAATAATCCATAAAGGTCAAACCATTTTTTTTCGCGGTATCGAGCATTACGCCGATAAATCCTGCGTTCTTAATCGCGTCAATCAAGCCATTGGGATAACGATATTCAGCAAATAACACTGCAATCAATTTGACACCTCTATGCGTAATACACGCTAGCGCATCCAAGCATGGCTGATAGTCACAAGACTCAAAAAAACCTATTTTTATGTAATCCACGCCTGTTTTCGCTACAGCATTAACATGCTGAACCAACAAATCAGGCTGCATCGGTTGGTCGCCTATAGTGGCGCTCGTTAGTTTTTGTTTGTTCACAAAACTGACAATTGAGGTGATTAACTCAACAGGCAGTGCTCCCAACGCCCCAGCAGACGGGTCTTTCAAATCAATAATATCCGCGCCGTTTTCTAAAGCCATTTGCGCTTCATCCAGGCTCGTTACACTAATCAGCAATTGCGTCATGTCAGATTCCTTTTACGCAAAATTCTCACCAGATTGTGCAGCATAAAAATTTCCAACCTTTTCAACCAACCAGCCCCAAGCTTGCAATTCGCGCTCGCCCGCTGTTTTATCAATGGCAATTTGCAAATATGCCATTTCAGAAAGTACTTTATCTTTCGACAGCCTTTCTAATCGGCTTACAAGCACTGCCAACTCAATTACAGCGGCTTGCGCACGATTAAAGCCTTTAAATGGCTGATGTTGCACTTCGTGTATTACTTCCATCAACAATTGCGGGCGCTGACTGTCCTCTAGCACTTTGACGAGTTTTAATTCTTTGTGTGCCAATGTATCAGCCAGCCTAAAGCCCGTTACTTTATCCGCCGGCAATAACAACCAAGCCTGACGCCTCGTCAGCGCACCAGCAAACACACGCACATCATCGGTTAAATTCATCACCGCTTGCTTGGTTGTTAAAATATTGGTGAGCGTGGTGGAAGGTTTGTAAGGGGAAATAACGACTAAATCCTCTTGCATCGTGATACCAAATGGCGTGACGTGCGGATTACCCTTCTCGTCAACACTGCTGATTATCGTTTCAAAAATCATTTTTATTCACTTGATTTCTTGCTGTTTTTTTCTTTAATGGACGCTTCACGGTGTGAATTTTTATCACTGGCATCTGGCCCTTGTGTAGCGACGCCCCAAGTCAACTCTTGGTCTTGCACATAGCGTTTTTTAAGTTGATACGCAATTTGCGCGCGTGCCAGCTCCACCCCCAAATAAAATGCGTGCGAAGCATCATCATCCACCTTTAAGTGAGGATACAACGCAAATGGCTCAATTGCTTCATGCAAACCGTCACGATTATAAATATGCATGCCAGATTCGCTCACTTGAATGCGAAAACTTGGGTCTTTAATCATCAGGGCAATTTCTTTAATTTCATCCGAGGTATAGGTAAACGGTCGCCTATCATGCAAACCTAGTAAACCGTTGCTGTAGCCGCGCGGCAACCTATCGTCCAGCTTTGCAACATGCATCACGCGACGCGCATTATCCGCTTCGGCGATCGCGTTCACCGCATGCGGGCTAACTGAAGTGGCCAATACCGCATTAATGTTCAGCTCACTAATCATGCCGAACAATAGCGCGTTAATACCCGTAGTATCGGCATCCGTCAGCTCCGTTAAATTACCGATGCCCATCATCATTTGAATGTAGGGGTATTTTTTGCGTACTTGTAGATAACGGCTAATGGAATGGGTAAAGCCAAAATGAATCGGATCTAAAATTGGGTCAGCAATAAACGGTTTTCCACGTTTTAAACATATTTCAATCGCGCGATACAGAGAAGGTAAATGATGCGGCTTGGCAGGAATCAAAATTGGCGTTGAAGCCACTTCTTCAGCAATCCATAACGTTTTTACTGTCAGGCTTAATAAAAAGTCTGCTCCTGAACGCCCTGCAATCAGTAAATCTTCAGTGTTAAGCGAATCAACACTGACCAGAAAACCTAGCGCTTTCAAGGTCTTAACAGCATCTGCCAAATGGGGGAAAGGGACGGATGGCAAGCAGCCTAAATCGATGACATTCGCTCCCTGCGCTTGGTAGGCGTGCGCCTTTTTGACGATGCCTTCTACACTTAAATATGGCGCATCAACAATTTCTGCAAATATCTGCACGCTATATTGGCTTAAATCGGGCATTTTTCCTGCTTGCCCAAAATATTGCGGCAAGTCTTTTAAATCTTCAGGCCCACGCTCGACAGGGATGCCATATTGACGGTGTAATTGGCTTAAATCGCCCTGGCAAAGCCCAGGAAGTATCATCTTGTTGGCATCACCCGTGGTTTTTAGACGGCGTGTGATTAAATCGGGGGTCATCAATGCGGCAACTGAAACACCGATTTGCTCAACGCGATAGTTGAATTGGGGCGCTTTAGCGTTAGCTTGCACTTCATCAAGCACTTTATTCAGGCTTTTTTCGGCTAGCTTACCAGTCAAAAAAAGAAGATTTTCAGCCATTATTTGCAGATCTTTGTGACTGCACCTCTGCGAGCCTTATAAATAGGGCTTCCTGGAGGCATTGAAAGCTCTCGGCGATTTTGGTGTATTCAAAAGTGGCCAACTTTGCGACGTTTTCTAAATCAATTTTACGCGGAAAAACTTGCACAATATGATCACGCGGTGCAACCGATTCGAGCGATGAATCTTCAGTTTCTGGCACCGTGTCGCAAGCAAACACAAGACTAGGCACACGCGTTTTACCTGCTTGTGCATAAAGGTTGGTGACTAAGGAATCCGAAAACCCATAGGCCATTTTTGCAATGGTGTTCGATGTAGCAGGTGAAATAATTAGCGTGTGATATTTACCTTCATAAAACAGCTCCACAGGTACGCTGCTGGCCGTTTTATCTTGATAGATTTTATGACCTGTTGAATCTAATTGCGCCTGGAAGCCATATTGTTTAATAATTTCTGCAGCTGCTTTGCTTAGAAAAATATCGACATTTTCAAGCGTTTGCAAAACAGTCAACGATTCACGCAGAAAATGACCAGAGCCTGTAATTGCCCAGGCTAGACGTTGTACAGGACTAGGCATATCAGCTTAGCGTCTTTTAAGCATACGGATGCTCTATGACAATCGTTTCATCTCGCTCTGGCCCCGTTGAAACAATCGCGATTGGCACACCACATAAGGCTTCTAGGCGTTTTAGGTAATTTTGCGCAGCTTTCGGTAAGCCATTCCAAGTTTTTACTCCAAAGGTATTATCACTCCAGCCTGGTACGGTTTCATAGATTGGCTCACAGCCTGCTACGTCATCCGCGCCGACAGGTAATAAATCTATTTTTTTGCCGTCCAGCTCATAACCAATGCAGATTTTGAGCTCTTTAATGCCATCTAATACGTCTAGCTTGGTGATGCATAAGCCTGTGAGACCGTTAATCATGGCGGAGCGGCGTAACGCTGCGGCATCAAACCAGCCACAACGGCGTTTGCGTTTCGTGACGGTACCAATTTCTTGCCCTTTGACGGACATCTGCGTGCCTGGCGCCCCTTCGGTGTCAATATCCAGTTCACTTGGGAAAGGACCGCCACCTACACGCGTAGTGTAGGCTTTGGTGATGCCCAGCACGTAATGCAGCATATTCGCGCCCACACCCGTACCTGCTGAGGCTTGACCTGCAATGCAGTTGCTAGAAGTGACGTAAGGATAGGTGCCGTGGTCAATATCCAACAACGTGCCCTGTGCACCTTCAAATAGTAGATTTTCACCTCGCGCATTGGCCGCATAAATATCAGCGGAAATATCTGAAATCATTGGTTTTAGTGCGACCGCATGTTGCATGCTGGCATCGTACTGCTGATTGAAATCAACTGGTTGCGCGCCTAAATAATTGGTTAAAACAAAGTTATGGTATTCCATCACTTCTTTTAATTTTTCTGAAAAACGCTCTGGGTAAAACAAATCATAAACACGCAAAGCACGTCGCGCGACTTTATCTTCATAAGTCGGGCCTATGCCCTTGCCTGTGGTGCCGATTTTTTTATCCGCACTGCGTTTTGCCTCACGCGCCACATCTACCGCGACATGATGGCTTAAAATCAGCGGACATCCAGGGCTGACTTTTAATCGACTTTTAACCTCTAAACCATCTTTCTCAAGTGCAGCTATTTCTCCAAGTAAATGGCCTGCATCTAACACTACGCCATTGCCGATATAGCAATTGATGCCTGAACGAACGATGCCTGAAGGCACTAAATTAAGCTTGTACACGCGCTGTGCTGAACCCTGCCCAACAACCAGTGTGTGTCCTGCATTATGACCGCCCTGAAAGCGTACTACGCCTTGCGCATGGTCAGTGAGCCAATCGACGATTTTGCCTTTTCCTTCATCGCCCCATTGCGTACCGATCACTACCAGATTTTTTGCTGCTGAGTTTTTTGCCATAATTCACTACTTTGATTGAATTTAAAATTTACTTATTGCAGGCTATCTAATTAAGCCTATCTAATTGATGAATTCGATATTCCATTCATCGCCACGCCGCACAAGCTCTCGATCACAATTGAGTTCATTCACATTATTAACTGCGCGAGGTAATGCCTGAATAACGACTTGCCCTTCATTTCGTAAGGCAGCAATTTTTTTGGTTAAGCTATTACTACTTTCTGCAGGCGCTAAAATTGCTTTAGGCAAAGTTGCCGGTGCTAAAGCCGTGGCCACGCCTCGCAAGTCTAAACTAAAACCAGTGGCTGGACGTGATCGCCCAAAAGCGACACCCACTTCATCATAACGCCCCCCTAAAGCTAATGGCCCCTTATAGCCTGCCGCATAGGCTGCGAACACCGTGCCGCTGTGGTAGTGGTAGCCTCGTAACTCGCTTAAATCAAAACTGATGGTGACTTCTAAATGCGCCAAGGCTAGGCTGATTTTATTCAAATCAGCGAGTGCGGATTGTATGGCTGAAGTTGGGGGAAGTACTTTTGCAGCTTCATCCAAAATGGTGCTATCGCCATTCAGAGAAGTCAATTGAATCAGGGCTTCACGTACAGTCTTATCCAAACTGCTGGCCAATGCTGCGACCGCAGACTGATCTTTACTTTGCAACGCAATATATAGTGCCTGTTCTAATTGAGGATTAATATTGCCGGTCTGCACAAGACTTTCAAAAATACCTACATGGCTAAAATCAATGTGAACTTGATGAATATTGATGCGCTGTAACGCGTTAATCAGCAACAACTGAATTTCAATGTCACTTTCAATGCCGGCATGACCAAAAAGTTCTGCCCCCAACTGTATAGGTTCGCGTGTTTGTGCTAAACCATCAGGTTTGGTCCGTAGCACGCTACCAGCATAGCAGAGGCGAGTTACGCTTTGATGATTGAGTAAATGTGCATCGATTCTGGCAGCTTGCGGCGTCATATCCGCGCGCACACCCATCAACCTGCCAGTCAATTGATCCACCACCTTAAATGTGGCTAAATCTAAATCGTGTCCGACACCAGTAATCAGCGATTCCATGTATTCCAACATCGGAGGAATCACATATAGATAGCCATGTACCTTAAACAAATCTAACAAAGTACGGCGCAATGTCTCAATGCGCGCCGCTTCTGCAGGTAGTACGTCTTCTAAGTATTCAGGGAGTAACCAATTGCGCATTTTCATCCACTTACCACTATTAATTTTACTGCTGTTATTTACTTAGCCGGATTAACTATTTGCCTAACAAAACCAAAGCGATACCACCCAGTACCGATATCAACCCCACAAAACGCAATTGCCCATCATTAAACGCTATCATACGTTTAAATGTTTCACGCCATGTTTGAGGCATTAACAATGGCATTAACCCTTCCAGTACCAACATTAACCCTAACGCCATTAAAAAAACACTTTTCACTGACTTGTTTTCTTCAGTTAACCAATGACGCTATTTTTTTGAAGCGCTACGCATATATTTGAAAAAATCCGAGTTTGGATCTAACACCATCACATCACTCTTATTTTTAAAGCTGTTTTTGTAAGCTTCTGTGCTGCGATAAAACGCATAGAACTCTGCATTTTTACCGTAAGCCGCATTATAAATTGCGGCAGCCGTTGCATCACCCTCACCTTTTGTTTTTTGAGCTTCACGATAAGCTTCGGCGATAATCACTTCACTTTGCTTGTCAGCGTCAGCTCGAATTTTTTCGGACGCAGCAAAACCTTCTGAACGCAGCTGATTTGCAATACGCTTACGTTCAGCAATCATACGATCAAACACAGATTTGCTAATATCTTCAGAATAATCCACACGCTTCAGGCGCACATCGACCACTTGGATGCCCATTTGACGCGCTTCGATATCTGCACTTTTACGCAAATTATCCATCACTGCATTGCGTTCACCTGCAATCACATCATGAACGGTACGTTTACCAAACTCAGCTCGCAAGCCTGCATTCACCACGTTTGAAAGTCGATTTTCTGCTGCAGCTTCACCGCCTTCTTTGATTGAAACGTAATATTTAGCGGGGTCTATAATGCGCCATTTCACAAACGAATCAACCAGCATGTATTTATTTTCACTGGTATTAAATTTCGCTGGCTCTTCCCAATCCAGGGTCACGATGCGATTATCAAAACGCTTTAAATCATCAATAAATGGCGCTTTAAAGTAAAGTCCAGGTGCTTTTTTGGCATCAATAATCTTCCCTAAACGCTTTACCACCACAAACTCTGTTTGATCTACCGTGTAGGAAGAAGTCAACAAAAACATCAGCGCTACAGCGCAGAGTACCAAAATGTTAGTTAAATTTTTCATATTTTCGCCTATCGACTCTCTCTATCACGACTACGAAACGCATCGCGTGTGCGATCAACAGCCTGCTCCGCCGCAGCACCTGGTAACGCTTGCGGATTAAGAGGCTGCACCGGTTGTGATTGCTGTAGATTAGTTACCGCATTAGAATTTATCAGTTTATCGATTGGCAAATACAACATACTGCCTGCTTTTTGATCAACTACTACCTTGCTCACACTTGATAAAATCTGTTCTTGCGCATCTAAATATAAACGTTGACGCGTCACCTCTGGGGCATTGTTATATTGCGTTAGAATTTGATCAAAACGACTGGCGTTCCCTTTCGCTTCACTCTCTATTTTCAGCTTATAGCCTGCGGCTTCGGCCAACAAGCGTGAGGCCTTACCCCGTGACTTCGGTATGACATCATTGGCATACGCCTGACCTTCGTTGACTTGACGCTGGTTATCCTGATTGGCACGGTTTACATCTTCAAACGCCTCTTGCACTGGCTCTGGCGGAAGCGCACTTTGCAAGGATACGCTAATAATATGTACGCCTGTTTTATAGCTGTCCAATATCGCCTGCATACGCTGCGAGGTATCCGCCAAACCTTTTTGCAATAAGTTATCCAACTTGTTTTTACCGACCACTTCACGAATCGCAGATTCCGCTGCCGACATCACTGCATCATCGGTTGAACGATTGTTAAACAAATATTGCTTAGCGTTATTCAGGTTATATTGCACGGTAAATTGCAAGTCAATGATATTTTCATCTTCGGTAAGCATCAGCGCTTCGTTCGGCTGTTTAGTTTTAACACCGCCACCATCACCACTAGTTCGGTAACCCACTTCTAATCGCCGCACTTGTTCCAAATTGACAACCGTGACTTTTTCTATTGGATAAGGTAAGTGCCAACGTGGGCCTGGCTCTGTCGTTTCATCCGCCATTTTGCCAAAACGTTGTACAACCCCTTTGGAACCAGAATCGACCAGATAAAACCCAGTTGCCATCCAAATAAAAAATAAAAGCGCGAGAATAGGCAAAATAGGTAGATTGAAATCACTCCTTTTTAAATTGCCAGGTTGATTGCCAGACCGATTTCCGTCACCGCCACCGAATAAGCCATTAATTTTACGGCTAAGGTCGCGCATCACCTGATCCAGATCTGGCGGACCTTCATTATTTTGTGCTTTCCATCCAGGAAATTTAATCATTCAACACTCCAAAAAAAATTGCATTTAATCTTTCCTTGTCAATAGAAACCAGCCACCTAAACATAAGTGCTTTCTTCAGTACTGAGTTTCTGCAAGTGCTGGCTATGTTCTGCCATGGCCAACCTTAACAAATCCATGCCTTCACCCGTTTTAGCGGAGACGTGAATAGTCGTAATTCTACCATATTCATCGCGGCTTATTGATGGCGCAAGGCCAACTCTGTCTATCTGATTATGCACTAGTATCTGCGGTACGTTAGCCGCACCAATTTCAAGCAACACTTTATTCACTTGCGCAATTTGCTCATCGCGGTTGGTGCTGGCGGTATCGACAATGTGTAGCAACAAATCAGCTTGCACGGCTTCTTCAAGCGTAGCACTAAAAGCTTCAACCAAAGCATGCGGTAAATGCTTAATAAAACCCACCGTGTCTGAAAGCACGATAGCGCCGCAACCTTCTACATAAATTTTATGGGTGGTGGTGTCTAAGGTCGCAAATAACTGGTCAGCCACATAACTATCTGCTTTAGTTAAGCGATTAAATAGGGTGGATTTGCCTGCATTGGTATAGCCAACTAATGAGACCGTCATCACATTCGAGCGCTGGCGTGCTCGTCGCTGCATACCCCGCTGCGCCTTAAGTTTGATCAACTTTTCACGCAACTGTTTAACGCGTATGCGCAACATCCTCCTATCGAGCTCCAACTGCGATTCCCCCGGACCACCGCGTACGCCGATACCGCCTTTTTGGCGCTCTAAGTGTGTCCACCCTCGCACTAATCGCGTAGATAAATGCGCTAGCTGCGCGAGTTCGACTTGTAATTTACCTTCATGACTTTGAGCACGCTGACTAAATATATCAAGGATTAAGCCTGTTCTATCCACCACACGCGCCTGTAGTAAGCGCTCTAAATTACGTTGTTGTGAGGGAGATAAATCATGATTGAATACTGCAATATTCGCTTCGCTAGCCTGCATCATTTGTGACAATTCATCGGCCTTACCGCTACCGATAAATAATTTGGCATCCGGGGCAGAACGCTTACCTTCAATTGTGCCGCGTACCGCCAATCCTGCACTAATACTTAACTGACGCAGTTCCTGCAAGCTTTCTTCGTAATCATTCTCGCCAAAATCAACGCTCACCAAAATAGCTACATCGCCACGGCCTGATATTTCAGGACCAGGCCTTTCAAACAGATCTTTCAACGCTTACGCGACCAACTTACCATCTGATGTGCCGTTCAACTGGTGCTTAAGCCGCATCATTTTCAGACGTCTCAATATTCACCATACGGGCTGGCACAATCGTTGAAATCGCATGTTTGTAAACCATCTGCGTCACGGTGTTCTTAAGCAAAATCACGTATTGATCAAACGAATCTACCTGACCTTGTAATTTAATACCATTGACGAGATAAATAGAGACAGCGACGTGTTCTTTGCGCAAGGCGTTAAGAAATGGGTCTTGTAACATTTGCCCTTTTTGATTCATGACTTTCTCCTATTGCTTGGAGTTAAATAAATGTTGCGTAGCTTCCGCCACAGTGTTGATGTTACTCTGATTAGGACTTAGAACAATAGCTTTCGTTCTATTCACTTTGCATATTCAAAAAAAAATCAAAATAAATATGTTCGAGTTAAATGAAAATAAAGCAAGCCACAACCCGTGTAGACTATGTTGGGTGAAGTTTTAACTTTTCAATGGGTATCGCTAAAAAAATTCAATAAGCAACGGATTTTTACAATAAGTTATCAATATCACCCGAAAGATTTTAATCGGTTTAACGTTTCCTCTTTACCCAATATAGCCATCACCGCATCGATGCTTGGGGATTGCGCGCCGCCCGTCAGCATCACTCTTAACGGCATGGCCACTTTTGGAAATTTCAAAGCATTACTTGCCACCGCTTCTGCGATGGCCGCATGTATCGACTCGCTCGTCCATGCTATCTCAGCCAGCTGCGTAGCCAATGCTTTAAGGACTGGCAACACATCTGCAGTCAGATGCTTATCTTTTGCTTCAGTGTCTATCGTTGGCTTAGCATAAAAGTAGCCGACGCTATGCGCCAATTCATTTAAGGTGTTTGCACGGTCGCGGTATAACGCGATGGCTTCTTTTAAATTGGGCTGTTCAGTCACTTCAATATCCATTCGCGCTAAACGCTTAGTAATATCTTTGACTAAAACGTCTAAATCTGCGGCTTTAATGTAATGATTATTCAGCCAATTGAGTTTTTCGGTATTAAATTGCGCGGCTGAAGGCGTAATGTGGTCTAAATCAAACCACTCACAAAACTGTTGCATACTAAATACTTCGTCATCACCGTGACTCCAGCCCAAGCGCGCCAAATAATTCAACACCGCCTCTGGTAAATAGCCATCCTCATCATACTGCATCACACTGACTGCGCCATGCCGTTTAGAGAGTTTTTGGCCGTCACTGCCCAAAATCATCGATAAATGCGCATATTTTGGTAGTTTGATGTCGCTATCAATTTGCGCCAATGCTAAAAGCATATTGATTTGACGTGGCGTGTTGTTGACATGGTCATCACCGCGAATGACTTGCGTAATCCCCATATCACTATCATCGACCACCACACAAAAATTGTATGTCGGTGTACCGTCTGCGCGCGCAATAATCAAATCATCCAGTTCGCTATTGGCAATTTCAATGCGCCCTTTCACCAAGTCATCCCAAGCCACAACGCCCTCTTGTGGATTTTTAAAGCGAATCGCTGGCGCAATGTCTTGTGGTAGTGCCGGCAAAACTTTACCTGCTTCTGGACGCCATTTGCCGTCGTAACGCGGCTTTTGTTTACTAGCCATTTGTTGCTCGCGCAAGGCTTCAAGCTCTTCTCGACTGCTGTAGCAATAGTAAGCCCACCCCGCATCCAGCATTGTCTGAAGCACTTGTTTATAACGATCCATCCGCTGCATTTGATAAAACGGGCCTTCATCGTAATCAAGCCCCAACCATTCCATGCCATCTAAAATCGCCTGCACTGCTTCTGGCGTGCTTCGGGCAACATCCGTATCTTCTATACGAAGAATAAATTTTCCGCCGTGTTTTTTGGCAAACGCCCATGAAAATAAAGCAGTGCGAGCACCGCCGATATGGAGAAAACCAGTGGGACTTGGCGCAAAACGGGTACGAACGGTCATGTTGAGTAATTCTTTGACAAAGATGTCGATATTTTATCATGCCAACATATTTCTCTTAAATGTAATTCATTTTTTATTTGCAAAAGAAACTGGCCGAAATCAAGCAAATACAGGGCTTATAGGCATTTAACTGATAGCTAGCATAGGCATGCTGCAATTGACTGCCCCCTATTTACCATCAGTTTCAATCAGAAAATTTTAGCTGGCACAGTATTTGCTCATAGTTACTCATAGTCGAATCACATGGTTCAACAATTAATGAAGTATCACAGTAAAAAAAAGTAACTAAAGTAAAAAATAACAAGGTGTTTATATGCAATTATTTAAGAAAATTATCGATTACTCAGCCCGCCTATTGGGAAATAATGTACTGCCATGGGCGCATGAAATAGAGACTATGGATGATCTTGCTGCCATTGAACATACCACTGAGCAATTAACAGTGGACTTAAAAAATGGACTTTTCCAAGACCATTTGCAACTTGAGGCATTTTTCTCGATTGATGAAAAAACACACACTATTGCTGAAAGAATCACAGAAGATTATCTTGAAACTGAACATATTGACCTTGAGTACGAAGAGCGTATTGCCAATGCTGTATTTCTGTATCATCGCCAAATTTACACCATTTACCTGACACTTATCCGAAACCCAGCGCCAGTCGATCAACAAGTGCTGCTGACCATGTTGCTACGTGCCATGAACAGCGCAACACAAATGATTAAATGGCGTTTTTATAAATTCCAAAGTGCTCCTGATAATATTTGGCTGCAAATTTCAAAATTGTACAAATTGGCAGAAAAACATTTCATCCAAAACGATGCAATGCAGCTTTACGCGAATGCTGAACTATCAGATCATCCAGAGCAAACGGAACAAGCCATGACAACCATGTCATCCATGTACATTCAGGTCTGCATGTTAGGCACATTAGAGAATTTAAGCTTTAAATCTCAGCAAATTGAATTGGCGAGCAAGATTCTTGATTTCTGGGCACCGAAAGTAACCATTGAACGCGAATATAACGCTCAAAAACATTTGTTTTATGTGGACACGAGCAATAACACATCGGCAAAACGCATTCGGAAATTAAAACCGATCGATCATTCTCGCTATTGGTCACTTGACGGTATCAATTCAAAAATTGAACTATGTCTATCTTTGCTTGAATTCAACATTGCACCTAAGCAAGAGAAAATTAAAGCACTGGTGAACAGTAAATACGCCTTAATCACCTTAAGCGCATTGCGTGCGGAGTGGTCTCGCATTGATTCTAAACGCCAACGCAGAAGTATTGAACGTGTTAAAACCACCAAAAATGCAATGACAACTTATGGTTTTGAAGATACTTGTGATCGCATCAAACATTACGAAAGTATTCAGCAAAATGATCAAGTCCAAGCATCAACGCTTGTACAAGAAGATTATGAAATTGAAGCACAAGTGTCTTCTCATGAATCCATCAAAGGCCGGGCTGCGCCCAATATTATCTATGTCGATTTAGGGGCTGGTCAGTCTAACATTGTAGATGAAAGTCACCGAGGGTTTGGCTTGCAAGTACGTAAACAAGCCAGCGAATTAAGTATCGGCATGATGGTGGGGGTTTCGGCCAAAGATAAAAGCCATGACATTAAAATTGGTGTAGTGCGTAACATCAAACCCGCGCCAGGCAATCAATTTCATCTTGGCATTGAAATGTTAAGCCGCGCGGCTTTTTGTGCAAAAGCTGAAAATATCAGCCGCCAATTGGAAAACACCACTTCGGCCAACCAATTGAATGACACGATTACAGGGTTCAGCAATGACTTTACCCGCTTTACTTGCTTATTTTTGCCTAAAGAGTTTTCAACTTCCAAGCAAGAAACGCTGATCGTACCGCGCTATCAATACAATCGAAAAGACACATTTAAGATCAATATTGCCGGGGTAGACACGCTTGTTAAATTTACCGAAACTTTCGAGCAGCATGAAAACTGGGTGCGCATTGCCTATACTAAAGCCTATAAATAGACGGTATTTAGTAAGTAACTTCAAGTTTTAAAAATGAAGAAAGGCCTCATTAACAGAGGGTTCTAAATGAAGAATAATATTAAATACTTTGTGTTAGCCGCAGTTGTTACAGCTAGCCTTACTAGCGTTAATGCAAGTGCTGCCACCTACAATGCAGGCGTAGTCATCGCAGGAACCACCTACTCACAAGCATTTGGATACGGCGCAGCAGGGGGAGGTCCTGATGCAAGTAAATATGGTAGTCCTGCAACAATTCACTACTCAGATACAATCGAATTTGAATTAACGGCCCCTTCTTATATCATCGTATTTGCTAAGAATTTATCTCCAGGCTTTGATTTTGAGATGAATGCTGGGGTGAGTGTGATTGACCTTAAAGATGCTAACGGCAATTATATTTTAAGAAACCCTGACCACTTAGAACTAAATCCAGATTTAAATGGTTCTTACAATTTTTTTTACCCCAATGCGTATTATTTTCCAGGTACTTCAGCGTGGGGTGAAGCAGGCTCGAGACCAGATTTAACCGCTGGGTTGCCAAAAGGCAAATATAGCGTGAACTTCAACTACGGTCCCAATGTTACAGCACTACAACGTGGCACATTTACTGGTGGCGTGACTATTACTAGTGCCGCGGCTGTTACTGGTGACGCTGCTATCGCCACCATACCAGAACCAGAAACTTATGCAATGATGCTGGCTGGCCTTGCTTTGATTGGTTTTTTAGCGCGTCGACGTAAAATTTAAATAAATACGGGCAACTTAAGTTTTCCCCTTAGTTGATTAAGTTTCGTAGCTAATAACAGCATTAAAAAACAAACCCCACCTAATGAGCGGGGTTTGTTTTTTTATATAGAGATACAACTATGAAACCTTTGCACGAAGTGATTTTCATCCTAAAAATGCTCAAATTGTCATTTCGAGACCCTTAAGGTCTCGAAATGAAAGAGTTTTGTTATTTTTAATAAAAATAGTTTTTATGCAATGTGCGAAAGTCTCAAATAGCGTTTAAAAATAGCAAGTGTTAACCTCGAGCAGAAATTACTGCCCTGCAAGCCAAGCAATACAAGAAATACAAGGCTTGCATGGCACCCTCAATAAAGACCGCCTGATTTATCTTAAAAAAATACAATTCGGTATCGCTTGCACTCATCGTCTTGAGCATATTTCAGTTGCACGTTATCGGCCATCTTTTTTGGTCTGCTGAAGATAATACGGCGATTTTCCTTCCATTTTAATTGCTGGGGCACCCTTATTCTCAGTTTTAGGGGCATGTACCTCTCCCTGAGTACGACGTGCCCTCACTTGTTCAAGTACCGCTTTAGCACAGCTACCTTCTATGAAGTCAGCGCGCATCAGTGTGCCATGTTTGCTATCCAGGAATAAACTGCCCGCATCGCCAGTATTGCGGTTGCTACTTGTATTTAAACGGCTGCCGCGTGGCAGCGTGAGGCTATCTATCTTCAACACGTGCGTTTGAGAGCGAATACCGCACAGATTATATTTACCTTCAGCATCACTGATGATGTAGGTGCCATCTTCCATGTAAATTCGCACGCCGGGAATCCCAAGCTCACCCTTCTCTTGCAACTGATTGTGGTTGCAATCAACAAATATCTTACCCACGATGCAGGCATCATTCTCAAAAAAATCATCTGCCGCCAAAGCGGATACTGGTGACAGCGCCCATAAAAAAGCCAGTACAAGGATTCCACGCTGTTTCATTTTGAATGAATTTGCCGGTTCTCGATTAATTTTCTGTTGATGCACTTGTTTACCTCATTTCTTTAAATTCAGTTGGTAAAGTACGCCATTGTCTTCAATATAGACTACCACGTAACAAGTAAAACACTTGTTAATCGCTGCTTGTAGCGATAATATACTTGTACAAATAATGAACGTGTAAAATTTACCATTGGTAGTGAGGTACGTTGTGGATATTCAAACAGGCGAAATTTACGGCAAGCAAACTGCAGCTAGATTTGTCATGTACAACGTACTTAAAGTCAGTAAGGCAATTGTCACTTTACAGAATATTGATAATCCACTCAGCTTATTTGAAACTACCGCACAGAAATTAGCCAGCTCCGGTTATATTCGCATCAGCCAAACACCCTATATCGATTTAGTCTCGACCACTCCCAAAAAACGCAAAGCTACACGTAAACCAACCCGCTGCCCATTGACCTATGATTTTCTAGAAGAACGGGCGGATAGCCAAAGACCCACACCAATCATGCTGGATTTGTTTGTAAGCTCTGTTTAATTGATTTGCATTATTCACTGAAGCTAATATTAATTGCTTCAATGAATGGCCCTAGCTTAGGTGGATGCGGTTCAATATCCACCCTGATACCAAACTTAGCCAGCGCAGCGCTGCAAACAGGGCCAATCGAGGCGATCTTGCTTCTGTTCAAACCAGCTTGCAATACTTCCTGACGGCCAAGTTGTTGGGCAACTGTAAAAAAATTATGGGCTTGTGACGCACTGGTAAAGCAGACCATATCTATCGAATTGGTTTCCAAAGCCCCCATCAAATCAAGTAATGGCTTGGTATTTTCAGGCAGACTCCATCGGTAAGTCGCAATCTCTGTCACCTGTGCACCTCTTGCTTCCAGTGCATGATTCAGCTCAAAATTGGTGTCGCCATAACGTTGCACCACGACATGCTGACCTGTAATCGCATGTGCATCAAGCGCTACCAGTACTTCAGCCGTAGTGTATGGTTCACTTGCTGTTAAATCAATACGCACCTTGCGTGAACGCAGTGCTGCCGTGGGCTTGGTGCCACGCACTACCACTAAAGCGGAAGCCAGTATTTGTAAAAACTGCTCAGTAATACCCAAAGAATCTGTCGTCACAAACAAAGCCTTAACACCAACACCCGTTTGAAAAATAAAGATCTCTGGTTGCTTGGTTTGCCAATCCTTCACCAATTGACCAATCAACAAAGGGTCGATATCGGGCACCTCAGCGAGCGCAGGTGCTGAAAAAGGTATTCCACCATATTTTCTTACCAAATCTGCAAGCTGCTCGCCTGCCCGATTTTCCAAGATAGCAATCGTTTTACCTTTCAAAATTTCATTCCTGAATGTTAAGCCTATATTTTAAGCTAGACTGGTTTTGCTTCTAGAGTAGCAGGTTGCCAGCCTCCACCTAGTGCTTTAAATAAAGCCACTGAGGCTATCAAGCGCGCTTGGCGACTCTGTATAAACGCCAACGTAGTATCGTTATACACGCGCTGTGCATCTAATACATCCAAATAAGCAGAATATCCTGATAGATAGCGGTTATTGGCAACTTCTAAAGCTTTTTTGGCAGCTTCTTGACTTAGATTCAGCGCAGTTTCACGCTCAGTGTTTTGTCTTAAATCGACCAAAGCATCATTGACTTCTCTAAAAGCGTTTTGAATTACACCTTCATAACTGGCTAAAGCTTGTTTTTGCTTAGCGCTGGCTTTATCTACTTGGGCATTGCGTTTGCCTGAATCAAAAATCGGCAGAAATAAACTTAAGCCACCTGTCCAGATGCGTGCGGCCGATTTCAATATATCGCCTAACTCCAAACTCTCACCACCTAAACCAGCGGTGAGCGAAATGGTCGGGTACAAAGCGGCTTTAGCCACCCCAATATTAGCGTTTGCTGCAATCATCTGCTGTTCCGCTTGACGCACATCTGGCCGTGCTTCTAAAAGACTGGATGGCAAACCTGCAGGCGGAGTTGGCGGAATCGGCAATATTTTCAAATCGGCTACGCTTAAATTCAAATTCAGCTCGCCAGTTAACACGGCTAATTGGTGCAAGCTTAAAGCGCGAAGTCGCGTTAGCTCAGCTAATTGCGCATTCAAATTAGCACTGGCCACCTCCGCTTGATGCACATCCAAAATAGAAGCTACACCCCCTTCTAGACGGCGTTTAGTTAAGGCTAAGCTCTCATCTCGACTTTTTAAATTTTCTTGCGTAAGGGTGATTTGTGATTCAAGACTGCGTATCGTCAAATAATTACTCACCACTAGACCTGATAACGATAGTGCAACCGTATCTTTTGCATAACGCGTAGAAAGTGCTTGCGCACGTGCAGATTCTTGCGCACGGCGTAATTTACCCCAAAAATCCAGCTCAAATGAAGTGCCGAATTGCGCTTTAAAATTATTTCTTGGGTTACTTGAAAATGCTGGAGAAGCACCGGCTTCAGTCACACGAGAACGGTTGGCTG
>JBARQL010000140.1:0-10946 GCA_049643685.1 Methylotenera sp.
GATGCGGGTATTATTTATTGCTTAAGTCGTAAAAAAGTAGAAGAGACTGCCGAGTGGCTAAAGTCGCGCGGTTGGGATGCGTTGCCTTACCACGCAGGGCTGGATACCAGCGTGCGTAACCAAAATCAGCGCAGATTTTTGCGTGAAGAAGGCGTAATTATGGTCGCGACCGTGGCGTTTGGTATGGGCATTGACAAACCAAATGTCAGATTCGTTGCGCATTTAGATTTACCCAAGAGCATGGAAGGCTACTACCAAGAAACAGGCCGCGCAGGGCGCGATGGCTTGCCTGCCAACGCCTGGATGACGTATGGTTTGGGTGATGTAGTGAGCATGCGCAAAATGCTGGATGCTGGCGATGCGCCAGAAGAACGCAAGCAAGTGGAGCGGCAAAAGCTGGATGCGTTGTTAGGTTTTTGCGAATCGACCAGTTGCCGCCACCAAACCTTATTGCGCTATTTTGGCGAACAACACCCTGGCAATTGCGGACAATGTGACAATTGCCTAAACCCAGTGGATACATGGGATGCTACGCAAGCCGCGCAAATGGCGCTCTCTTGTGTATATCGTACAGGGCAGCGCTTTGGCGTGGTGCATTTGATTGATGTTCTATTGGGCAAAGCCAATGCAAAAGTGAGCCAGTTTAGCCATCAAACTTTAAGTGTTTTTGGCGTTGGCAAAGCCGTTTCGCAGGCACAATGGAGTAGCGTATTTCGGCAATTAGTGGCTGGTGGTTATTTAATCAGCGATATCGAAGCTTACGGAGGCCTAAAGCTAGCCGAATCTGCCAAACCTGTATTAAAAGGTGAATCTGATGTTTGGTTGCGACGCGATGTCGAAGTCGCTACCCGTAAAGTCAGCAAAGCAGAACGCGGCAGCCGAGTGAAAGAAGGTTATGCTGAAGTGAGTGACGACCCGCTCTGGCTCGCGCTGAAAGCCAAACGGATGGAACTCGCCAAAGAACAAGGTGTGCCGCCGTATGTGATTTTTCATGACAGTACATTGCTAGAAATTCTCAATCGAAAACCAGAAAGTTTGACGGAAATGAGCCAAATAATGGGCGTGGGGCAGGCTAAATTACAGCGCTATGGCGATGCATTTTTAGAAGTTTTGGAAGACCGATAAGGCTAAAAAAGAGTGAATTTAACCCCGTAATTTTCTACGAGCAAAAATCACTGCCCTGTGAGCCTTTATTTACAAGGCTTGCAGGGCAGCATCAATAAAGATAGGCTAACTTTTGATATTTTAGTTCAAAAATTTTAGAAAGATTGAATGCCTAACATCAGGCAGAAGGCGATGAGTTTTGCACCTGGATTTGATGCCCTAAACATTCCACTATTTGGCCTGCGCGTATTTTGGCAGTTTTGCGCGTTTCAATCACGCCATCAACTTGCACAATGCCATCGCCCACCATCATCTTACCTTGACCGCCGCTGTTGGCGATGCCTGCGAGTTTGAGCAAATTACAGAGTTCGATGAATTCGCCTCTTAGTTCAAAAGTCGTGGTTTCCATATTTATCCTTTAAGTGGTAGCGCGAGCCCAGCCGCAATAAAGCTGACGTTATTCGCGAGCTGTGCGATGGCTTGGTTCAGCCGGCCTTGTTCATCTTGAAATTGGCGATTGATTTCACCTAACGGGACGATGCCCATGCCGACTTCGTTGCTGACGAGTAAAATCGTGCCTTGCAGCGTGGGAAGCGCATCTAATAAGGCTTGGCGTTCAAGTGGCCAATTTAAATTTTCAGGACGTTCGCAATCCGGGCAAATGCATTGCGCGAGCCAGAGCGTCAGGCAATCCACAATGATGCATTCCCCTTCTTTTGCATGGGTTTGCAAGGTTTGACCAAGCTGAAAAGACTGTTCGATGGTTTGCCAGTTTGCAGGACGGCGCGTTTGATGATGCGCCACACGTTTGCCGAACTCTTCATCATACACTTGGGCGGTAGCAATATAAGTGACAGGCAAACCGCTTGTTTGCGCGAGCTTTTCAGCAAAAGCACTTTTGCCAGAACGCGCACCACCAATAATAAAATGAATCGACATTTATGAATCAGAACTATAAATCAATGCCCGCTTGCGCCTTAATGCCAGCGCGGTATGCGTGTTTAATATCCATGATTTCACTCACAGTATCTGCGGCATCAATCAAGGCCTGTGGCGCGGCGCGGCCAGTGACCACCACATGCTGCATGGGCGGGCGGACGACAATATCGGCTAACACTTTTTCAGTATCCAAATAGCCGTAGCTCATGGTGTAAGTGAGTTCATCTAGAACTACCAAGCCGATCTCAGGGTCGCGTAACATTTGTTGTGCCACCTTCCAGCCAGCTTCTGCCGCTTGTACATCTTTCTCACGGTCTTGCGTATCCCAAGTAAAGCCTTCGCCCAGTACATGCCATTCTACATTGGGTTGCTTGCTAAAAAAGGCTTCTTCGCCGGTGTCGCTACGGCCTTTTATAAATTGTGCTACGCCTACCTTCATGCCGTAACCAAGTGCGCGCGCAACCATGCCAAAGGCGGATGAACTTTTACCTTTGCCATTGCCCGTAAGGACGAGCAATAAGCCTTTTTCTTGATTCGCTTGCTCAATCGCCGCATCTATCACGGTTTTCTTGCGCTGCATGCGGGCGGTATGACGGGTATTTTTATCGTCTGTCATTTTCATCGTCTCAAATTGATAGTCTCAAAAAAACCGCGTTAGAGTTTTCATCTAACGCGGCTTAGATTTTCACAAAGCTAGCGCTATGCGTGCGTTATCTGATTTAGCCTATTTTCTAGCTTAGGAAGCGCTTTTGCTAACAGCCAAAACGCAACCAAATACATGGCAGTGTAGCCCATGTAACTTGGCAGGTAATTCCAACCATATTGCAGGGTTTCGATTAGCCCGGTGTTTGGAAAGCGGCTCGAAAACAAGTAATAAGTTTGAGTGGAAATCACAAACGCCGAAAATGTTGCCAATAAACCCGCGAGCGCGAATTTTGGAAAATTCAAGCTGTCAGATTGTTTGCCTAACCACAAGCCAGCCAACCACATGACCGCATAAGTAGGTAACATGCCCCAGTAACCAGCGGTTAAACAAAAACCAAACCAGCTATCAACGGCAGCAGCACTAAAATCAATAGCCGTGGCTAACGCGACAAATAACGCAAACCAAGCTGCTTTTCTTAAATATAGGCCACCAAATAAAAATAGCGCTAAGCTTGCATCAGGCAGTGCCATACTTGTGAGTACGTGGCTGCCACGCGTGAGTAGCATTAAGAATGCAATTGCCCAAGCAAACAGTACTGGTTTAGCATAAGATTGGTTACTGGTTGGTGTCATTTTTTTCTCCATTACTAAAGCTTACGATACGCTCTATAAACGATTAATACTTTAATTAAACTAGCGTGCATCATAACATTTTTGCACCCTTAGATTACTCTGGTTGATAACGAATGTTGACAAATAAATTCGCCCCTGGGGTGTTGTAGGCTTCGCCGCCAAAATCTAATCCTAAAGCATATTCTTTATCTAAAATATTATTGGCACGCGCTTGTACTGACCAATCTTTGGCCAATTTATAATCTACCGTGGCATTGAGCACTGCGTAACCGCCTAAAGAGTTACTATTCGTAGAATTGTTGTAGCGAATAGATGAGGCAATGGTTTCTGCCCCAAACCGCCAATCGCCCAACGTGTAATTGGCATAAAGACTAGCGTGGCGATTAGCGCGACGCACCAATAACTTATCGAGTTTTTCGTCTTTAGGTGACTGAATATCCATGCTGCCGCCTACATTTAGATTATCAAAGTGTTGATTAGCGCTCAAACTCAAGCCATCAATACGGGCTTTGTTGATGTTCATTACATTAAAAGCATCGTCATAACCAATTAAATCTCTCACTTTCTGGTGATAAATAGTGGCAGATGCAGAGGTGTTATCCGCTTGGTAACGTAAACTCGCCTCAACATTGCGAGATTGCTCAGGTTGTAATGTTGGGTTACCAAAAAATGGGTAATATAAATCATTAAAAGTAGGGGCTTTAAAAGCCGTGCCATAACTACCTGTGATGCGCCAATTTGGGTTGATTTTATAACCATAACCAAGGCTACCCGTGTTGTGGCTGCCAAATTGCGAGTTGCTATCATGGCGAGCGCTAACTTGTAATGAATGCGCATCATAATTGAGTAAATAACTCGCTACAAAGCCATCATTGTCGCGCTCTTTAACCGTATAGTTGACGCTCGAGTTTACATTCTGATTTAAATTATCATAAAGCAAAGTAAGTGTACCGACAGGTAACTTAAAGTCATTTTGCCAACTAAGTTGAAACTGCCTGGTTTTAAATAAATCGCCACCTTTCACGCTAAATTCATCAAAAGTTCGGCTTTCATCTGCGCCCTCGCCAATGCGTAATTTTGACAGCCAAAAATCTGTGAATTGATTGTTGCTAAAAATTGAAAAACTGTATTGTTTTGAATCCGCTTTGCTGTCGAAATTTGAGCCATTAAAAGCGTTATCAAAATGTACGCGTCCATCACTATGCAAAAATTGAACGCCAATTTCATGTCCAACTTCAATTTGATGCGAAATATTGCCAGAGAAAGCTAAATTTCGATAAGCGTCTTTATCGTTATAATCTTTGTTTTTGGTGTTAATTGCTGAAAAACTATCAGTATCCAAGCTGGAAACATTTAAAGCATAGCGTGTATCGCCCACGCTACCATTTACGCCGGCGTCTGCACGTTTGGTGTTGTATGAACCATAACCTAAGTTTCCGCTAAACTTAACCGCACCTTCACCTTTTTTAGTGAAGATTTGAATCACGCCACCAATCGCATCTTGCCCATATAGAGTAGAGGCTGGGCCGCGTAAAATTTCAATTTTTTCAATTTGGCCAAGTGGCAAGTTTTCAAATGCTGTAGAACCTAAAGTGGCTGAATCCGCACGCATGCCGTCAATCAGCACCACGACATGGCTAGCATTTGTGCCGCGTATAAAAATGCCAGAAGCTGTACCAGCTCCTCCGCTGCTACTTATTTCAATGCCAGCTTGGAGCGCTAGCAATTCAACTAAAGTAGATTGTCCTGCACGTTGTATTTCTTCAGCATCGATGATGCTCACATCGCCTATGACACTTTCTCTGGTTTGTGGTGTGCGCGAGGCGGTAACGACCACGCTTTCTAAATGAACTGTTTCGACTGCATAAATAGGTGATGCGAAGACCGCGCCAATAAGGCTGGCGGTGATGGTTTTTTTCATTTTTTATTCCCTGTGATCGCATGCGTCCCCGCATGCGAGATTCATTAACAGAAAATACCTAGGGAATTAAGGAAATAAAATGAACAAAACGGAGGCAGAAAAAGCCGCGCGCCTGAACACCGTCACCCCGCGGTATTTTCAACTGTGTGTTGCGAGGCCGGTCTCCGGGCTTGTGACAACTCTTTTGCGCCTTCCCAAGCGTGCGCTCAGTGGCATGATGCAAAAGCGATAAATCACTTACCGTTGCGGGGGCAGCATAGGGATTGTGTTAACGATTGAACATTAAAACGCACCTATTTCCCAGTTTCACCAAATTTGCACGAATACAAATTTGACACCTAACAACAAGTGCGAATTATAACGTTAATGTTGTGAAAAAATCAGAATTATTTTTACCTAAATAATCAGAATATTGACGGTTATTTTAGCCTATCTTATTTAGATGCCCTGGGAGCCTTGTAAATAAAGGCTCCCAGGGCAGTGTTTTTCTCTCGAGAGGGAAGGAGGGTAATTCTGATATTGCTGAAATTTAGCTAATCGCCTTAAGCACGAGCAAGATATTCAGCGTGATATAGACTGATAAAATACCCCAAAAGCTGATTTTATCGAGTCGTAAGGCTTTCGCTTTATGGCCTTCATAAAACTGCCCAGAAATATAAATGGTGATGACGACAATCAGCAAAATCGCACCAAAAGTAATATTGTGCATATTGTCAATCATGGTATTTTGGGTGGTTGTCGGCACGATACCTTCTACAATATATTTATTGCCCACCGCTGCAAATAAGCCGCCAACGGCGAGTTCAACGCGGCTGTCAGAATCAGGAGGTTTGATTCTGAATACCATGAGCGCGATCATAAATGCGACATACAAACCAGTCACGAGCTTAATAAAGGTGGTCCATGAAGAGGTTCTGGAAAGCTCGATGACGGCCTGCACTTTAGGGTAACTGCTGCTACCTTGTAGTTCAGGGTCGCCGTAGGTGGTGTCGTAATTTGCGTTTGTTGCTTGAATGGTAAAGCGGTTGATTTTCCAGTTTTCAAGCTTTAGATCGGCATTCACCTTAGAGTTTGCGGTATCCGCTACATAATTGACTACGCTTGAATCGAGCATGGTTTCTTCAAGATTAATCATTAATTTCTGTTGATCAAACGGAAACTTACGGTTATCCCAATCTTGCAGTATGGTGGCGACACATTTTTTTTGCTCCCAATTGACGTTGGCTTTTTTCTGTGAGGCAAAATTTGTGCAAACGGTTTTTTTAGATTGAATGACTTCTTGCGTGTCCTTAAAGTTGAGATTGTCATTTTCATGCAAGCTCCAGGTCCAGAACTCCGCCACATAACTGCCATCGCCTAAATTAAAATCGTAGAGATTAGTGATGTAAATACCCACTTTAACCTGATCAGCCTGTGCGAAAGCGCTAGATTGAAAGCCACATAAAAGTGTCAGCAGAAAACATAATTTTTTAGTCATTTTAAACCCCTGTCCTCAACATTAAAGGTTTATCACTATGAGTTAAGTCTAACTGCAGCTAAAAATTTCGTTTCACAGCAAAGTCGGCTAAGGTTTGTAATGCAACCTTAAATTGAGAATCTGCGAAACCTTGAATGGCGACATGCGCCAGCGCAGCTTCTATTTCGGCCATTTGTCTGACATGCTGCAATGCGCCCGTGCGCTCAACGGCACTGAGGATGGTGGAAAAGTCCTGTAACCCGCCATGTTCGATGGCGTGTTTAATGGCATGTGATTCAGCGGGCGTGCCGTGTCGCATGGCATAGAGCAAAGGCAACGTTGGTTTACCTTCATTTAAATCGTCGCCAAGATTTTTGCCAATTTCCAGTACGTTGCCGCTTAAATCTAACACATCGTCAATCAACTGAAATGCCGTGCCGATGTGCAAGCCGTATTGGCTCAATGCTTCTTCTTCAGCAGGCGTAGCGTTGCCAATAATCGCGCCCAAGCGTGTTGCCGCTTCAAATAACTTAGCCGTTTTATAGTGAATCACTTGCAAATAAGCTTCATCTGAAATGTCCGCATTATGCACATTCAACAACTGCAATACTTCACCTTCAGCAATCACGTTAGTCGCATTGCTTAACACTTCCATCACGCGCATGTTTTGCACTGCAACCATCATTTGAAAGGCGCGCGAATAGACAAAATCACCGACCAGTACACTCGCAGCATTGCCAAACAGGGCATTGGCGGTATTTTGCCCACGGCGTTTGGCGGATTCGTCGACGACATCATCATGCAGTAAAGTAGCCGTATGAATAAACTCAACCACAGCAGCCAATTGGTGGTGCTCAGGTTTTATGTGGCCAAACAACCCGGCAGAAAGTAGCACCAGCATGGGCCGCAAACGTTTGCCGCCACTATTGACAATATAATTGGCTACTTGATTAACGAGCGTCACCTCAGAATGAAGTGATTGTTCAATGACGGTATTAACGGCATGCATCTCTTCAGCAATGCACGATTGAACGCTATTAAGCTGGTTGACATGATTGAGTTGGATAGCGCTGGATGTCACAAGGAGGCACCTATAAAATTTGCCGCTATTTTAACACAGCCTAATAACGTCTATTTAGTAGGAAGCACACAAATTATGAGATAATGACCATTCTGCAATGCTTAAAAGGAATTTTTAAGATTGCTTGCGATTATGGTTTGCTTTACCGCTTTATTTGCGTATAATGCCGAGTTCTTTAGAAAGCGAAATTTAAGGCTCAATCATGTATGCAGTAATTAAAACAGGTGGTAAGCAATATCGCGTAGTTGCAGGCGAGAGATTGAAAGTTGAAAAGCTTGAAGTTGATGTTGGCGGCACAGTGACGCTGGATCAAATTTTAATGGTTTCAGATGGCGAAAAAACGACCATCGGCTCACCTATTATTAAGGGTGCTACAGTTAAAGCAACTGTGCTCTCACATGGCCGTGGCGATAAAGTAATGATTTTCAAATTCCGTCGTCGTAAACATTACCGTAAAACTCAAGGCCATCGTCAAAGTTTTACTGAAATTAAAATTGAAGCAATTGCTGCTAAATAATTAGCAGCCATCAAGTTAAGGATTAAATCATGGCACACAAAAAAGCAGGTGGTAGTTCACGTAACGGTCGCGATTCACATTCACAACGATTAGGTGTAAAAGCCTTTGGTGAAACAGTAGTCACAGCGGGCAGCATTATCGTGCGTCAGCGCGGTACAAAAATGCATGCAGGTGAGAACGTAGGCATGGGTAAAGACCATACTTTATATGCTAAAGCGGATGGTAAAGTGTCTTTTGCTATTAAAGGTGCTTTAAAACGTCATACTGTCAGCATTATTGCTACAGTTTAAGTTAAATTAACTTTATTAAAGCCTCATCGTTTGATGGGGCTTTTTTATTTGGTAAACTCTCACGTGTGCATAACCAGCTTAAGCGGGTATATTCCACGGGGAAGACCTTTACGGTCTTACAGGAATGACAGGTTTGCCTAAGTGTTAAAGCTAAAGCACTCTTGCATAGGTAGAAAAATGAAATTTATAGACGAAGCAACGATTAAAATATACGCGGGCGACGGTGGTAACGGCGTTGCTACGTTTCGTCGTGAAAAATACGAGCCGATGGGCGGCCCAAGTGGCGGCGATGGCGGTCGTGGTGGTTCTATCATTATTGAAGCTGATCGTAATATCAATACGTTAGTGGATTATCGCTACACGCGCACATTTAGAGCGCAACGTGGCGAAAATGGCCGCAGTGCGGAATGTTATGGCGCTAAAGGCGAGGACATGATTTTACGCGTGCCAGTCGGTACAGTGATTTCAGATAAATCCAGTGAACAAATGCTGGTGGATTTGAGTGAGCATGGACAACGTGCGCAAATGGCTGCAGGTGGTAAAGGCGGTTTGGGTAATGTGCACTTTAAATCAAGCTTGAATCGCGCACCGCGCCAATGCACCAAGGGTGACCCCGGCGAAGAGTTTGAGCTTTATTTAGAGCTTAAAGTATTAGCCGATGTGGGATTGCTTGGCATGCCAAATGCAGGAAAATCCACTTTTATTCGTTCGGTTTCGGCTGCAAAACCCAAAGTAGCAGATTATCCTTTCACCACATTACACCCTAATTTAGGCGTAGTGCGTGTGGATGCTGAACGTAGTTTTGTGATTGCCGATATTCCAGGCATCATCGAAGGTGCCGCTGAAGGTGCAGGGTTGGGGCACCAATTTTTACGTCATTTGCAACGCACTTCTTTATTATTACATTTAGTCGATATTGCACCGTTTGACGAGGCGGTGGATCCAGTCCATGAAGCCAAAGCGATTGTTGAAGAGTTGAGAAAATATGATGTGGCGCTCTATGAGAAACCGCGTTGGCTGGTGTTGAATAAAATCGATATGTTGCCTGAACCAGAAAAAGTTGTTAAACAGTTCGTAAAAGATTATGGTTGGAAAGGTCGCGTATTTGCGATTTCAGCCATTAGCGGTATTGGTTGTAAAGAATTAACCTACGCAATCATGCAGCATATCGAAGAAAATAAAGCGAGTCACATTTTAGCGTTGGAATCTTAATTTAAACATGAAATCATTAGTACTTGATGCTAAAGTAATTGTCGTCAAAGTAGGCTCCAGCTTGGTGACAAATAATGGTAACGGCTTGGATCAGGCGGCGATTGTTGCTTGGGCGTCGCAAATTTCAAGCATTGTAAACCAAGGCAAACAAGTGGTGTTAGTGTCCTCGGGCGCAGTGGCTGAAGGCATGCAAAGACTAGGTTGGAAAAAACGTCCCACAGCCGTTAATGAGTTGCAAGCCGCTGCAGCCGTTGGGCAAATGGGTTTGGTACAAATGTATGAACGTTGTTTTGCTGTCCATGGCTTACATACGGCACAAGTTTTACTCACGCATGATGATTTGGCAGATAGAAAACGCTATTTGAATGCACGTAGCACACTACGTACGTTGCTTGATTTGAATGTCATTCCAATCATTAACGAAAATGATACGGTGGTGACAGATGAAATTCGGTTCGGTGATAACGATACGCTTGGTTCTCTGGTAGCCAATTTAATAGAAGCCGATACGCTAGTGATTTTAACCGATCAGCAAGGCTTGTACTCCGCAGATCCTCGTAAAGTAGCTAATGCCACTTTCATTCAACATGCAATTGCGGGTGATGTGGCTTTAGAACAAATGGCAGGTGGTGCAGGTAGTAGTGTAGGCACTGGTGGAATGCTGACAAAAATTCTGGCGGCAAAGCGTGCGGCACGCAGTGGCGCACATACCGTGATTGCATCTGGTCGTGAAAAAGATGTGCTCTTACGCTTAAGCGCAGGTGAGGTAATCGGCACACATCTGGAAGCCGCACAAATGAAAACGGCCGCACGCAAGCAATGGTTGGCCGATCATTTGCGCACTACAGGAAAGCTGGTATTAGATGCTGGTGCAGTAAAAGTACTTAAAACAGAAGGAAAAAGTTTATTGCCAATTGGCGTGACTGCTGTAGAAGGTTATTTTGAGCGTGGCGATGTGGTCGCTTGCGTGGATGGTCAGGGTGTGGAAATCGCGCGAGGTTTGGTGAATTATTCGGCTAATGAGGCTGCGAGGATTAAACAAAAAGCCAGCCATGAAATAGAGGCAATTTTAGGTTACATAGATGAAGTGGAACTGATTCATCGTGATAGTCTTGTTCTAATATAAAAATGTATGAATGATTGCGGGG
>JBARQL010000141.1:0-7968 GCA_049643685.1 Methylotenera sp.
GATGTGTTCATGTTGCATTTGCATCAACAATGGTTAACGAATAATCAGCGATGGTTTGTGCTCAATCACCTTGACGAGCTTGCGCTGGCAAGCGAGATTAAAACGCAATTCCCCGTAGAATTTAAGCAATTTAATTCATTGTTAGTGTATGGCGTCAGCGATATACGCGGTAGCAATGAATGTCTCTATGTCTTCTACAGCAAAGAAAATACTTTTAGCGTGCAAGATTCGGTGATGGGGTTAGTCATGCCGCATATTGATAGCGTGCTAAGAAAAATTCAGCACCTTGAGCCAGTCGAAGTGCAAGTTGAACTATTTGATGAATTAGACCCAACACCTAATGCCGTTGCATTGAGCGAACGTGAGCTGCAAATTATCCGTTGGGTGCGGGCTGGTAAAACCAATCAAGAGATTGGCGCTATTTTGTTTATTAGTCAAAATACCGTAAAAAGTCATTTAAAACGTATATTTAATAAGCTGAACGTGACGACACGCGCACAAGCGGTTGGTAAGTTTTTGAATTAAATAATTCGCTAACTTAAATCCTCGAGAGAAAAACATTGCTCTGCGAGCCTTTATTTATAAGGCTCGCGGGGCAATGAAATAAGATGAAGGGTAATTCAAGGTATTTTTCTAAATATTTTCATCTGGTCAAGAGCGTTTTCTTGCAGAAAAATATACGATACTTACCCTAATAACTTGGCTTAACAACTTGGCCTCACATACCATTATTTTTTCTGCTTTTCTCCGATATGCGTTTCGCCACGCTTTTTAGCTAATATGACTTGTTTTTGTCGTTCGGTGAGTGCAGCACGTTTTTCTTCTGAGGTTTTGTCATAACAGTGTGGACAAGAGATGCCAGCGGTATATTGCGGGCTTTGCAACTCCTCAGGCGAGAGTGGCATGCGGCAGGCATAGCACTGGTCATAATTACCCACTTCTAAGCCATGTTTTACCGCGACGCGCTGGTCGAATACAAAGCATTCACCCTGCCATAGACTTTCATTCTCTGGCACGGTTTCCAGGTATTTTAAAATGCCACCTTGCAGGTGAAACACTTCTTCAAAACCTTGATCCACCATGAAAGAAGAGGCTTTTTCACAGCGAATACCGCCTGTGCAAAACATCGCTACTTTTTTGTTTTTGGTTTTATCCAGATTTTGTGCAATAAAGGCTGGAAATTCTCGGAATGTCGTGGTTTTAGGGTCAATCGCGCCTTTGAAGGTGCCGATATGCACTTCGTAATCATTGCGCGTATCCAGCAAAATCACGTCCGGGTCGCTTATCAGCGCGTTCCAATCTTCTGGTTTGACATAAGTGCCGACTTGTTTGGTCGGGCTGACGCTAGGCACGCCCATGGTGACGATTTCTTTTTTTAGTTTCACTTTCATGCGGTAAAACGGATGCTCGTCCGCATAAGATTCTTTGTGTACTAAATCGGCAAAGCGTTGTCTGAAAATAGCGTCTTGTCTTAAGTATTCAAGCAACTGGTGTATATCATCAGGCAATCCAGCGATTGTGCCGTTAATGCCTTCTTCGGCCAGCAAAAGCGTCCCTTTGATATGGCGTTTTTGACATTCGGCGAGAATAGGTGCCTGCAACGCCTGATAGTCTGGCAAGCTGACAAATTTATACAACGCGGCGGTGAGGTATTGTGGCATGGTGCGTAATCGGCTATTTTAAAGGCGCAATTTTAACACTCGCAAGTGTTAAGGAGAAATTGCTTAATCAAGAAAGATTAAAATTTCACCATTGCCGTTGCATGCTAAATCGCCAGCATAACGTTGCACACGTTGCGTTTGTATATGATTGAACAGTGTGGGAAGGGGTGTAAATGAGCGAAATAACAAGGCTAAAAATGGCAGCGTGTGCATGCCGCAATCTTGCAGGGTGGCGTGCAGACAGGGTTGTTGTGTGAGTAAGATCGTACCGCGTTTCATGGTAAACCCTAGATATTGGCCGACTTCGCCATACACACCGATGGTGCCGGCAATCATGCGGCTGGCGCAATAGTTGCCTGCGTTACCGTCAATTAAAATCAAGCCGCGACGCATCTGGTCACCTACGCGGTCATTGGCGTTGCCTTTCACGATAATCGTGCCATTTTGCAAGTTGGCACCAAGAAAATCACCACAGTTTCCTTCAATGACGATGCTGCCGCTGGTCATTTTGTGGCCGATATAATCTAGCTGACTCCGACTTTTTTTAAATACGATTTGATTGGTATCGCTGCCAGTCACCTCAAAGTAATCAGTGACTTTCGGCGCATTTTTTTGTGGGGATAGGGATAGGTTTTTAATGTCAGACAAACTGAGGCCTGCAAGTTTATTCGGTGTAAGTTGTCTGCAATCCAACGGTTGGCTTGGGCTAACTTTTAAGGTGAACGTGAGGGCGGTCATGCAGCCTTCTCGCTTAGAATTTCATGTAACTTAAACAAATGCGGGCCTAATTTACCGCCATAATTCCCTGCAGAAATACGTTTTACCCCGCTATTGATGCCTAAATCACAAATGGCTTGTATGCCTACTTTCATCGAACGAGCAATGTCTTCAAAGCTGAGGCCATCAATCACAATTTCCATCACGCTTTCAATTTCCGCCGAAAGCTCGGTATTGGTGATGCCTTTTAGCGTGGGGCAAAATGCATCATTGGTGGAAGCAAACAGTTTAGGATATTTACTCCCCACTTTTGAGCCCGATCTCACAACGCCACCTGGGAAAGGCATAATGACGTTTGGCACTTGTTTCATCGCTTCAATCGCTATTTCTGCTGCAGTTAAAGCTGCTGCTTGTGAAGTGGCTAGAATCAAAAAGTTACCGCCGCCGATGGCGCGTACCATGCCTGTGGTTTCTTGCGTGAGAAATTCGCCATCCATCACGGGGATACGCCAATAACGTTTTACTATCCCATCAGCATCACGAATCAGTTTTGAAGTTTGAAAGCCATCACCAAAATAACGTAAATGTTTGCCCAAGCTAATTTGGTCTTCACTTTCTATGCCTGCAAATGCCGCCGCAGTCGGGCAGGTGAGGATGCATTGCCCCATGCGCGTTTCAAGTTGTTGCATGAGTACTTTACTGCCCATCGCGAACATCAACACGCTGACGCCAGCGCGCCCATCGGGCGTTTCATCAGCAGATAATTCACGCTCAATCCCCGCCTCAACACCACAACCAATGACGCTGGTGGCAAAGCCTGTCATGGCATTGGCTGCGTAATAAGCCCATTTTAAGTTAAGCGCGGTAATGATGACACGCGTGCCGCGCATATTGAAGGCTTCAGCGTAGGTATCGTCAATTTGTATGCCGTTGATTATCATGATTTGTTCGTGTGCGTGACCACTTTTCCGCGCCCACCCTCACTGATTTCGTCGTCATTAATTTTAAAGTTATCTAATTGAATCGTATGGTATTGATCAAAGTATTCGCCCAGGTTTTTCTCTATACCAATATCAAAAGCGGGTTTGGCGGTATGCGTGACACCCCAAACCACCTTTACTACTTTGCCGTCTTTGACTACCAGTTCGCCATTTTTGAATACAAAATCAGGTTTGGCAAACATGGCTTCTCGGTCAGGTTGGTCGGTATAAACGGTAATATCGGCTTGTGCACCTACGCCTAAATGGCCGCAATCATTTAAGCCGATGAGTTTAGCTGCACCTGCGCGGGTCATGATGGCAATTTCGTATAAGCTGTATTCGCGGCCCAAACTGCTTAAATTACTCATGGCTTGCGCGTCTAAATTGAGTTTGGCAAACGCTTCGTTTCTAAAGGTTTTATCCATCAGCAGGCGGATTAAATGCGGGTAACTGGTAAATGGCGCACCGTTGGGATGGTCAGTGGTTAAAAAGATGCGCCAAGGGTCTTCGACTGAGAGAAAAAGCTCTAGACCTATTGCCCATTGCAAAGCATTCACGTAATTTTGATCGCGATATTTAAATGGCACAACACCGCAGCCTGCATCACATTCGATATCCATGATGACGGATTTTTTCGGGTTAGCGTGCTTGGCGTTGAGGTGCTGCATCATGCTGTCACCTGAAGTCGTCACGGTTTGTCCGAATAAAATTTGCCCCACGTCAGCGGTGATATGTTTGTTTTTATTCAATGCTTCGGCAATCACTGCAGCGGCAGATGAAAACTTTTTATCGCCTTCAGTTCCGTAACTATGAAACTGAATATGTGTGAGATGCATGGGAACACCATCAGAAGCATGCATGGTGTTAAGTGTAGTTTCAAAGTTGCCTGCCGCACCTAAATTATTGCAATGTACATGCAAGGGCTTGGCAATCCCAAGTTGATTTACTGCAGTACTCAAACTTTTTAAAATCTCACGCGGTGTCACCTGATAATGCACGTTATTTTCGTCTAAATCTAACCGACGCTGGTTAAATTTGAATGCGCTAATACCACCAGGGTTCACCACTTTAATACCAATCGCTTGCGTGGCGTGCAGCGTCCAGGCGACGTAATCGTTAATGGTTTTTTGGTCAGCCTTGCCACTTAATAGCCGTAAAAAGTAATCGTCATTCCCCAGCATGGCGTAGCCGCCTTTGTCTATCATCGGCGTATCGCCCATCTCTAAGTGCGCTTGGCGGGCGTTGATGGGCATCATGGCTGGTTCAAATGCGGCGGTGTAACCCATTTCAATGTAGCGAAAGCCTGTGTCGGTGGTGCTGGGAGTGGCATTGTGTGAACAGTTTGGCGTACAAATATGTGCTTCTGGCTCAGAATACCCGCGGGTCTCTTGAAATTCTGGCAACATCATGCGGGCAATGTTGACTTTGCCGCCGCCTATGTGGCTATGCATGTCAATGGCGCCCGCCATCACAACTTTGCCAGTTAGATCAAAAGTTTGAGTGATTTTGCTTGGGTCAATCGGTTTCGGGATGATGTGACCTTGAAAGAGATAAAGATCTTCAATCACACCATTTTTCTGGTGTGTAGGGTCGTAAAGTTTGCCGTTTTTGAGCAACGTTATCATGAAAGATGCGCCTCAATTTGCTGAACAATCTCATTTAACGTTGGATGTTTGCAACCGCGCAATTTTTTTAATGGGAGCGCTACGGTTGAATCCACACGAAATAGGGTGCCTGAGCAATCTAACCCTGGTGTTGCGATGGGAATAAACACATCAGGCTCGGTTTCAAATTGACTGTTGGCGTGCCCTAGCGCAATCGTTGGTTTTTTATCATTAGGCTTGCTCAATGGAGGTGGCATTTTCGTTGGACTGAAGCTATTGACCCAAAGTACTGCATCATGCTCTATAGGGTTGTCGTTTAAAGCAAGGCCACTCAGCCAAGTATTGGTGTAATTGGCAGAAGTGTCACCATCACTGCCACCAAGTGGCAAACCTGCTGCACGCGTGGTGTCGTTTAAGATAGCGACCGTTTCTGTGATATTTTGAATCGTCAGTTCCGCATGCGGAAAATCTAAATCCTTCGCAACCCAAGTAAACACGGCATATTTAGCTTGTTTGAGTTTGTCGGCGACGGCTTGTAAATCAGCCATTGCAACGCCAGCCACTTGCGCTGCTTTTACTGTTTTGCCAAAGACTAAAGCACGTAAAACCGTGGTGATTTCAGGTAGTTGTTCAGTGTTGCAAACAATATGTTGTGCTGTTTTTCCAGTAGGTGAAACACCAGCAGAGACCTCTAAATCTTGACTGCCTATGTAAATGATTTCACGTGCATGGGCATCGCAAAACATGGCATTTTGTACCCAAACAAAGCGCTCAAAAAAACGTGGATTATGTGAAACGACATCAGTGCCAATGCATACGATTACATCCGCGCGGTTTTTGACTTCGGTCAATGTGGTGGTTTGCCAGCCCGCGCTTTGCAGCACACGCATATTACGTTGCAGGCTAGTTGCGTTCATGTGTTGCAATGTCGCGTTGGTTTTTTGAGCTAGATTAAAGAGTGCTCTAAAGCCTAATACATCTGTTCCCAAGCCAGAAAATAAGGGTGTTTGGGACAACTTCAGTATTTGCACGGCTTTTAAAATGGCCGCTTGTAAGGTGGCAGGTTTGCCGGCAATTTTAGCTGAAACTTCATTCTGACTTTGAGCTTGTTCAAAAAATGCAACACTTTTTGCGCAGCCTTTGGCTTTAACGGTGAGGGTATTTAGCCGATTCTCAATCAAAACATCGTCGCACAGCAGACCGCAAGCAGGGCAGGTGGCGATGAATTGTGTTGTGTTTAAATCAGCAGATTCCATAACGATAGATTTTGCCACAGCCAATCTATTTGTGTGAGTATTTTTGGTGTTAATTCGTGAGAGTGTGGTGATTGATTAGTATTCAATAAATAATGATTTTTTACTAAATTTCACATGTCTTTTCTGCGACTGCTCTGCAAGCGACTATTTACAAGGCTCGCAGAGCAGTGATTTTCGCTCGGGCGAAATTATCAGCTTAAAAGAGTTGTTAAAAAGTTTATTTTTTGCTTTACTCGAAATGGCAGAAGACAAAAAAATGGGTTTAAGTTTTACCTTAAACCCATTCATTTACATCGAATGTCTTGTAATTAAAAGTTATGAGTGTATTGCAAACTTAAGATGTCAACACTGCCGTCGTAGCTACCTCGTAATCTTCCATTTCCAGGAGGAGGCACAAGTGGAACTGTTTGATTATCGTCAATCTTGGCATCGCTAATAAACAAATGTGAATAGCCAATGTCGAACATCGAGTTAGGCGATGCTTTCCAGTTTGCGCCTAAAGAGAGCCATTTTCTGTCATTGCCAGGAATGCGTGCAGTGCGATATTGGTCACGAATGGCTTCTTGGTCGTAGGCTACGCCTGCACGTAATTTAAGCGTATCGCTATAGTGATAATTCACACCGAGAGAATAACGCGTTGTGTTCTCCCAGTTTTCAGCAGTTACTGAGTCTGGCAGGGCGTTGGCGAAGTCAATTCTTAACTCTTTGAATCTACTCCAGTGCGTCCATGTAACGTCACCCATTACATCCCATTTGTCATTTACGTGACTAAACGCACTAAAGGAAACATTTTCTGGCAATGATATCCCGGCTGTAACGTCAGTGTTTAAGGGGGCGTAGTTCGAAGTTGATTTACCCTCTAAATCTTGCCTAACTTTAGAGCGATACGCTAGCCCGAAGCGTGTATCTGTTGTCGCTTGGTAAATTGCACCAAGGTTAACTCCAAATCCCCAATCGTCCCCTTTGATTTTTACGCTTCTTTCAGCGGCGCCAAGATTAACTGCACGGGTAAGTTCGGCTTGAAACCACATCGCGGATATACCAGCACCTAAAGAAAGTTGGTCATTCACTTTAAAAGCAATCGAAGGATTAATGTTAACGGATTTCACCTCGGATTTAATCGCTTGAAAACGGCCTATCCAATCTTTGTCATATTCTGTTTTTAAGCCAAAAGGTGCATTGACACCTAAGCCAAATTTAATAGTGTCTGTCAAATCTCTTTTGTAATAAAAATTAGGTACAAAGGCTAAATCTCCAGCATCACCGCCTTCACCGCCTTGTGGTCGAAAAAGTGCTTTAATTGAGCCATTGTTGTTAAATTCAGCATTCGGTTTAATGAGATGCAATGCACCCACTAACTGTGTACCTTCGATATAGGTCATCCCAGCCGGGTTAAAAAAGATGGTGCTGGCATCTTCAGCCGTTGCTGCTGCTCCAGCGTAAGCATTACCCATGCCGCTGGCACTTTGTTCAATCAGTGCGAAACCTGCAGCTTGTGCCTGACTTGCTAAGCCTAATAAAGATGCTGCCACAACCGCTTTTATATTGCTTTTGACCTTCATGATTTAAGCTCCCCTATCCAGTTTGATATTGCAAGTGAGATTGATATTGGTTTAATTATACAGTTGTAACAAATGGTGTTAAATTGTAACAAACAGCATCTTACTGATTTTTATGCGTTTCGTATAGTTTTCATCGTTTTTGTGTCACATACTTATGCTAGGTCATATTGATTATGAATTAACATGGT
>JBARQL010000142.1:0-7724 GCA_049643685.1 Methylotenera sp.
GATGCTACTCTGGGCATTATGCATCACAGTGATTATCGGCTTTGGTTTTGCGACGAGTTTTCTTGGTTTAATTGTGGCCATGCCAGTAGTTGGGCACGCAAGTTGGCACGTCTATCGGGATCTAGTCAGAGAAATCAAGCCCTAGCTCTCCTGGCAATAATGTGCAAAACAGTTTACTTACCTAACCCTGCGCTGGCATGCAAACTTTGTTTGCAAACTCTACAATATTGACTTCAGGAGACTGTAGCTGATGAAGTGTTTATACCAATGTTTTTTTCCGTGGCTTGATTAGCACTGCCGCTAGGCCTGGCCGTATATTTTCTCTATCATTTTTTAATCTGAGCAAAAAATGGCGTTCTTGGCGCGCCAACACATGTAAAAGTAAATGGCTTGGATGCAATGGATATCATCAAAAACAATATTTTCACTGCACTTGCCTGACACAGCATTTAGCCCCCTCACTCTTTAATAGTACATCCCGTGAAGAATAAAAAGATACCTATTCAGATTCTGTTGTTGTGGCTTTTTTTGGTTGTTGCCAGCCTGAATGGCCGCTCTTATATCCCCATTGATGAGACGCGCTACGTCACTGTGGCGTGGAACATGTGGCTCAACGGCGATTATTTGATACCCACCCTTAACGGCATTGCATACAGCCATAAGCCACCTTTACTATTTTGGCTGATTAATCTCGGCTGGAAGGTTTTCGGCGTCAACGACTGGTGGCCACGCCTCGTACCTTCATTATTCGCACTTGCCAGTGTGTTCGTCACCCGCAGAATCGCTGACAGATTATGGCCAGAAAAAACGGCCATTAAAGACAATGCCGCGCTCATATTAATTAGCAGTGGCCTGTGGGTCTTTTTCTCTACCGCGCTCATGTTCGACATGCTCATTGCTTTTTTTACTGTGCTGGGTATTTGGGGCTTGCTCGTTGCTCTACAAGCGCATACGTCAATTCAAGCATTTAAAGGCTGGTTCATGTTTGCTCTAGCGATTGGCGGCGGGCTGCTCGCAAAAGGTCCGACGATATTTCTGCAACTTTTGCCTGTTGCACTACTCGCTTCATGGTGGAGTGTTGATAAACATCTCAATGCTAAAAATTGGTATTTACCCTTGATTTACTCGGTGTTAGGTGGGGCAATAATCGTCCTAGCATGGGCAATTCCAGCAGGAATGCATGGCGGCAGCGAATATCAACATGCCATTTTTTGGGGGCAAACAGCAGATCGCATGGTCGATTCGTTTGCACATAAACGTCCTTTTTGGTGGTATCTGCCTGTTCTGCCATTGTTGCTTTTTCCTTGGCTGTTTTGGGGGACTTTCTGGCAAGGGCTAATCAAACATAACCCGGTAAATATGGGCATAAGGTTTTGCATCGCTTGGATATTACCGGTTTTTGTTGCCTTTTCTTTCATCAGCGGCAAGCAAGTACACTACATTCTGCCAATTTTCCCAGCGTTTGCGTTACTGATTGCCCGCTTTACTGATAAACATCAGGCAAACACTCGTTTACCCCTGCTACCTATTGTGATTTTCACTTTTATAGTTGGGATTATTTTATTAGCGTTACCGTCATACGCACATTCACACACTAAACTAAGCGCTTGGATGCAACACATTCCGCTATGGTTAGGCTGGTTTACTATCTTAGTCGCAATCCTGATTTATTTTTTACCCAAAAAATCCGTTTCGGCCACCGTCTCACAGCTATCAGTCATGTCAATCATCTTGCTGACTATTTGCTTGTATGTGGTGATTCATACGGCTGGCGATGCTTATGACATGAGGCCAATCAGCATAAAACTCAAAGAACTCGAGTCAAAAAATATCCCTGTCGCTTATCTGGGTAAATATTCAGGTATTTTTAATTTTCTGGGCAGGCTGAAACAGTCACCAGAATTAATCCGCGAAAACACCGTCCCAGCGTGGTTTGCTGCCCATCCAAATGGTCGCATCATTAAATATTTTGACAAAGCCACTGAGATTAATCAGCAGCAGGTTGAATTTATGCAGGCTTACAAAGACGTTAAAATAGCCATCTTAAATTACCAGCAATGGCAGGCGAAAATTATCATGCCTTCCTCTGCTCAGGCTGAATAGCACAGTTGGCATTTTTAGTCGCCTACAAGCATAGTTTCTAGGCGGGCTTCAAGTATAATCTCATTTTAATTTCACACATCAGAGCCATGCAGCAGCAATATCCTTTCAAAGAAATCGAGCAACAAGCCCAACAATATTGGGAGTCCAATAAAACATTTGCAGCCTCAGAAACCAGCAGCAAACCTAAATATTATTGTCTATCGATGTTCCCCTACCCTAGCGGACGCTTGCACATGGGGCATGTGCGTAATTACACCATTGGTGACGTACTCAGCCGTTTTCATCAAATGAAGGGCTTTAACGTGATGCAACCGATGGGTTGGGATGCGTTTGGCTTGCCTGCGGAAAATGCGGCGATTAAAAACAATACCGCGCCCGCAAAATGGACCTATGAAAACATCGAGCACATGAAAACCCAGCTTAAACAATTGGGGCTGGGTGTGGATTGGAATCGTGAGATTGCTACTTGCAAACCTGAGTACTATAAATGGGAGCAATGGTTATTTACCGAGCTTTTCAAAAAAGGCCTTATTTACAAAAAAACTTCGACTGTGAATTGGGATCCGGTCGATGGCACCGTACTTGCCAATGAGCAAGTGATTGACGGTCGCGGTTGGCGCAGCGGTGCGTTGGTTGAAAAACGCGATATTCCGCAATACTTCATGAAAATCACCGCGTATGCTGAAGAATTACTGAATGATTTGGATAAACTTGATGGCTGGCCTGAGCAGGTAAAAACCATGCAGCGCAACTGGATAGGTAAAAGCTACGGTTGCGAAGTTGAATTTCCGATTTTTGGGAAAACAGGTAACCTGAAAGTGTATACCACCCGTCCAGATACCTTAATGGGCGCGACATACGTGGCAGTTGCAGCAGAGCACGCTTTGGCAACCCAAGCCGCACAAAACAACCTGGCATTAGCTGACTTTATTGCTGAATGTAAGCGTGGTAGTGTGGCCGAAGCGGACGTTGCCACTGCCGAGAAAAAAGGCATGGCAACGGGAATGTTTGTCACCCACCCGCTCAATGGTGAAAACTTACCCATTTGGGTGGCCAATTATGTGTTAGCCAGCTATGGCGAAGGCGCGGTGATGGCCGTGCCCGCGCACGATGAGCGCGATTTTGAGTTTGCCAGAAAATATAGGTTGCCCATTAAAACGGTCATTAAACCTGCCGCCGCTCCTACTAACTTTCGTGCGCAAACTGGGCTAGGGGTTCGGGTGATGCTCAACGCAGCAAAAGAAGCAGCCACCTTACCATTCACCGAACACGGCATTTTATTTAACTCTGGCGCGTTCAATGGCTTAGATTTCGATGCCGCCAGCACGGCGATTGCCGAAGCATTATCCACAAAAAAGCTAGGCAAACGCCGCACTCAATATCGCCTACGCGATTGGGGCGTGTCACGCCAACGCTATTGGGGTTGCCCAATTCCAATAGTTCATTGTGAACAATGTGGTGAAGTTCCAGTCCCTGCCGAGCAGTTGCCAGTGGTATTACCTGAAAACGTGGTGATGGACGGCGTAGGCTCCCCAATTAAAAAAGACCCGAGCTTTTACGAAACGACTTGCCCAACCTGTAACGGCAAAGCCACCCGAGAAACAGATACACTTGATACTTTCTTTGAGTCCTCATGGTATTTTGCACGTTATGCGAGTTTTGACAGCAACACAGCAATGGCGGATGAGCGCGCAAACTACTGGTTGCCTGTAGACCAATATGTAGGTGGCATTGAACATGCGATTTTGCATTTGCTCTATGCACGATTCTTCAACAAACTGATGCGCGATGTGGGTTTATTGAAAAATGACGAGCCTTTCACTAATTTGCTCACGCAGGGTATGGTGCTGAAAGATGGCTCGAAAATGAGCAAATCGAAAGGCAATACGGTTGACCCGCAGGAGCTCATTGACACTTACGGCGCAGATACCGCACGTCTGTTCATGATGTTTGCCGCGCCGCCAGAACAAAGCCTGGAATGGGCAGATAGCGGCGTTGAAGGCGCGAATCGCTTTTTACGAAGACTTTGGAAAGCAGTGTATGAACATGTGGAATTAGGCGCTGTCGCCGCTTACACGCAGGGCGAATTAAACGCCGACCTTAAAGCGATACGCTTGCAATTGCACCTGACTATTGAAAAAGTTGCTGATGATTATGGTCGCCGCCACAGCTTTAACACGGCAATTTCATCGGTGATGGAATTGATGAATGCCTTAGCTAAACTGGAAGGGTCGGATGAAATTACTCGTAGTGTGCGCCAAGAGGTCTTACAAAATGTAGCGTTATTGCTCTCCCCTATCGTGCCACACATTTGCCAAGCCATTTGGGCAGAGTTATGCCCACAAAGCCATATTTTAGACGCGGGCTGGCCTGTCGCGGATAAGTCCGCAATGGTGCAAGATAGCGTAGAATATGTGATTCAAGTGAATGGAAAATTGCGCGGCAGTATTAAGGTCGCAAAAACTGAATCTAAAGAGACACTGGAAAAATTAGCTTTACAGCAACCTTTTGTACAAAAATTCATTGAAGACAATATGACGGTTCGTAAAATAATCGTAGTGCCGAACAAACTCATTAACGTTGTAGTGGGATAAACCAAGTAGGATAAACGATGAAGAATATTGCGATGCAACACAGCCGTATCAATTTTATTTGGATACTTTTATTGAGTGCCACGCTTGCGGCTTGCGGTTTTCAGTTGCGTGGAGTGGCTAATTTATCCTTCAAAACCATCTTTGTTCAAGGTAGCACACTCAGCATCTCAAGAGAGCTCAATCAATCGTTCAAAACCAATGGCATTCAAGTGGTGAATAAAGTTGAGGATGCTGAAATACTCATCGAAATGCTCAATGAAACCAATGAAAAACGCATTTTATCGTTAAGTGGCGGCGGCGTGGTGCGAGAGTACGAGCTGAATTATCGTGTCAGTTTCAGAACACGCGACCCCGCCTCTGAAGCTTGGAGTGTGCCACAAACGGTACAGGTGCGCCGAGATTTTTCTTATAACGACAATGCACTCTTAGGCAAGTTAGACGAAGAAGCTAGGCTGAATACTGACATGCGTAGCGATGCCATTCGTGAAATTATGCGCAGACTTTCAGCCATTAAACTCGCACCAAAATAACTAATTTCTCGCATGCAGCTCGCGCAGGCACAACTTGAAAAGCATCTAGGCCAAGGCTTAAAAAGTTTATATGTGCTGGTGGGTGATGAGCCACTAGCGCAGCGTGAATGTTTAGATGCTATCCGCACCGCAGCCCGTGCGCAAGGCTATGATGAGCGAAACAGCTTAACCGTTGAGCGCAATTTTAATTGGCAACAAATTGAAGCTTACGGCCAATCCATTTCGCTCTTTGCCAGCTTGCGCTTGCTAGAAATCAACATCCCCAATGGCAAGCCTGGCGTAGATGGCAGCAAAGCCCTGCAAGCCTTGGCGAGCAAACCCATACCAGACACCACCGTGGTGATTATTTTGCCCAAACTTGAGCGCGAAGCTAAAAACAGTGCGTGGTTTAGCGCACTTGAGCAACAAGCGGTGATGATTGCTAATGATGAAGTGAGCGCTGCTAATTTACCTAAATGGATTGCCAATAGACTTACAGGGCAAGGCCAGCAAGCAAGCCCACAAACGCTTGATTTTTTAGCCAACCAAGTAGAAGGCAACTTACTGGCGGCCAACCAAGAAGTGCAAAAACTTGGCCTGCTCTACCCGCAGGGCGAACTCACGGATGAAGCCGTGCGAGAAGCCGTGCTGAATGTGTCGCGCTTTGATGCCTTTCAACTCGGCGAAGCCGTGCTTTTGGGCGATGCCGCCCGCACGGTACGCATTTTACAAGGCCTGCAAGATGAAGGCGAAAACCCTGTAGCCGTGATGAGCCCGCTGATGTGGGTGCTGCGGCCCTTAGTGCGCGTAAAACAAGCCGAAATGCGCGGCGAAAACATCCAAACCGCCATGACCAACGCCCGCATTTTTGGCGAAAAACAAGCCCTAACTAAACGCGCATTGTCGCGCTTAAGCTTGCGCCAGCTTGAAGCGGCTTTACAAAAACTGGCGGATATTGATAAAACCGCGAAAGGCGTGATGCTGGGTGACGCTTGGTTAGAGATTTCTCGGCTGTGTTTTGGGTTGGCGAAGGTGCGGGGGCGGTAGGGTTTTGACAAGTTATTAAATTGAACAGAAGTAAGCTATGCCAAAAATTCATCTTTCATGCAGCCCCTGTAATGGTATTGGATATATTGCTGTGACCATGCCAGAAACCCAAAGAGACCCTGTAAGGAATATTTTACGTGGCTGCTCGTCTTGTGGGGGTGTTGGTACAAAAGTAAGCGTTCCGAAAGGGAGCAATATCTCTAAAGAGATTCGAGCCTTTTATGAATCAGAAAAAGGCTACAAATGCGGTTCTGGCAAAGTGGTTGTTGAATACGAACATGTGGCTGGCGAATGTGTACATTGCAATGGAGAAAAATGCGAAAAATGCTACTTCACTGGCAAAAATATTCGCTTCATTAAGCAGTTGCCTTACAAAAGACTTTTTGTCTGGTACGGCAGAAAAAGTTTTAAGTTTTTTACTAGGAGCACTAATTGCTTTGGGTTGGTATTTATGGTTTTAGCTCTTAGGACGAGTTAACCAAGAACTCGTAGGGCGGAATAGCTTGCGTATTCCGCCGTATGAAAAACCTTACTTTCGGAGCAATACGCTACGCTATTGACGCCAGACGAAAATCCATTCTTACGCTAAATTTCACACCTAATCATTTCACCACCTCTGCAAGCCAATATTCATGAGGCTTGCAGAGGCATAAAATTCTCTCGGGGATTTTTTGATTAAATTTTAATGTCAAGTTATCCTGTTTTTTCACTTTGACACGCATTGATTATGCGCATATAATTTGCGCATCATTCGAAAGTTGATAAAAGGAACAATGATGCAAGTTATTTATGAAACTCAAGCGCCTAAACGCGCCACTAATTTGAGCGTGAATAGTGATTTACTTAATAAAGCGCGTGCACTTAATATCAATTTGTCAGCAACTTTAGAAGAAAGTCTTATCACTTTAATTAAGGCTAAGCAGCAGCAAGCGTGGCTTGCGCAAAATCAGCAGGCCATAGACGGTTATAACCAGCAGGCAGATGAACATGGTGCGTTTGCTGATAAATTGCGCGTGTTTTAAATGTCACAATTTACCGTTTATCAAAACAAAAATAAGGCCACGCAAACCGCTTATCCATTTTTGCTCAACATTCAAAATGATTTGCTGGGCACTATGCAAACCTGCGTTGTTGTGCCGCTTACGCCTGTAAAAACCATGGCGCACAAGCCCATGAGCAAGCTCACCCCCATTTTATCGGTGCAAGGGCAAGACTACTGCATGATGACACCACAATTAGCGGGGATTCACAAACGTGAGCTAGGTGCAGAAATTGAGATTTTAATTGCTCACCAAAATGACATTATTGCAGCGATTGATTTTTTACTGAGCGGTGTGTGATGCTCGCAATAGATAGCAACATCTACTAAATACGCCCTTCAATGCTGATTTGTTTTAATTATGCTAACAAAAAAGTATAATCACACCATGAACATTCAAACCTATATGCAAAACATTGGCATTGAAGCGCG
>JBARQL010000143.1:0-2483 GCA_049643685.1 Methylotenera sp.
ATTGGGCGAAGATACCAAGTTGACTGTTGTGGCAACGGCACTTGATCAACCAGATAATTTGGATCCCCAAGGGTTAGATGCGGCGCAGCTTAGGAATAACCGTAAGCAAGCGGGTACAGGTTCTGAACTATTTAATACACGTGTTTCACGTAGCCATGAGCAAGTAGGGGCAACGTTAGAACACAAATTTACCGCCGATGATACTGTACGTTTAATGGCGTATTACGGACAGCGCGATAATGAACAATATCAATCTATCTCAGTTGGCGCACAACGTAATGACCTGCAAGGTGGTGGTGTAGCAACAATAGACCGTACATTTGGCGGTGCAGATTTGCGTTGGACACATAATGGCAAAATCGCTGAGAATGCTTATAGTGTTACGGCGGGTATGAACTACGACCGTATGAAAGATGACCGTAAAGGTTATGAAAACTTCACCTCTAATAAAGCTTTAGGTGCGCTACCAGCGGGAGTTGATTGCGGTAACGTGGCAAATGCAGTGGTGTGTGGTGTAAGAGGTAATTTGCGCCGAGATGAAACGAATACCGCAAAAAACTTTGACCAATATTTGCAAGGTTCAGTCGATTTAGGACAAAGATTTATACTAAGTGGTGGTTTGCGTCATAGTAAAGTACGCTTTAAAAATGATGATAATTATATTAAAAACACGGCTTATACAGGCACAAATCCTGATGATAGCGGTTCAATCAGTTTTAGTGAAACTACGCCAGTGATTGGTGCGGTATTTAAATTAACAGACGCAGTTAATTTGTATGCAAATGCCGGAGAAAGCTTTGAAACGCCAACCTTTGTAGAAATGGCCTACAAAGCGACTGGTTCAGGCTTGAATCTTGACTTAAAACCAGCCAAAAGTCGTCAATATGAAGCGGGAATTAAAGCTTTTATGGGTGATAATATTTTGCTAAATGCTGCAATATTTAAGATTGATACTGATGATGAGATTGTCGTGCAGCAACAAGCGGCAGGTCGTACTGTTTATCAAAATGTGAAAAGTAGCGAGCGTAAAGGCTTTGAGTTGTCAGTAGATAGTAAATTTGATAACGGTTTAGGCGCATACCTTGCATACACATACCTAGACGCAGAATTCTCATCTGATTTTAAAGCATGTAGACCATTTAGCGGTGCGCAAACGGCTTGTAATATCAATGCGCCGGCAGCGGCAGGTACGCCAGGCAATTCAGGTGGAGAGTTAATCAAATCGGGTGCAGAAATTCCCGGTACATTTAAACAAACCGTCTATGGCGAATTATCATGGAAATACGCACCAATGGGCTTTTCAACAGCCTTGGAAGCACGTGCCAATAGCAAAACTTATGTGGCGTTTAAGCCTCAGTATGGTAAAGCAGATGGTTATACAATAGCAGCATGGCGCGGTGGCTTTACACAAAACTTAGATCAATGGAAATTCAGCGAGTTTGTGCGTATTGATAACTTGTTTGATAAAGATTATGTAGGTTCTGTGCGTGTGGGCGATTTGAATGGGCGCTACTATGAGCCAGCACCAGGCCGTACTTGGTTGTTGGGTTTAAATGCCAGTTACAAGTTTTAGCAAATAAGAAAGTGAAAAAAGCCTCGATAATTCGAGGCTTTTTTATTACTAAAATTAAGTGCAAATAACGGTAAATTTATAGCTATCTTATTTTGATGCTCTGGAAGCCTTGTAGAATAAGGCTTCCAGATGCGTTATTTTCTCTCGGGCGAGTTTTGTGATTAATTTATGTTTAATTTGATATGCACTTAAGCGTGTGAAAGCATGGTTGCGACATGATGTAATATTGCGTTTGCAATCTCAACTTTAGGGGCGCGTTCTAACGCATGCGCGCCATTTTTATCAAGCAGCGTCACTTGGTTATCATCGCTTCCCATGGCTTCTGTCGCTAAATTGGCCACAATCAGCGGCAATTTTTTAGCTTGCCGTTTCGCTTCGGCATATTCCAACAATTTTTCACTTTCTGCCGCAAACCCTATGCAAAATGGCGCGTTAGGGAGGCTTGCAACTTCTGCCAATATATCTTTGTTGGGCTTGAGTTCCAGCGTAAGTGTTGACTTACTTTTTTTAATTTTATGCGCGCTGGTTTGGGCTGGTGAGTAATCGGCGACCGCCGCCACGCCAATAAAAATATCTTGAGACCCTAATTTTTGAGTGGCGATGTTGCTCATTACGGCTTGATACATGCTTTGCGCGTTTGTGGCTGATATATTGTTAACATTGCTCGGCACTTTAAGTGCGGTGATGCCGCTCACTAAAGTGACCTCTGCGCCCATGTCAGCCGCAGCTTGGGCAATGGCATAACCCATTTTACCTGAGCTTAAATTAGTAATGGCGCGCACGGGGTCTATCATTTCTAATGTGGCGCCTGCGGTAATTAACACGCGCTTGCCAGCCAATAACTTGGGTGTAAAGTGCGCGATAATGCCAGCTAGCAAGGCTTCAGCTTCTAACATGCGACCCAAGCCAA
>JBARQL010000144.1:0-15643 GCA_049643685.1 Methylotenera sp.
AATTCCTTTTGAATGAATGGCGCTATTATCGCGCGATTTTCATTATTTTATTCGGCTTATGTAAATTATCCTAGAAATGCAATTTAGCCTATCAAGTAATTTAGCGAGTAAGCAATTCATTAAGAGCAGTAATTTCTAATAGAATAGCGAGATGGTATCTAACCCACTTATTCTTTGTCCTTCCGCTCGGCTGGCACGCAGTATTCAATATGATATTGCGCAGCAGCAAATTCAAGCGGGTCAACAACAATGGGTTAGCCCAAGAGTATTGACGCTTACTCAGTGGCTCGAAAGTTTGATAGAAACTGGCTTGCTGACCGGGCTTGTCACTGAAGTTAATCCACCAAATGCCTTAAGTGCTTTTAATGAACAACTGTTGTGGGAAGAGGTGATTACACAATCATTAAAAAAAAATGCCTTTGGTGCTTTGTTTGATGTGTCAGGCTTAGCCAGTGCAGCAATGGAAGCGAATCAATATATGGTCGCATGGCATTTGCATGTTCCACGTGAACTTGCGGCGGAGGAGTCGCGCCAGTTTCTGCAATGGCAGCGTGTGTTTGTACAACGCTGCAGCGAACTTAATGTGCTGGAACATGTTCGATATGTTGATTGGCAACTTGCGAAACTCTCAGAAGGACTTGGTCAATTGCCAGCGCACATTGCCTTTGCCGGCTTTGATCAAACCGCACCGCAGGAACAATGCTTACGCGAGATATTAATCAAGCAAGGTGTGAATGTGACCACATACGCCACTGCACAGGCGGATCTAGCGCAAACGCAGCATGTGAGCTTGCAAGATCAAGAGGCGGAATACCGTGCTGCAGTTACTTGGGCAAAGCAGCATTTAACGGCTAATCCAAATATAAAGCTGGCAATTGTAGTTCCACAACTCAGTGAAATCAGAAATCAATTGGCGGATTTATTAGATGATGTTTTTTACCCTGCGAGTGTGCGGCCTAGTTTGTTTGATGCAGTGCGTAATTTTAATTTTTCTCTTGGCACCCCTTTAACCCAGCAACCTATTATTCAAGCAGCGATCAATTTGTTGCGCATGCTTAGCCAATATCCAATACATCAAGCGGATATATCTGCCATGTTGCTTTCACCATTTTGGTCATCAAGCCAGCAAGAAGCCGATGCGCGCGCTATGTTAGATGCGAAAGTGCGCGAAAAATTACCCATGCAATTTAGCATAGATAGCTTTATTAAATTTGCACAAAAGCAGCTGGAAAATGGCTTAACTATCCCGCGTTTATTAGCCGATTTACAAGTCGCGAAAACGCTTATTTCAACTAAAAAAGCCACGCCCTCCGCTTGGGCGCAAGCCCTTAGCCATTTGCTTGATGCCCTGCGTTGGCCAGGTGAGCGCAATATTACTAGCCTTGAGTACCAAGCCATTAACACTTGGCAAAAAGCATTACTGCAATTTGCGCAATTGGAGGTGTTGAATAAAACGATAGGCTTGCAAGAAGCCGTGAGCTTAATGCAGCAAATTTGCACGAATTTGGTGTTTCAGGCTGAAACCGAACAAGCACCAGCCATTCAAATTCTAGGTGTGATGGAAGCGTTAAGTTCGCCAGTGGATGCAATGTGGGTGATGCACATGAATGATCATATTTGGCCGCCGCCAGCACGCCCTAATGCTTTGTTGCCCGCTTTTATTCAACGTGCGGCCAGTGTGCCGAATGCGGATAATACTGTGCAAGCGGCCTTTGCCGAAACTATCCATCAGCGCTTATTGCATTCAGCTAAAACCATTATTTTTTCCAGCAGTAGGCAACAGGGTGAAAGCCAATTACGCGTTTCGCCACTCATGAAAAACAGTCCAAATCTAGACATTGAAATGCCATTGGCTGCAACATTAGCAGAACAACTGAGTGCGCTAGGTAATGCAACATTATCTTTTATAGATGACCATATTGCGCCTGCCATTCAAGCAGGCGAGCATGTGCATGGCGGTACAGGGTTATTAAAGGCGCAAGCAATTTGCCCCGCATGGGCGTTCTACCAATATCGCTTAGGGGCAAAAGCGCTTAAAACGCCCAGTAATGGCTTAGATAGCATGGAGCGTGGTTCGTTAGTGCATGGCGTATTAGAGCAATTCTGGCGGAAACGCCATTTTGCCGATTTGCGCGATATGAGTACGGAGGCTTTGACGCTTGCGCTCAACAAAGCCGTAGAAAATACCTTGCGAGACTTTGCCGAAGAAAACAATGTGTCACACAATGTGATTGCGCTTGAACATGAGCGGCTTTTTAAGCTTATCAATGATTGGCTCGCCTATGAAAAAACACGCGGTGTCGGTTTTAATATCGTAGCGTGTGAGGCTGAGAAAAAGATCAACATTCGCGGCATTGAAATCACACTAAAAATTGACCGAATCCATCTGCTTGAGAATGGCGGCTACGAATTTATTGACTATAAAACAGGTCAAGTGCCCAAGGTGGCAAGCTGGGGTGAAGACCGCATTACAGAGCCACAGTTGCCTATTTATGCAGTCTTTTATCTGGAAGACGCAAGCCACGTCATCGGTGTGCATTTCGGCATGGTTAAAATCGCAGAACATGCATTTACTGGCTTGTCCGCAGAAAATTTTGAAGGTGAACCTGAAAAACGCGAACCAGCTTTTATTCGAGAATTCACTGATTGGGAACATTTACTCACGCACTGGAAAATCAGTATCGAGGCCGTTGCGGAAGAAGTCCGCAATGGTGAAGCGGCAGTGCGCTTTAGCGATGAAAAAGACTTAGCCTATTGTGAAGTGTTGCCTCTGCTGCGTTTGCCAGAACGAAAACTGCAGTTTGAACGGTATCAGGGTGATGACACATGAATAACGCGCACCTCATTAATCTGGAATTAGACGCGCAAAATCGACTTCGCGCGCTCGATTTAACTTCGTTTATTGTGGAAGCCCCAGCAGGGGCGGGCAAAACTGAGTTGCTGACGCAGCGGTATTTGAAATTATTGCAAACAGTGCATGCGCCTGAAGAAATCATTGCGATTACGTTTACGAATAAAGCGGCGGCGGAGATGCGTTTACGTATTCTGGATAGCTTGATTAAAGCTGCCAACCAAGAACGACCTATCGAGCAACACAAGCAAATTACTTATGATTTAAGTCTAAAGGCGTTACAGCATGCGAATACCAACCATTGGCAGCTCATCGAAAATCCTGCGCGATTACGTATTTTTACCATTGATAGTTTGTGTGCGCATTTAGCGCGGCAAATGCCCTTGATGAGCCGTTTTGGTTCGCAACCGCGCGTGGCGGAAGATGCGGACGCCTTATACGCGCAAGCGGCAGAAAATACGATGGGGTTGCTGGAAGATGCGGAACATAGCGAAGTGGTGAAAGCGGCCTTGCGTTATGTGGATAACAATGCGGATCAGCTTAAAAGCTTATTGGTAAAAATGCTGGAAAAGCGCGATCAATGGCTGCACCATGCGCAACATGAGGTAAATACCGAGGCGCTACAGAAAACCTTGCGCCATTTAGTTGAGCAGGAACTTAAAACGATTGCCCAAGTATTCAATTTGCATCTTCAGTTTGATTTAATGCCATTGGCACGTTTTGCCTCCAGCCAATTACCCTGTGAACACACGATTGCCTTGTTGCGTGATTGGGACGCCGCGTTGCCCACGCATGCAGAAGCCCTGTCGATGTGGCAAAGCGTACGTGAGTTGCTGCTGACAAATGAGGATAGTATTCGTGCAGGCATCAATAAAAATATTGGTTTTCCCCCTGAAAATAAAGATGAAAAAGCACAATTTAAAGTTTTTTTAGAATCTTTAGCATCCATCACAGGTTTTGCAGAAACCTTAGCCAAAACAAGAAAATTACCGAACATTTCAAACACACAAGAATCATGGCAAATGATCAGCAGCTTATCTAAGTTACTGAATTTAGCGGTAGCGGAATTATGGCTGGTGTTTCAGCGTGCGGGGGAAGTGGATTTTGTGGAGGTTGCCACCAAGGCGACGCAGGCGCTTTCTAATGATTTTGGAGAACCAACTGAGTTGGCACTCAAGTTAGATTATCAAATTCAGCATTTATTGGTCGATGAGTTTCAAGACACCAGCCCCAGTCAAATTGAACTATTGAAGCAACTCACACTTGGCTGGCAGCAGGGCGACAACCGCACTTTATTTTGTGTGGGCGATCCGATGCAGTCGATTTATCGTTTTAGAAAAGCGAACGTGGGGTTGTTTATTGAGGCCGCCACGCATGGTATAGGTGACATCAGGCTGGAAAAATTACAGTTGTATCGTAATAACCGTTCTTGCCCTGCGGTGGTGGATTGGATAAATACAAACTTTATACGTGCTTTCCCTGCAGTTGATGACGTAACGCAATCGGCGATTCATTACCGACCTTTTATTGCCACCAAGCTTGATGTAGCAGATGAAGGTGCGGTCATTCACCCTGTCATCAAGCAAGCGAGTGAGGGCAATGATGAAGCCAGTCAGCGCGAGGCTGAACTGATCATTCAGGTAATTCAAAATGAACGTATGCATCACGCTAATCAAAAAATCGCCGTATTAGTGCGCTCAAAAAAGCATTTAGCCAACTTGGTTAGTCAGCTTCGTCGCAATCACCCAGAAATCGCTTTTCAAGCCGTGGAAATTGAGGCGCTGGAAGGCCGCCAAATTGTGCAAGATTTACTTTCACTCACACATGCTTTGCATCATCGTGCTGATCGTGTGCATTGGTTGGCCATTTTGCGTGCCCCTTGGTGCGGCTTGAGTTTGCATGATTTACATGCGCTGGCAGGGCGAGATTTGCATAGCACGGTTTGGTCTCTCATGCAAAATGAGGATGTGACCAATCAATTGTCTGCGGATGGACAAGCGCGTTTACAGCATGTGCGTGAGATTTTTTCAGAAGCTTTTGCCACACAAGGCCGCATGAATATCAGCCGATGGGTACGCGGCGTGTGGCTCACGCTCAACGGCACGGCTTGCCTGTGGGAAAAAAGTGATGTGATCGATGTGCAGGCCTTTTTTGCCTGTTTGGATAATTTAGACCGCAGCAACCAGTTTTCACCTGAGCGCATGGCGATTGAAATCACCAAGTTATTTGCGACCCCTGATACACATGGAGAGCAACTGCAAATGATGACGATTCATAAATCGAAAGGGCTGGAATTCGATACTGTGATACTGCCTGGCTTAGGTGCAAGCACGGGCGGTAACAATAGCGATAAACCGCTAGTGCTGTGGGAAGAAGTGACGATAGAAGATGAAACACAACTGCTTGCTGCGCCATATATTCCTAAAGGTTTGCGCAAACAGGCTAGCGTCAGCCCCTATGATTATTTAGAAGATTTAGAAAACACGCGTGAGAAAAATGAAGCGGCACGCGTGCTTTATGTAGCGGCGACGCGGGCTATGCGAAAGTTGCATTTGGTGGGCATTGCCAATCAAAATGCAAAAGGTGAAATCAAGCCGACAGCCAACACCTATTTGGATTTATTATGGCCCATTGCTTCACCAGTTTTCGATGCGGCTTTGGTAGCCCAAGCATCTCACAAAGAAGTACTGCACAACAATGATATTGTTTCGCAAGACACGATTGCCAATTTCACCCCCAGACTGGCACGTCTCACGAACATTCAGATACCCGATATTTTACAACAGTCCCATTTATCTTCACGCCAAGTTGCGACTCATCCAGGCAATCAAGCTACTCAAAAGCTATCGCTCAACAACCCCATAGAAGCTGACCTCGGTACGCTTACCCATAAATATTTAGAACTAATCGCGCATCAGGGGCTCACCGATTGGCCAGTGACGAGAGTTGCACTACTTAAACCAGCCATGCAGCGCTGGCTGCAGCAACAAGGCCATCAAGAAGAGGTCGCTGCCATTGCCGCAGGTTCTGTTGTGCAATTGCTTATTACAACGCTGAGTAGCAAAGCTGGACAATGGGTGTTGAAAGCGAGAGCACAAGCCGATCAAGAGTTATCCATCAGCCTTGCAGAAACTAGCGCAATAACAAGCTATGTGGTTGATTGTACTTTTATCGAGCAAAGTAGTGATGGTAAAAGAGTACGCTGGGTTATTGACTACAAATCGGTAGCGTTAGAAAGCAAACTCAGCGACTCAGCATTGAAAACAATCGCTGAACAATATAAGGCTCAATTAGAAAGTTATGCACAGCTTTTCAAAGCTGATAATTTGCCCATTCAAAAGGCCATTTTTTTTGTGAGCTTAGGTCGGTTGGTTGAAATAAACTAATTCAAACTTAAAGTTAAGCCATAAATCTGGTGCTACTTTTCAATTCAAAAACACTTCGTATTAGCCATAATTGTGATGGGCAAGTTTTCAAATAACTTTCCCTGTTTTGACTGTTATACAAAATCAAAACCAAATTATGGGGCTTACGATGCGGAAAATCATACTAATTTTTTTGTTAAACTTTACTTTAGGCTGCCAGAGCGCGGCTGCTGCATGGCTAAAGTTAAATGAAAATGGCGCAACCAAGCTATCAATTGATAAGCTATCAATTGTAGAAAAAGATCAACAGACAAGAGCCTGGGTGAAACTTGAATATAAATCGCCGCAAATCAATATCGAATCGGCCGATAGAAAATACAATGCTTCCAAATTACTTTGGCATTTTGATTGTGACGCGAAAAAATCCGCGACCTCGCAGGTGTTTCAATATTTAGATACGCAGCTGATTTATTCCGCTGGAATAGATATCAAAGGGGCGGAATTTATAGAGCCTGTGCCCGATACTGATCTGGACCTCGCCATGCGTTATGTCTGTGCTAGACACAAATCAGCAACAACGCAAGCTGGAGTGAAACCTGCAAATAAGGTTGCAAATTCAATCCCTTCAGAAAATGCGGCTCCAAAGAATGTTGCGTCTAATAATGCAGAAGCAAAAGGTGAAGTTGAAAAAGTAGCTGCCACAGAAGCCAAACCTCAGGAAAAATCAGCTGAAAAGGCGGAAACTGTTAAAACTGAAGCTGTAAAAACAGAGCCAGCAAAATCGGCTAAAGAAAAACCGGAAAAAGCAGACGCACATGAAGCGCATTGGACTTATGGAGGGAAAGAAGGCCCAGAAAATTGGGGTAAATTAAAGCCAGAGTTTGCTACATGTGACGTTGGTCGAAATCAATCGCCTATTAATATTGAGGCAACCATTGATGCGCCACTCAAAACAATTCGAGGGATACAAAAAAACGCTGCGAAAGACATTGTGAATAATGGACATACAGTGCAGGCCAGTTTTAAATATGGCAATATGCTGATGCTAGATGACATTGCCTATCAAATGAAACAGGTGCATTTTCATGCGCCCAGTGAAAACACCATTAAAGGTAAATCATTTCCGCTTGAAGCGCACTTTGTGCATGCGGATAGTAAAGGGAATCTCACGGTAATTGGCGTGATGTTTAAAGAAGGTAAGGCAAACCAAGGTTTAGAAAAGCTGTGGTCGCAAATGCCCAAAGAAGTCGGCGCGCCCATTCCTCTAAAAGTAAAAGTGAGTGCTAATGAAATGCTTCCAGATAATCGCGACTATTATCGCTTTAGTGGTTCATTGACAACACCGCCGTGTTCAGAAGGCGTGCGTTGGTTGTTGTTGAAAACGCCGATGACCGCCTCAAAAGAACAAATTGAGTCTTTTGAGCTAGCCGTGAAGCATCATAATAACCGTCCAGTGCAACCATTAAATGGACGTTTGGTCATTGAATAGTCACAGTTAAACAAAGGTGTTAATTGAGTTGAATTTCACATGTCTTTGCTGATGCTGTTCTGTAAGCCTTTATTTACAAGGCTTACAGGGCAGCGTTTTTTACTCGGGCGTTTTTCGCGTGCGAATATTGAGCATTCGCTGAGTGATACTGATAGAATAGCCGCCATCTCAATTTAAACAAATTACAGAATGAAAATTTTCTCAGGTTTATTTCAGCGTGCTATGCAATGGGCAAGGCTACCTAATGCGCCTTGGTATTTAGCTGTGCTTAGTTTTACGGAATCGTCATTTTTTCCTATTCCGCCTGATGTGATGCTTGCCCCCATGAGTTTGGCCAATCCTGCTAAAGCATGGCGTTTTGCGCTGATCACTACGATTGCTTCTGTGCTGGGTGGCTTGTTCGGGTATTTCATCGGCATCACTTTTTTTGACGTGATTGAGCCTTATCTTAGGACGAGCCATTATTGGGAGGCTTACCAAACGGCGGTGGCATGGTTTAAAGATTATGGGTTTTGGGCGATTTTTATTGCAGGCTTTTCACCGATTCCTTACAAAGTGTTTACCATCGCGGCGGGTACGCTTTCCATGGCATTGCTTCCTTTTGTACTGGCCTCGATTATCGGGCGCGGTTTGCGATTTTTTATGGTGGCAGGCTTAATGAAATGGGGTGGCCCGAGCATGGAAGCTAAACTTCATCAATATGTGGATAGAATAGGCTGGGCAACAGTTGCCATTGTCGTGATTATTGTTTTGATTTATCGTTAGCATTAAGTGAACTTAACTTCGTTCAATTAAACGAATTCTTTAAGAAGACTTTTTACGAAATCAGATCTTAGGTTTATCTCTGCCAAGCCTACCGTTACTCTGAGTTTATCTGGCCCGTTCATGCGGCAACGTTTATCGCGTTGCAATAATTGGATCAGTTTCATCGGGTCAATGTCGGCTTTCGGGTTAAATTGCAGTTGAATCGCTGCGTCACTGGCGTCTATCTTAATCACGCCGATAGGCTTAGCGGCAATGCGCAAACGGTGGCAAGCGATGAGTGCTTCGCCTTGTTCTGGCAATAGGCCAAAGCGGTCAATCAATTCTTCTTGTAGCCCATCGAGTTCATCCTCATCATTACAGTTGGCCAGACGTTTGTAAATGACCAGGCGCTCGTGTACATCCGGGCAGTATTTGGTTGGCAGTAGGGCGGGCGTGTGCAGATTGATTTCAGTAGTCACCCCTAATGGTGCGTTTAAGTCAGGTTCTTTGCCTGCTTTCAGTTGTTTTACAGCGTGGTTCAGCATATCTGAATACAAATGAAAGCCAATTTCCTGCATCTCGCCACTTTGCGAATCACCTAATAGTTCGCCTGCACCGCGAATCTCTAAATCGTGCATGGCAAGGTGAAAACCTGCACCTAAGTCTTCCATCAGTTGTATCGCGTCTAAGCGTTTTTGCGCTTGTACGGTAATTTTTCGGTCTGGGTCTGTGAGCAAATATGCATATGCCTGATGATGCGAACGGCCGACGCGACCCCTAAGCTGGTGCATTTGCGCTAAGCCAAACATATCGGCTTTATTCAGAATAATAGTGTTGGCGGTCGGCACGTCAATGCCTGTTTCAATAATGGTGGTGCAAAGCAATAAGTTGTAACGCTGATTATAAAAATCACGCATCACGTGTTCTAGCTCCCGTTCGCGTAATTGCCCATGCGCCACAGCAATGCGTGCATCTGGCAACATGCGCTCAAGTTTTTCGCGCATGGAATGGATGGTATCGACTTCATTATGCAGAAAATAAACTTGGCCACCGCGCTTGAATTCGCGCATCGCTGCTTCACGGATAATGCCTTCAGAATAATCGGTATGAAAAGTTTTAATGCTTAAGCGCTTTTGCGGTGGCGTGGTGATGATGGAAAATTCACGCAAACCTTCCATCGCCATACTCAATGTGCGTGGAATGGGTGTTGCCGTGAGCGTGAGTATATCAACCTCAGCACGCAAAGCTTTCAGTTGCTCTTTTTGGCGTACGCCAAAACGGTGTTCTTCATCCAGCACCACCAGGCCTAGATTCTTGAATTTCACATCTTTTTGAATCAAGCGGTGCGTACCGATAATGATGTCAATTTGCCCGGCTTCTAAACCTGCAAGCGCTTCTTTTTGTTCTTTTGCGGTTCTAAAACGTGAGATTTCAGCGATTTTTATCGGCCATTCGGCAAAGCGATCTTTAAAGTTATTGAAATGCTGCTCGGCCAGCAAGGTGGTTGGCACCAATACAGCCACTTGCCTGCCGCCCATGACTGCGACGAAAGCGGCGCGCAGGGCCACTTCAGTTTTACCAAAACCGACATCGCCACACACCAGCCTATCCATCGGGCGGCCAGATTGCATGTCTTTAATGACATTTTCAATCGCCTCAAGCTGGTCTGGCGTTTCTTCAAACGGAAAGCCTTCACAGAAGGTTTCATAATCGTGCAAACTCAAGGTAAAGGCATGGCCTTTGCGTGAGGCGCGTTGGGCGTATAAGTTCAGCAATTCAGCCGCAGTATCGCGAATTTGTTTAAGTGCTTTTTTCTTGGCTTTTTCCCAATGACCGCTGCCTAAACGATGAAGTGGGGCGCTTTCTGGCGGTCCGCCTGAATAACGTGAGATTAAGAATAGCTGTGAAACGGGCACATAGAGTTTGTCGTCGCCAAAGTATTCAAGCAGTAACAGCTCAGTTTCGCCTTCGCCAAAGTCAATGTTCACTAAGCCTTTGTAACGTCCAACGCCATGCTGCTCATGCACCACAGGGTCGTCCATGCGTAGCTCAGATAAATCTTTGAGCATGCCTTCCGTACTACGTGCTTTCTCTTTTTCACGCCTGCGTTGTTGGCGCACCGTTGCGGCGTAGAGTTCAGCTTCAGTGATAACGGCAACTGATTTGCCAGTGGTTTGGCTTTCCAGACAAAACCCATGATGCAGTGGTGAAACACCAAGCATCACTTTTGTTTTGGAATCAACAAACTCTGCCCAGGTTTCTATCATGGCTGGTTGTAGGCCATGCTCGGCAAATAACTGCGAAATAGTTTCGCGGCGACCTAAGCTTTCTGCGGCGATTAAAATACGTCCAGAAAAATCTGCGATATATTGTTGCAGTTTGTGCAAGGGCTGCTCTGCGCGGCGCTCAATATCTAAGGCAGGCAAACCTGTTGATTTGCTACTTGTTGTCAGTGATAAGCGTGTAAATGCGTGCGTACGGCTAAAAAAATCTTCCGTTTTAATCAGCAGTTTTTCTGGTGTTAAAAGCGGTCGTTCCGCATCGTGCGCCAATGTACGGTAGCGCGATTGCGCCTCGCGCCAAAATTGCTGTGCGCTGTAGTCTAAATCGCCATGCAAGCACAGCAAACAATTCGTCGGCAGATAATCTAAAAATGTTGCGGTTTGCTCAAAAAATAACGGCAAATACCACTCAATACCGCCAGAAGCCACGCCTTTGCTGACATCTTTGTAAATTTTTGCGCGCTGCGGGTCACCTTCAAAAGCTTCGCGAAATTGGCTGCGAAACAGCGCGATGCCCGTTTCATCGAGCGGAAACTCGCGCGCAGGCAATAATCTGATTTCAGGCACAGGATACAAACTACGCTGGGTATCCACATCAAATGTGCGGATGGTTTCAATTTCATCATCGAATAAATCCAGGCGGTAAGGTAGCGCTGAGCCCATCGGAAACAAATCCACCAAGCCACCGCGCACGCTGAACTCCCCATGCGAAATCACTTGCGTCACATGGTGATAACCCGCTTCGGCACATTGCAGGCGCAAGGCTTCAATATCCAGCTTTTGCCCTTTTTTGAGCATAAAGGTATTAGCACTCAAAAAAGCTTTGGGGCTCAAACGAATCAGCGCGGTGGCGAGCGGCACAATAATAACATCGCAAGTATTTTGCGCAATAAGGTATAACGTAGTTAAGCGCTCAGAAATGAGGTCAGGATGCGGCGAAAATTGGTCGTAAGGCAGCGTCTCCCAATCTGGCAGCAAATGTACACTTAAGCTCGGTGCAAAATAGGGAATTTCCTCCAACAAACGCTGCGCATCAAACGCATTGGCGGTGATGATAACGAGCGGATGCTTGCTGCTTTTAAGCTTAAGCGCCAACTCTGCAAGTGTCAAGCCATCTTCGCCATTGATGGATAGCTCAACGCGGTTGGTTGAACCACGTTTTAAAATAACGTCTGGAGTTGGCAGTGAAATCTGCGACATGAATGCTTTTTACGATTTTCTAAAGGCTAGATTATAACAACTTTCACCCGTTCCTCTGAGCTTGTCGAAGGGTTTTTGTAAGCTATAGAGTTGTTGATAGTTCATGCTTCGACAAGCTCAACATGAACGGAGGGATTTTAAGTTAAGGTTTTAGTACGTTGAGTTTCTTCAGGCATGAAATGTGTATTTTGCACATCAATTTAATGGTAAAAAATGATTAAAAACCACATAAAAATCACTCGAGAGATTTTTATGCCTCTGGAAGCCTTATAAATAAAGGCTTCCATAGCATTGAAATAAGATGAGGTAAATTTGAGGATTTTAAAGTCACTTTTAAAAGCAGTTAGTAGTGCGAAAAATAACAAAGTGTATCGCACCGAAAGATCAGTCATACGGCGGATTACGCAAGCTAATTCGTCCTTGCTGACTCAAATGAATTCGTGCCTTAACCTCAAAAATAACTGTAACCTAAACCTTTTATCCGTGACATAGTAGAATCAAATTTTCATTCACCAACGTAAATACAAATATGTCGTCACTTAAAGTACCTTTTGGATTATTCGGAAATCAACTAGTTACACCTTCCGAAGTTGAGCAAGGTCTTAAGTGTAATTGCATTTGCCCTGGTTGCAAGGCTAATTTAGTGGCTAATCATCCTGAAAGTGAGAATAGAGTGAAATATTTTTCTCACTATGCTGGCACTGGTTGCTCAAATGGTTATGAAACAGCACTACACCTAGCGGCAAAAAGAGTATTAATTGAGCAAAAAAAATTGCTTGTGCCTAAAATATCTGCGGAATTAGATCTTTTTGATGCGGAAACAAAAGCAAAAGGCTCTGCAAAAAAAATAATTAGTTCTAAGGAAATTCTATTAGAAACGGTCGAGCAAGAAGTTCGTGAGTTTGACGGCATAGTTCCAGATATTGTTGCGACAGCCTACGGAAAAATCATATTAATAGAAATTTCTGTAACGCATCCTGTTGACGAACTTAAGCTTGAAAAATTAATAAAACTTGGTTATCCAGTTATTCAAATTCACCTTAAGCCCGAGAAAGAAACACCTAGCATCGAAGATATAGCGAAACTAGTCATAAAAAATCAATTTAATCGAGAGTGGCTTGTTAACAACAAAATACAACGGCTCGAAAACTTAGTAAAAGTGGAGGCTGAAAGAAAGCTCGAAATTGCAAAGAAAAGAGTATTCATGAAGCGTGAGCAAGAAATAAAAGCTCGCGAAAGATACCTGCTACTTTCAGACAGTGAAAAGCTTAAAATTGAGCTTAATCTTAAAATGATTAACTTTGAAAGCGTTAAAAGTTTAATAGGGATTAAAATTACGGGGGATGGGAGTTTTCAAGTTTCAAATCAAGTTTGGCAGGCATCTATTTACAGTCGGTTCATACACGATAGGCAAGGGAAAATATTTGAAAAAGAAGATGTTCTAACTTGGTTAAAAGGCAGGTTTAAAGTAGCAAGTATTTTTAAAGACTCACCACAAATAGCCATACATTATTATCTAAAGCTCTTGCAGGAAAATAAGCTAATCGAAAGAATTTACCAAGATGCATATACTGTATCAAGAGATTCAACAGGGAGGGATTATATTGATTAAAATATTAGGGGGGATTGGCCACGAATAATGCAAAATTGATAGTTTTGATTTAAGCCGTTCCCCCTACCGTCAACCCATCAATTTTCAATGTTGGTTGCCCCACGCCCACGGGTACGCTTTGGCCTTCTTTGCCGCATGTTCCAACGCCGCTATCTAGCGCCATGTCATTGCCTATCATGCTCACGCGTTTTAACACGTCTGGGCCGTTGCCTATTAGCGTGGCGCCTTTGACAGGGTAGGTGATTTGGCCATCTTCAATCATATAGGCTTCAGCCGCGCTGAATACAAATTTGCCGCTGGTAATATCCACTTGCCCACCGCCAAAGTTGGCCGCGTATAGCCCTCTTTTTACTGATTTAATAATTTCTTCGGGTGGCGTAGTGCCATTGAGCATGTAAGTGTTGGTCATGCGCGGCATGGGGATGTGTGCGTAGCTTTCGCGGCGCGCATTGCCTGTGATGGGCATATTCATTAAACGTGCATTGAGTGAGTCTTGAATGTAGCCGCGTAAAATGCCGTCTTCAATCAGCACAGTTCTGTTGGTTGGGTTACCCTCATCATCCATGCTGAGTGAGCCACGGCGGTTTTGAATGGTGCCGTCATCGACAATGGTGATGCCTTTGGCCGCGACTTGTTGGCCGATCATATTGCTGAAAGCTGAGCTGCCTTTGCGGTTAAAGTCACCTTCCAAGCCATGACCAATGGCTTCATGCAGCAAAATGCCTGGCCAGCCAGCACCTAACACTACCGTCATGCTGCCAGCGGGGGCAGGGCGCGCATCTAAGTTAATAATGGCTTGATGCACGGCTTTTTTTGCGTAATCATGTAGCAATTCATCGGTAAAATAACTGTAGTCAAATCGTCCACCACCGCCAGCGGAGCCTTGCTCACGGCGGCCGTTGCTTTCAGCAATCACATTAATACCAACGCGTACCAAAGGGCGAACATCAGCCGCCATCACGCCATCGTGGCGCGCCACCATGACCACCTCATATTCGCCAGAAATGGAGGCGGTCACTTGGGTGATGCGCGGGTCTAATTTTCGGGCGAAGGACTCTAAGCGTTCCAGTAGTTTTACTTTGGATTCTGCTGAAAGCGAGGCAATAGGGTCTTGCGGTAGGTAAAGTTGCGATGTTTGGCGTTTTACTACTGAGCCAGCCGTTTGTTCTGACCCTAAACTTGCAATAGCTTTGGTCGCTTTTGCTGCTTCTTGCAAAGCACTCAACGTAATATCGTCTGAATAGGCAAAAGCGGTTTTTTCGCCACTCACGGCACGCACGCCCACGCCTTGATCAATCGAGAAGCTACCTGATTTGACTTGGCCTTCTTCTAGGCCCCAAGATTCCGAACGACTGTATTGAAAATACAAGTCAGCATAGTCAATTTTGTGCGACATCATATCGCCCAGCACGTTCTGAAGCCGTTCAACATTAAGGTTTGATGGTGACAGTAGCGCCTCAGTTGCAGTATCAAGGTGAGATGCTTGCTGAAGAATGGTGCTACTAGGAATTTCTTGTTTTTTCATAAGAGATTAACTCAATATCAATTCAATAGAATTTGGCAATGCTAGTGCTGGACAATTTTAATCGTGCGATGTTTCAATGCGGGTAAGCTTTTCCTTAAACTTTCCTGAAAGCTGGGGTTCATGGTGGCAATCACAACCCCTGAACCACGGGGTAATCTATCCAACACTACGCCCCACGGGTCGACAATCATGCTGTTGCCATGTGTTTCGCGGCCTGAAACGTGGTAGCCGCCTTGTGCAGGGGCAATCACATAGCTCAAATTTTCAATGGCACGCGCACGTATCAAGCTTTCCCAATGCGCTTTGCCTGTGGTGTCGGTAAATGCTGAAGGTACCACGATAATATTCACTTCACCCATGGCACGGTAAAGTTCAGGAAAGCGTAAATCGTAGCAAACGGACAAGCCAATTTTGCCAAAGGGCGACTCAACGACTTTGATTGCGTTACCAGCCTCTATGGTTTTTTCTTCATGATAATGCTCGTTGCCTAAATCCAGACCAAATAAATGAATTTTGTCATAGCGCGCAACTTGTTTACCTTGGTCGTTAAACACCAAGCAGCTATTGCGCACTTT
>JBARQL010000145.1:0-3071 GCA_049643685.1 Methylotenera sp.
CAAAAGGCGAAGGCTTGGGTAATAAGTTTTTAGCCAACATTCGCGAAACTGACGCCATTGCCCACGTCGTACGCTGCTTTGAAGATAGCAATGTGATTCACGTTTCAAACAAAATTGATCCCATGTCAGACATTGAAGTGATTAACACTGAACTCGCGCTTGCCGATATGGAAACCGTTGAAAAAACCATGCAGCGCGAAAGCAAAAAAGCGAAAAGTGGCGATAAAGATGCCATTGCGCTTGTTGCCGTACTCAACAAAGTACTACCTTGCTTAAACGAAGCCAAAGCCGTACGCACGTTGGGCTTGGATGCTGACGAATTACAACTGCTCAAGCCACTTTGCCTCATTACCGTCAAACCGGTGATGTACTTAGCCAACGTAGATGAAGCAGGCTTTGAAAATAACCCGCTGTTAGATAAAGTAGTCGCCCTTGGCAAAGCTGAAAACGCACCCGTCGTGTGTATTTGCGCCAAAATTGAATCTGAAATCTCAGAGCTTGAAGATGAAGACAAAGCGCTATTTTTAAGCGAACTAGGCCAAGATGAGCCAGGCTTAAACCGCGTGATTCGCGCCGCTTACGATTTACTTGGCCTGCAAACCTACTTCACCGCTGGTGTACAAGAAGTCCGCGCTTGGACTGTGAAAAAAGGCGCCACTGCGCCACAAGCCGCTGGTGTGATTCACACAGACTTTGAACGCGGCTTTATTCGCGCAGAAGTGATTCAATACGATGAATACGTGAAAAACAAAGGCGAGCAAGGCAGCAAAGAAGCAGGCAAAATGCGCCTGGAAGGCAAAGAATACATTGTGCAAGATGGCGATGTCATGCACTTCAGATTTAACGTTTAGCCAATTCATTTAACAATCATAAACTACGTCGTCGAAATTCGTTTGCCGTACTAATCGTACTATCTTCACGCTTTCGCCTGGTATTTTATCGATTCTTAAAAGAATTAAATTTCTATAATTTTTAGCGTTATAACGCAAACTAATTTTGACAATTCCCGCTTAAAACACTAGAATTGCGCCCTTGCTAAAGTTTAGGAATAAAACGTTATAGCAAAACAGTTTACAAGGTGATGTAGCTCAGCTGGTTAGAGCACAGGATTCATAATCCTGGGGTCGAGGGTTCAAGTCCCTCTTTCACCACCAACAACGACGGGGCTTCCGAGGTTAGCAACCACTTCGGAAGCCCTTTGTCTTTTTCGCTGGGGCAACAAGGGGGTAACAAAACCTCGTCAAAAATCGTTACTTTTCGCCCTTCTAAGCAGTATCTCTGGGGCAAAAAAAACACAAAAATAGGCGATTTATCTTGTTGATTATGCTCATTTAATCAGCATAATTGGCATTTAATCCTGTGTTTTAGCTCAATATCAATGGTAGTTAGCAAAAATCATCAAAATCCATAATAATGTAATCTCAAATAATAAGAGATTGCAGATATATGGCCCGTAGAAAGAAGACTTCACCTATTGAAGATTTATTGGATATTGCTTCTTCTATTAATTGGAAGATTAGTCTTGGCATAGCAATCATCAGTTATTTCTTTTTTCATTATTTCGCCATTCAAGCTTTACCAGTTGCTACTGATTTACACTCAATTACTAACTCTCTTCCTAAACAACTCTTTATTACTTTTTCTAAATTCCTTCAATATATAGTTCCTATTATTTTTATTATTGGTGCTTGTGTTTCATCATTTAAAGGTAAACATAGAAGTAAGCTATTAGATAAACAATCTAGCATTGAAACAATTCGTGATATGTCATGGCAGGATTTTGAGTTATTAGTCGGTGAAGCTTTTAGACGAAAAGGTTTTGAAGTTAAAGAAAATGGTGGTGGCGGTGCAGATGGTGGTGACCTGCTCCCCTGTTGCCATACCAATCTAAAATGAATAAAGTCCACTTTTAGGAGTGGAAGAATGAAGAAGAGCAGATACACAGAAGAACAAATCATTGGTTTTTTAAAAGAAGCAGAAGCTGGTTTCCCGATAGCAGATTTATGCAGACGCGAAGGATTTAGTGTTGCAGCATTTTATAGTTGGCGTGCCAAGTTTGGTGGCATGGAAGCCACCGAAGCGCAACGTTTACGCTCACTCGAACGCGAGAACTCAGAACTTAAGAAATTACTGGCTGAAGCCCATTTGGATATATCCGCACTCAAAGTGGCTTTTGGGGTAAAGCGTTAACCCCACAAGCAAAGCGAGAAGGCATACGACGCATACTTGACACTGAAATGCTTTCAGAGCGTCGTGCTTGCAGCTTAGTGGGGTTATCCAGATCATCGTGGCGCAACCCACCACAGGATGATGAAACAACGGCAACGCTCAAGGAGCGTATCAAGGCTCTTGCGCATGAACGCCGCCGATTTGGCTACCGTCGCATTCACGACATGCTCAAGTTTGAAGGTGTTGTCGTGAATCACAAGCGTGTGTACCGTTTGTATACAGAGCAAAAACTCTCTGTAAAACGACGAAAGAAAGCTAAGCGGCCGATGACGGAGCGTGCAGAGCTGTTGATACCAGATGTGCCCAACCAAGTATGGAGTATCGACTTTGTGATGGATAGTTTAGCCAATGGGCGCAAACTGAAATGCTTAACGATAGCCGATGATAAGACCCATGAGTGTGTGGATATTGCGGTAGACCACGGCATTAGTGGCTTGTATGTCACCAGAGTACTGGAACAAGCCGCAATATTTAGAGGGTTTCCACATGCCATACGTACAGACGGTGGTCCAGAGTTTACCAGTCGTGCTTTTATGGGCTGGATGCATACGAATGGGATTGAACATTTACTGATTCAACCTGGCAAACCAACTCAGAATGCCTATATTGAATCATTCAATGGTAAATTCCGGGATGAATGTTTGAATGAGCAATGGTTTGAGACCTTGGCGCAAGCAAAGAAAGCCATTGCAAATTGGCGCAAGGATTATAACGAAGTTAGGCCGCATAGTAGTTGTGGGCGAATTCCACCTGCAATCTACGCGCAAAAGCTAAGGCAAGTAATATGATTTTTAACCGGACTTTTTTCAGAATCTGTTGGTAGTGTTATTGGGGGCAGGTCA
>JBARQL010000146.1:0-3068 GCA_049643685.1 Methylotenera sp.
TTGCACCTGCTAGCGCGGGTGAAGTGGGTATTTACCCAAATCACGCACCGATGATTTCAACCATTAAACCAGGTGCATTGCGTATCAAACAAGCTAACGAGACGCAAGAGGTATTGATTTATATCTCAGGTGGATTGTTAGAAGTACAACCAGGGGTTGTTACGGTATTGGCTGATACGGCGGTACGTGGCCATGATTTAGATGAGGCAAAAGCGATAGCAGCGAAAGAAGCTGCTGAGGAAGCGTTGAAAAATAGAACATCAGACGTAAATTATGCCGCGGCTCAAGCTGAATTATCTGAGGCACTTGCTCAAATTCAAGCAATTGAACGTCTGCGCAAGACCACACATTAATCAATTTTTAGTAGTAGCAAAAGTTAAGTCAGAGGTAAGATTTGCAAAAAGGCAGCCGAGGCTGCCTTTTTTGTTATACTTTCGATTGTAAAAAATAACATTATTAACAACCTGTAAAATTAACATGAGCAAACTTAATATTGTAATACTGGCGGCGGGTAAAGGGACTCGCATGCATTCAAACCTACCAAAGGTGTTGCACGTGATGGGTGCAAAACCTATTTTGGCGCATGTGATTGACGTTGCTAAAACACTCAACCCAAATAAAATCATTGTTGTATATGGGTTTGGCGGAGAAATAGTCAAACAAGCGTTTACTGATGAAAATATTATATGGGTGAAGCAAGCAGAGCAATTGGGTACTGGCCATGCAGTGCAGCAAGCAGTTCCTTTTTTAGATTCTGGTGCGAATACGCTGATTTTACTCGGAGATGTACCACTGGTAGATGCTGAAGCTTGTAGTAGACTGGTTTCGCAAGCGAACAATAAGCTTGCGATATTATCGTTTAATAAAACAGATCCTACAGGATATGGACGCATCTTGCGCGGGGCGGCAGGTAACGTAAGCGCCATCGTTGAGCATAAAGATGCAACCGAAGCGCAACGTAAAATTATTGAAGTCAATACGGGCATTATGGCGATGCCAAATGATTATTTAACTAAGTGGCTGTCTCAACTCACCAATCAGAATGCACAAGCTGAATATTACTTAACAGATATTGTTGCTTTGGCGGTGAAAGATAATATCAGCGTCGTGGCAGAAGTGACTGCAGATGAATGGTCAGTGACTGGTATTAATTCTAAACTAGATTTGGCGCTCATTGAGCGCGTGCACCAAAACAGAATAGCTCAAAAATTACTACAGCAAGGAGTTACCCTAAAAGACCCAGATCGCTTAGATATACGTGGCACGCTGACATGTGGTAGAGAAGTGGAAATAGATGTGAATTGTGTGTTTGAAGGTAATGTAACATTGGGAGACAACGTAAAAATTGCAGCCAATTGTGTGATTAAAAATGCGGGCATTGCTTCAGGTACAAAAATCGCTGCCTTTACACATATTGATGATGCAGAAATTGGTGAAAATAGCCACATTGGGCCATTTGCGCGGTTACGTCCTGGCACTATACTGGCAGCAGATACGCATATAGGCAATTTTGTAGAACTGAAAAATGCACAGGTGGATGTTGGTAGCAAAATTAACCATTTGAGTTATGTCGGTGATAGTACGGTGGGGAAAAAAGTCAATATTGGCGCAGGAACAATCACTTGTAATTATGATGGGGCGAATAAATTTAGAACTGTGATTGAGGATGGTGCATTTATTGGCTCTGATACGCAGTTAGTTGCACCAGTAACGATAGGCAAAAATGCGACAATTGCAGCAGGTTCGACGATTACTAGAAATGCGCCAGCAGACCAGCTCACGTTGTGTCGCGCAAAAGAACAAAAATCGGTCGCAGGTTGGCAGCGGCCAGTAAAAATTAAGAAATAAGCTGTTTTTACAATTGTCATTGTGAAGAGCAAAGTGACAAAGCAATCTTGAATTTCTTTGCATTAATAAAGGATAAAGTTTACTCACCTCGCTCGGAATGACATTCAATAAAGAAAGAAAAAGTTAATATGTGTGGCATTGTAGGTGCAGTTGCAAATAGAAATGTTGTTTCTACGTTAATAGAAGGCTTGAGCCGTTTAGAATATCGTGGTTATGATTCTGCTGGTGTTGCGGTGTTAAGTAACGGCGGCATCGAGCGTGTGCGTGCTGTTGGTAGAGTTGCCAACATGACCGAGAAAGCCGAAGCAGTAAAACTGAGCGGGCAGGTGGGGATAGGTCATACGCGCTGGGCAACACATGGTGGCGTGACAGAGTCGAACGCGCACCCACATGTTTCTAAAGGCGAAGTGGCCGTTGTGCATAACGGCATAATTGAAAATCATGACGAGCAGCGTATACGCTTAAAAGCATTGGGTTATGAATTTACTTCGCAAACCGATACTGAAGTGATTGCTCACCTAATTCACTATTATCATGCTCAAGGTACAACATTACTCGCGGCCACTAAAAAATCAGTAGCAGAACTCACCGGCGCCTTTGCAATCAGCGTGATTTCAACCAAAGAGCCAGAACACATGGTAACGGCACGCCTAGGTTGCCCGCTGTTGCTGGGTCTTGGCGAAGGTGAAAATTTTATCGCATCTGATGTTTCAGCCGTGTTGTCGGTTACACGCAAAGTGATTTATTTGGAAGATGGTGATGTGGCCGACATTCGCCGTGACGGCGTGACGATTTACGACCGAAATGATGAGGTGGTTACTCGTAAAATCCACTTGAGTGACGTGTCGCTTGCCAGCCTTGAGCTTGGCCCTTACGCGCACTTTATGCAGAAAGAAATCCACGAACAACCACGCGCCTTGACTGATACCATCGAAGCGCTGATAGATGACAATAAATTCTCCCCTGCTCTGTTTGGTGATCACGGCGGCGAGGTTTTGAAACAAGCCGACAGTATTTTGATATTGGCTGCTGGCACTAGTTATTACGCCGCACTCACGGCGAAATATTGGCTAGAAAGCATCGCCAAAATACGCACCAATGTAGAAATCGCCAGTGAATATCGTTACCGTGATTCTGTGCCAAATCCCCGTCAATTGATTGTGACTATTTCGCAATCAGGTGAAACGCTAGATACGATGGAAGCCCTCAAGCATGCAAAA
>JBARQL010000147.1:0-25745 GCA_049643685.1 Methylotenera sp.
CCTAACTTTTAGAGTTGAGCACCACCCCGCAGAGCGGGATGAAGCGGTCAATTGGTTTTTGTGATTGACCGCGCCCGCGCAAGTGGGCGTAGTCGTGAGCGTAGCGAAACGAGGTGTGCTCTAACGTGACGTTAGATTTTGTTGCCCTACGCGTTAGTGATGCCATGTCTCTAGCCATCGTTCAATCTGCTCCAAAAGTTGACTCAATCCTCGAAAAAACAGGCTAAATGCGGCATCAGACCGAAGAGCTTCAATGCGGCGTTCGCATGAACGCTTTCAGTTATGCGACGCCGCATAAGGCGCTCTTCGCTTTTTTACCATATTTTAGGCGGTTTATACAGCACCTTTATTGCGCTATGATTATCAGTTGCCTTGCTCAAGGCTTTTTATTTCTTCGTCCGAAGAGCGTCCAAAATCTAACGTTAAGTAGACCCCATAAACGACTTGATAAATTATATTGGGTCAGGTCGATAATGGTTTAATTTATATAAAAAATTTAATAAATCAACAAGTTGAAAAATTATTGGCACCAATATTACTGTTCTATTCTATCACTTCTTTCAATTGCTCTAAAATCGCAGGGTTATCCAAAGTTGAAATATCCGAAGTGATTTCCTCACCTTTAGCTAAGGTGCGTAGCAAGCGGCGCATGATTTTACCGGAGCGGGTTTTGGGCAGGTTATCACCGAAACGGATTTCATCAGGTTTGGCGATGGGGCCAATTTCTTTGCCTACCCAATCGCGCAATTCTGCGACGATTTTTTTTGCTTCGTCGCCTTCAGGACGTTTGCCTTTTAGCACCACATAAGCCACTACGGCTTCACCTTTTACATCGTGCGGTTTGCCAACCACGGCGGCTTCTGCGACCAAGTGGTTTGATACGAGTGCTGACTCAATTTCCATAGTGCCCAAGCGGTGGCCGGAAACATTCAGTACGTCATCAATGCGCCCCATGATGGTGAAGTTGCCTGTTTTGGCATCGCGTATGGCGCCATCGCCCGCTAGGTAGATTTTGCCGCCTAAATCAGATGGATAATAGCTTTTTACATAGCGGTCGGGGTCGTTATAAATCGTGCGTATCATGGCTGGCCAAGGTTTTTTAATCACCAATAAACCGCCTGTGCCCCAAGGCACATCTTTGCCAGCTTCATCCACTACGTCGATATCAATGCCAGGGAATGGTAGGGTGCAGGAGCCAGGTACGAGCGCAGTAGCGCCAGGCAGCGGCGTAATGACATGGCCGCCAGTCTCTGTTTGCCAGAAAGTGTCCACAATCGGGCAGCGGCTGCTACCGACGTTTTCGTAATACCACATCCACGCTTCTGGGTTGATGGGCTCACCAACGGAGCCCAATATGCGCAAGCTGGAGAGATTGTAATTTTTTGGATGCACTTCAGGGTTGGTTTCTGAGGCTTTGATGAGTGAGCGGATTGCAGTGGGTGCGGTATAAAAAATCGTCACTTTGTGCTTTGCTATCATCTGCCAAAAGCGCCCTGCATTCGGGTAGGTTGGAATGCCTTCAAATATCACTTGTGTAGCGCCCACGGCGAGCGGGCCATAAGCCACATAGCTGTGGCCAGTAATCCAGCCTACGTCTGCGGTGCACCAGAAGATGTCATCGCTGTGAATGTCGAATGTCCAGCGCATGGTGTTGATAGCATGCAGTAGATAGCCTGCTGAGCTGTGCTGTACGCCTTTTGGTTTGCCGGTTGAGCCTGACGTGTAAAGTAAAAATAATGGGTGTTCTGCGTTCACCATCACCGGTTCGCAAGTATCTGCACAGCCTGCAATTAGCTCGTGCCACCACAAGTCATTCGCATTCCAGGCAACTTCTTGCCCGGTTTTTTTGAGCACGATGATTTTTTCAATGCTGTCGCAACCTCCCATCGCGATGCCTTCATCTACAGCTTGCTTTAGTGGTAGTGTTTTGCCGCCACGAAATTGGCCGTCCGAAGTAATCACCGCTTTTGCGCCCGCATCGATTATGCGCTCGTTCAGGCTTTTGGCGGAAAAGCCGCCAAATACCACCGAATGCGTCAAGCCGATGCGCGCGCAGGCTTGCATCGCGACTACCGCTTCAATGCCCATCGGCAAGTAAATAATCACGCGGTCACCAACGCTGAGGTTTAGCTTTTTCAGGCCATTGGCAAATTCACATACTTGGTGATAAAGCGCTTGATAAGTGACGTTTTTCGTATTGCCATCGTCGCTTTCAAAAATAATCGCCACTTTGTTGGGGATGGTGCTGAGGTGCTTATCTAAACAGTTGGCAGAAACGTTCAACTCACCATCTTCGAACCATTTGTAGAAGGGCGCGTTGACTTCATTCAGAGTTTTTGTAAAAGGTTTGTGCCAAATCAATAATTCGCGAGCTAGTTTAGCCCAAAATCCTTCATAATCAGTTGCGGCTTCGTTACATAGTGCATTGTAGGCAGCCATGCCGGAAACATTAGCTGCTTTTACAATCGCAGCACTCGGTTCAAAAACACGATTTTCATGAAGAACAGATTCAATTGACATGCTTAAATATCCTCTTAATTGATGGCGATAGACTTATAATTAGTATGCGTAAAACTTAATTTTTTACAATCTATAATCATCATATTACCTTAAAAAACCAATGCGAACACTTGAAAATTTATTGTCTGATAACCACGCCCCATCTAGCGATATGGCTTATTTGCACCGTGCTGTAGCTTGCAGTCCATTTGTGGCGAGGTTGTTTACAAAAGATGCAGGTTTACTGAATGATTTGCTAGCAAATGTACACTTGGCGTATCAGTTAAGTGATATGCAACATTTTTTATCGCAGCAAAACATTGTGGATGAAGTAACCCTTAAACGGGCGGTTCGCTTGTTGCGTAGTCATGTGATGGCACGCATTATTGTTCGAGATTTGAACGGTTTGGCGGGCTCTGAAAAAAACAATCTGCAAGAAGTGATGCAAACGACTACGCAATTGGCGGAGTGTGTCATTAACACTGCGATTGATTATCTTAATACATGGCTGGTGGAGCAGTATGGTCAGCCGGAAGATACGCTAGGTTACCCGCAAAGTTTTATTGTGATAGGCATGGGCAAGTTGGGCGGCGGTGAGCTGAATGTTTCTTCAGACATTGATTTAATTTTTGCTTATGAGAATGAAGGCCAAACGAATATTTCAAATTCGCAAAGCGAAAAACCGATGAGCAACCAGGATTTTTTTACTCGGTTAGCTAAAAAACTGATCGCCACTATTGATGAAATTACAGAAGATGGCTTTGTGTTTAGGGTTGATATGCGTTTGCGACCATTTGGCAGCGAGGGCGCATTGGTGTCGAACTTAGATGCGCTGGAAGAATATTACCAAAATAACGGTCGTGAATGGGAGCGTTATGCCTGGATTAAGGGTCGCGAAGTCACAGGCGGCACTCAAGTCACTAAACTGCTCAAGCCTTTTGTGTTTCGTAAGTATTTAGATTTTGGTGCGTTTGCCAGTATGCGCGATTTGAAAATTCAAATTCAGCGCGATGTGAATAGCAAAGGTATGCAAGACAACATTAAGCTTGGGCGTGGCGGCATACGCGAGATTGAGTTTATTGCGCAGGTGTTTCAGCTGATTCGAGGCGGGCAAGAGGTGAGCTTGCAAATCATGCCGACACTCGCAGTGTTAGCGCTACTTAAAAACAAAGGCTTATTGCCAGAAAAAACGGTTGCTGAACTCACAGAAGCTTACGTTTATTTGCGTCATTTAGAGCATCGATTAATGTATGTGGAAGATGCGCAAACGCAAGAATTACCAAAGTCGGATGAAGCAAGAGCGCGTATTGCGAAGGCGATGAACTTTGCTCAAAAAGAAAATTTTGGCTGGCATGAATTTATCACACAATTGAATGTGTATCGTAGTCAAGTACAACAGCATTTTGATGAAACTTTTAGTGACGCCAATATCAGTGCAGATCAGTTGGAAACAGAAAAATCCATTTGGAATGGCTTGCTAGCCACACAAGAAGCCGAGTTTGCGCTGCAACAGTTGAGCTTTAGCGATGCAAAAGAAACGTTGCGTCGCATCAATACGCTACACCAAAGCAGCCGTTATTGTCAGTTGCCAGAACTAAGCCGTTTACGTTTTGATGCGCTGATGCCGTTGGCCATTTCGCAGGCAGCAGAAATGCCAAACGCAGACACCACCTTATCGCGCGTGACGGATTTACTTGAGAGCATTTGTCGTCGCGCGAGTTATTTGGCGCTACTGGCAGAGCATCCGCAAGCGATGCATTTATTAGTAAAGTTATGCAGCAGCAGCCCTTGGCTGGCTAATTATTTATCTCAGTATCCTATTTTGCTGGATGAGCTTTTAGATACACGTACGCTATATGCAGCGCCAGATTTTGTTGTAATGCGTGAAGAATTGCTGAGTCGGTTAGCCGAATTTGCTGGGGATGTTGAGCGGCAAATGGACGTGATGCGTCACTTTAAACATGCTTACGTATTTCGATTTGCCGCGCAAGACATTAATGGTGAGCTGGCCTTGGAAACACTGTCAGATTACTTAAGCGGCCTAGCCGAATTGATTTTTAGCGTGAGTTTAGAAGCTATCTGGCCAAGTGTGAGAGGTAAACATCTTGATACGCCGAAATTCGCCGTAATAGGCTACGGTAAACTAGGCGGTAAAGAGTTAGGTTATGCATCTGATTTAGATGTTATTTTTCTTTATGATGATGCTGCACCTGAAGCTGGTGAGGTGTACGCGCGCTTTGCGCAACGTATCAATAATTGGTTTAACAGTTTGACTTCCGCGGGATTGCTTTACGAAACTGATCTGCAATTACGCCCAGATGGTAATAGTGGTTTGTTAGTGAGTAGTGTTGAGGCTTTCCGTGAATATCAACTCAATAAAGCTTGGGTGTGGGAACACCAGGCTATTACACGCGCAAGGTTTGTAGCGGGAGACAAGCAAATTGGGGAAGCTTTCGAGCGCATTCGTATTGAGGTAATGACACAGCAACGAGAGGTCGCTCACTTAAAAGCTGAAGTAGTCGCTATGCGCGAGAAAATGCGGGCAGCACAACATAAAGTCGTTGGTCAGTTTGATATTAAACAAAGCATTGGCGGCATCATCGATGTGGAATTTTTAGTGCAATATTTGGTGTTAGCACATGCAAAACAACACCCACAACTGACGGGCAATATCGGCAATATTGGCTTGTTAAAACTGATGGCGACGTTGAATATTATTGAAGCAACATTGGCTGAAAGCGTTGCATCTGCTTATCGAGAATATCGGCATGCTCAGCACAGGCTCAAGTTGCAAGGGGCTATCCAGCTCACAGTTGATTTGCCGCCGATAGCAAGGCAAGCGGAGGAAGTAACTAGGTTGTGGAATGAGGTTTTTGCAAATTAAGGATTAAGTGTCTTGAAAGCGATTGGTAATTAATTTTTAGAATAATTCAATTTCACCTTCTTTTTTGATTTCTTCTAATTGACCCTCTGCAATCAGTTGTTCGTAAAAATCAATGCGGTTTCGACCATGATTTTTTGCATAATAGAGGGCTGTATCGGCGTGATCGATGAGTTGACTTGAGGTGTCAAACGCTGAAATAGTGGTGTAGCCAGAACTGATAGTCACTTTTCCGATTTGAGGAAATTCAAATTGTTCGACCTTACTTCTAAAACGTTCAAGCACATGATGAATATCGTTGATATTGTTGCATTCAAAAATCCCAACGAACTCTTCGCCTCCAAAACGAAATAACGGATCAGCTTCTCTAAAACTTTGCCTCATCAGCTGTGAGATGAGCAGTAAAACTTCATCGCCAATCAAGTGGCCAAATTGGTCGTTAACTCTTTTAAAGTGATCGATATCAAAAATAGCAAGAAAAAACACTCGATTGCTTTGATCATTGTTTCCGTTAGTTGCTTTTTGTATTTGAGTGAAAATTTTATTAACGCGGTAGTCAAAAGTTTTGCGATTGAGTAAGCCCGTAAGTGCGTCGCATTCATTGTCTTTAATCAGCCCAGTAAAGTTTTGATAAACCTGCAATAGCTTAGGAATTGTAATGTCCAAGTTAAGGTTGGTTTCTTGGGACATGCTTGCCAACTCAACCTCAACCCCAATGATGCTGACTGTTTGCCCGGTTAAGTTCTTTATTGGAAACAATTTGGTGTTGGGCTCACCTGCATGTTCATGCGTGCAAATTTGGCCAGAGCTAAAACAATTGAGTATGGATTGCTTTAACTGAGCGGAAGTAATAATTTCGGATCGGATTGTATCCGCAGAAAGTGCCGTTAACAGTTGTTTTTTAACGTCTTTTAGATGGTAAATAACGACAGATTTGGTCTTATTGGCATGAATATAAGCATTAAGGGAATGACTGGTTTGAATAAGTGCAATATATTCAGATAATGTTTTGATCAGCGCGATTTTAAGTGCCGTTTCATCACGTTCATGAGTGAATGCGACAAGATTACTTAATAAAGAATTGATGATATTAATAGGCACAGTAGGCGTGATTTTATTGATATTTTGTTGTTCAGTCTGACTTTAGGATAACTACAATATATTGAAATTACTTCATTCGCGAGATTGTATCTTAACAGTTTGCTACTTGCTTAATTTAGGCAATTTGACACCTTTAAATTTTCCAACGTAATGCGGCTGTATTGACACCACTATCCCAGTGCTGTTTTATATCATCGTCAAGTAAGCATAGTGTAATGGAGGCGCCAGCCATATCTAACGCCGTGGTGTAATTACCAACTAATGAACGTGATATCTGAATGCCATGTCGCTTAAATAATTGAGCCGCAGTGTTGTAAATTAAGTAAAGTTCCATTAAGGGTGTTGCACCAAAGCCATTGACAAGTAGTAATGCTTCGTTGTTTTTAGTTAGCTCAAACTTCCTCGCTTTGAAATCAGCTAAAATGGCTTCTACACAATCGCTAACAATGGCATCAGCCTCGCGCATGGTTTCACGTCTGCGGCCTGGCTCACCATGAATCCCTACGCCCATTTCCAGCTCGTTGTCAGCAATATCAAAAGTTGGTCGGCCAGCGGCGGGTACGGTGCAGCTGGTTAATGCGACGCCTATACTGGCTGTACGCACATTTACTTTGTCGCCTAAGGTTTTGCAAGCTTGTAAACTTGCGCCTGTTTCAGCCAAACTGCCCACGCATTTTTCAACAATCACCGTTCCCGCGACGCCACGGCGGCCGGTGGTGTAGGTGCTGTTAATGACCGCGCAATCGTCACGGGTTAACACAGTAGCACTTTCTATTTGCAAACCATTGGCAAAAGGCAACATTTCAGCCGCCATTTCAAAATTCATCACATCGCCCGCATAATTTTTGACGATAAATAATATACCTTTATCCGCATGCACGGCCTCAGCCGCGGCAAGCATTTGGTCGGGTGTGGGCGAAGTGAATACATGGCCAGGGCAAGCGGCATCAAGCATGCCATAGCCGATATAACCCGCGTGTAAAGGCTCATGTCCGGAGCCGCCGCCTGAGATGATGGCGACTTTATTTTGCGCTTTGATTTTACGGGTTAAGAAATTTGGGCCTAAATGCAGGCTGACTAAATCGCTGTGTGCCGCTGCGAAGCCACTTAAACTTTCAACTAAGATATCATCAATTTTATTGATAAATTTTTTCATTTTAAATTTCACTTTCTAATGCAAGATTACACACAGTTTCTATCATCAGTTGGCAGCTTTTTGCCCCTGGGTCTATATGGCCAATTGCCCGTTCCCCCAAGCCAGCAGCACGGCCTTTGGTGGCGATTAAATCCTTAGTCGCCAGCATGCCTTGCTCTGCCGTATGCATGAGCGTGGCGCAAATCAGTTTTACATCGCAACTCTGTGTCGCTAACAGTACGAATTGATTGGAAACTGGAATGAGTACATCCAGCATGGTTTTTTCGCCAATGTCTGCTTTACCGCGCTGAATAATGGCTTGCACGCCGCCAGCGAAAGCCGCAGCAATTTTTAAATGGGATTCATCGCCATTCTCCCTAAGCACTTTACCCATGCTCATGAAGAAGCTGGCAAGCAATAGCCCTGAGGCGCCGCCTATGGTGCTGAGTAATTTTAAGCCAATTTTATTCAGGGCTTCATGAGGTTTTAAAAGGGCTAATTCTGCAGAAATTTCAACAATGGTATTAGCACCGCGTTTCATGTTGATGTAGTGGTCGCCATCGCCAATTTCACGATCTAGTGATTCCAGCGTACTTTCATTCGCTAGAATTGTCTGCTGGATGGCTTTGGCTGCTTCGATAATGAATGTTGTTCTCATATGCCTCTCATCTCATGAATAACACTATGTTGCGATTGGATTAAAGTTGTTAAACTCTACACATGTTACATTGCCATTACAATACTAGTGCTTAAACGCGAGTTATTTCTGAACATGAGCTTAAAATTTCGCCTGAATTTATTGATCACATTGCTATCGATTGCCTTTATTTTAGTCGTCGGGTCGATATTGGTAAACGATACTAGAATCTCAATCCGCGAGCGGGTAGAGGCGGCTAGCCGCGTGACGGTTCAACTGTTGGACACAGTGATTGTAAGTTCGGCACTCAATCCAGAGTATGGGCCAACGCACAAAGTACTGCAGAATTTTTTGCAATCATTGGGATATGTCCGCAGCAGTCATATTATGCTTTATGATTTGCGAGGTGATTTGCTGTATGAATCACCAGAATCTACTTATAAAAGTGATGTACAACCACCAGAATGGTTTGCTAAATTGGTAGAGCCTGCCACTGAAAAGGTGGAGAGAAAAATTCGTTATGGCACGCTGGTGGTGACTTCCAGTGCGGCGGGTTCGATTCGAGAGGCATGGTCTGGTTTTAGTCAGTTGATGTGGGTAGGTTTGGTTTTTTTTGTGTTGCTCAATGTCTTGGTATATGCGCTTTTAAGCCACTCGTTGAGGCCAGTGGGCCGTATTTTAAAATCGATTATTCAGATAGAACATGGTGATTTAAGTACGCGTTTGCCAGCCTTTAAATTGCCAGAATTCGACCGCATTGGGCACAGCTTAAATCGCATGGCTGAGTCTCTTGCCGTTGAACGGCAGTTGGAAGAGAATCGACAATTGACACAGTTGATTCAAAGCCATATTGAAGATGAGCGTCGTAGTTTGGCCAGAGAGTTGCATGACGAGTTAGGGCAGTACGTGACGGCGATTAAAACATTTGCCGTGGCGATTGTGAATAAAACTAAAGAAAGGTCACCCGATATAGCCAGCAATGCGCAAACAATAGTCGCGGCGGCGAACCAAATTTATGATGGGATGCACGATATTGTACGTCAGCTGCGCCCAGGCGCATTAGACAATCTTGGGCTTTCTGAGACGCTGCGTGATGCAGTGAGTCATCATCAAAATCTGCATCCAGACATAAAATTTAGTATCAATTTGGAAGGAGATTTAGATCATCTTGGTGAAACGCTCAATATTAATATTTACCGCATTGTGCAAGAGGCGATTAATAATGCCTTGAAGCATGCCAAGGCGAGTGCGATTGAGATTAAAATGGCTGAGCAAGACAAGAAAATTCAACTGACAATTAAAGATAATGGGGTTGGTATGAACGCAGAAGCGGTTGATCAAACTCAGCATTTTGGTTTACTCGGCATGCGTGAGCGCGTGCAGGGCTTTCACGGCAGTTTTAATGTAGTTTCTGAACCGAATAGCGGCACAGCGCTCTATATCAACATACCGCAATCTTTACAGAATTAAATTACAACAAAAAAACACAATGGACAACAACAAATGAGTCAAATTAACGTCATGCTGGTAGATGACCATGCCGTAGTGCGTATGGGTTTTAAAATGCTGCTGGAATCAGACGCCGACATTAAAGTCATCACAGAAGCTGAGAGCGGCGAGCAGGCGATACAGCGTTATATGGAGTTTAAGCCACACGTAGTTGTGATGGATATTACCATGCCAGGCATGGGCGGATTGGAAGCCATTGAGCGTATTTTAGCCAAAGATAGTGCCGCTAAGATTTTAGTATTATCTGCCCATGAAGATTCTGTGCATCCTAAACGTGTGCTTAATGCAGGTGCGATGGGTTATTTGACTAAACGCAGCGCCGCTGAAGAGATGATTAAGGCTATTCGCATCGTAGCCACAGGTAAGAAATACTTAGAGGCAAGCGTGGCGCAACAAATGGCGATACAGCAACTTTCTGGTGATCAAAACCCTGTGGATGTGCTGTCACCACGGGAGTTTGAAGTGTTTATGGCGCTGGCAAAGGGTAAAACAACTAATGAAATTGCTGAAACCTTGTTTTTAAGCCCGCGTACCGTAGGTACGCATCTCTACAATATTAAGCAAAAGTTGAATGCGAACAACTCAGCGGAGATTGCTTTGATTGCGATGCGAAGCGGGTTGCTGGATGCTTGATAAACTAAATGCTGGATGAAGTACGCGCAATTTTCGTACCGTAAATGACCATTGGAGCGGGCGCTTCCTTACAAACAGTTGCGGCGCTAAAAAAACGTTAATTCAAAGCGTAACGTGCCACACTTAATTCATTCGCCCCTGATAACTCTACCATCGCCTTAGCGCCACTGCGCATCTTGCCCATTTCTGGCGGAATTAAAAAGGTGATGGCTTCCTTTGAATGGCCAGCCGCACCCGTAGCAATCTGCCACTCCCGCCATTCACTTTTAGGGGGAATTTCGGTTGACCCTTGCATTCTGGCCTTTTCTAGCAAGTGCTGTTTTTCTTCGCCAGCGAGTAAGTTCCAAATTTCAACTTGAACGAGTTTCGTGGCTTGCATCATAGGTAATGGCTGTTCTTCTTCCTGGGAGGTTTCAGGCAAAGGCTCTACTTGCGCCGTAATTTTTTCAAAGCCAGAATTCATAAAAGCAACGGTATAGGGGTCTGGCTCCGCATTTTTTTTCGCAAGCAGCGCCTGATTTGCTTGATTTCGTTCGTGTGCATCCATCGCGCTGGCGGTCACTTTGTCTGCGCCTTGTAGTAACAAGCTTCTGGCGATTTGTTGTGCAATAGTGCCCCCAAAGCAGCCACACAAGGCAGCGGCTAAGCAGGTTAAAACTAACCATTTGCACAAGGGTAGCCATTGATGGGGTTGCACTGGTAAGGCCATGATTGTGAAAAAAGCAATCTACATTAAAAGCGGATGGTTAGATTACAACTAAATCGTAAAGTTGTATAGAGGTATATCGTTTAACTATCTGTTATGCATGGAATTTTAGTGGATTATTTTGAGGTTATTGCAGTTTAAAGATGATGTAAATAGTGTCAGCGAAAACACAAGAATTTTGGGAGCAATAAAAAGCAATTTTTATGTAGTGAACTAGTCTTTGTTCGGGCTGCCCTGGAAGCCATATAAATAAAGGCTCACAGGGCAGTGAAATTTTCTCGGCAGAAAATTACGTAACAAATGATAAAAATTACGGTTTAAATTTCAGTCTGTGTTGATGCGTGTTCTATTGCGTGCTGCGTACGCCAATCACGCCGCTTAAAATAATCAGACCGCTCGCAAGCCATGCTTCTACACTTAAATGCTCGTCCCACCAGAAGATGCCAAATAAACTGGCGAGTACAACAGTGACATAGGCCAAACTGGCGACAACAAGCGTGTTGCCAGTGCGATAGGCGCGTGTCATGGCGAGTTGCGCGATGGTCGCTGAGAGCCCTAAACCGAGTAGCACAGGTAAATCTTGCCAAGCAATCGCGTGAAAGCGATTAAATACCATCCATAGACCAGCCCCAAAGCTGGAGATTAATGTGAAATAAAATACTGTACGCCAATCAGGTTCGTTGACTTTTCCAAGTTGTTTGACATGCACGTAAGCCAACGCAGCGCCTATGCCAGAGAGCAAACCTAGGCTGCCAGCCAGCCAATCTTGAGGGTTGAGCGTAGGCTTAAGCAACAAACTAATGCCAATAAAACCAAGTATCAATGTGAGAATTAAGATTTTTTTAGGTTTTTCATGCAATAAAAATGGCGTAAACACCGCTAAAAATAATGGGGAGGTGTAATTCAGCGTAATGGCCGTGGCTAGCGGTAAATGGGCAATGGCATAGAAAAACAGCACCAGTGAAGCAAAACCTACCAATGCCCGCGACATTTGTTTAAACATAAAAGGGGTGGCTAGCGGCAGTTTCTTGCTAAAAATGGTAAGCCAAATCACCAATAAGCCAAATATTGAGCGATAAAAAACTAATTCTGGACTGCTAAATTTTTGTGCCCCCACTTTAACCAGTGCACCCATTACAGCGAAACCTAGTGCGGCAACGAGCATCCATAGACTGCCTAAGTCAGGTAAAGTAAAGCTGGTTATTTTAGATTGTGGATTTTTAAGCATTTATTTTATGTAATTGTGCTGTGTTTGTGTGCGTGAGCTCGTGGGCAGGGTTGCCAATGAAGGGGTTTTCAGATAATCTCATACTTATTGTTTGATTTAGAATTATAAATGATAGTCCGCCATGAGTAACAAGTGTTGGGTTGTTGTAAAAGCAGGCGTGCGTTGTAAATAAAATCCAGTAAATTCAGCTAGTTATGGCGGCGTTAGTCGCCTTTTTTCTTTTAACAGATTCAAATTTGTTTTAATTTTAAAGAGTGCTATGTCAGATCATTTAATGAATACCTATAATCGCCAACCAGTCACCTTTGCTAAAGGCGAAGGTGTATGGCTTTGGGATGTTGCAGGCGAAAAATATCTAGATGCTTTGGCAGGTGTAGCGGTGAACGGTTTAGGCCATGCGCACCCTAAATTAGTGAAAGCCATTAGCGAGCAGGCTACCAAGCTGATTCATATCTCTAATATCTATCATATTGCCGAACAAGAAGCATTGGCGGATAAACTGTGCGAAATTTCGGGAATGGATAAGGTATTTTTCTGCAACTCAGGTTGCGAGGCAAACGAAGCGGCAATTAAACTCGCACGGCTTTATGGACACAATAAAGGCATCGAAAACCCTGAAATCATCGTCATGGATAAATCATTTCACGGCCGCACCATGGCAACGCTTTCGGCTACGGGCAACCGTAAGGTGCAAGCTGGGTTTGAACCACTTGTGAGCGGTTTTGTGCGTGTGCCCTATGGTGATGTTGAAGCGGTCAAACAAGTGGCATCACGCAATGCTAACGTGGTGGCGATTTTAGTGGAACCCGTGCAAGGTGAGGGTGGCGTCAATATTCCAAAAGATGCGAGCGGTTATCTAGAAACTCTGCGCGCAATTTGTGATGCGCATGGCTGGTTGTTGATGTTGGACGAAGTACAAACAGGCATTGGTCGCACAGGTACATGGTTTGCGTTTCAGCACACTAATATCATGCCAGATGTCATGAGTCTGGCAAAAGGTTTGGGTTCAGGTGTGCCGATTGGCGCTTGTGTGGCGCGCAGTAAAGCGGCAGAAGTGTTTACGTATGGCAAACATGGCTCTACATTTGGCGGTAATCCACTGGCGTGCGCGGCGGGGTTGGCAACGCTGAGCGCCATCGAGCAAGAGGGTTTGCGCGAGAATGCAGAAAAAATTGGCAATTATATTCGCGCTAGTTTTGAAGCAGAGTTTAAAAATACCAAAGGCGTGGTCGCGATACGCAATGCGGGTTTGATGATCGGTATTGAGCTTGACCGCCCCTGTAATGATTTAGTGAAGAGCGCTTTAAGTGCTAAGTTGTTAATCAATGTCACTGCAGATAAAGTGGTGCGTTTGTTGCCGCCTTTAGTGATGAATGAAGATGAGGCGAAAGAATTAGTCCACAGATTATCATTGTTAATCAAAACTTTTTTAGCCTCTTAAGGTTAGCGAGCTCGTAGCGTATGAAACCGATTAAACATTTTTTACAATTCAACGATTTAAATCGCAACGAGCTCGAATATGTGTTTGAACGCACGCGGCTGATTAAAAGCCAATTTAAAGCTTATCAACAATATTGGCCTTTACAAGACCGTACATTAGTGATGATTTTTGAAAAAGCCAGTACACGTACACGCTTATCGTTTGAGGCAGGGATACAGCAATTAGGCGGTTCGGCGATTTATCTGAATACACGTGATTCTCAATTAGGCCGTGGTGAGCCGGTAGAAGATGCGGCGCAAGTCATTTCACGTATGAGCGATATTGTAATGATACGCACTTATGAACAAGAAATAATTGAGCGCTTTGCAGCGAATTCTCGTGTGCCTGTGATTAACGGTTTAACCAATGAGTATCATCCCTGCCAAATTTTGGCGGATATTTTTACGTTTAATGAGCATAGAGGATCAATTCAAGGCAAAACGGTCGCTTGGATTGGTGACAGCAATAATGTGTGTAACACATGGCTACAAGCCGCAGAAGTGCTAGATTTTAATGTGCATGTCTCCACGCCACCTGGCTATGAAGTGGAAGCAGAGCGCGCAAATTTGTATGGACATGATCATTTTGAGGTATTTTCGGACCCGATGGCAGCTGCTAAAGGTGCGGACTTGGTGACGACCGATGTGTGGACCAGTATGGGTTTCGAAGCAGAAAATGAAGAACGTAAGCGTAACTTTGCTGATTGGCAAGTAGATAGTGACATGATGCGCGTTGCGGCAAAAGATGCTTTATTTATGCACTGTTTACCGGCGCACCGTGGTGAAGAAGTTGCAGCTGATGTGATTGACGGCGCGCAAAGCGTAGTGTGGGATGAAGCAGAGAATCGTCTGCATGTGCAAAAAGCATTGATGGAATATTTATTATTAGGAAGAGTGAAATAATGAGTGGCGCAAAAAAGGAAATTAAAAAGGTTGTATTGGCTTATTCAGGCGGTTTAGATACATCCGTTATCTTGAAATGGTTACAAGACGAATATCAATGTGAAGTGGTCACTTTTACTGCTGATTTAGGCCAAGGTGAAGAATTAGAGCCAGCGCGCGCAAAAGCTACAGCGGCAGGCGTGAAAGAAATTTACATTGATGATGTACGTGAAGAATTTGTACGTGATTTCGTATTCCCCATGTTTCGTGCCAATACGGTGTATGAAGGCGAATACTTGCTAGGTACTTCAATTGCACGCCCGTTAATTGCTAAACGACTCATTGAAATTGCCCGTGAAACCAATGCTGATGCCATTTCACACGGTGCGACAGGCAAGGGTAATGACCAAGTGCGTTTTGAGTTAGGTGCTTATGCGCTAAATCCGAATATCCATATCATTGCCCCGTGGCGTGAGTGGGATTTGCTCAGCCGCGAAAAGTTAATGAACTATGCTGAAACGCACGGCATTCCTGTCGAGATGAAGCACAAACAAGGCGGTAGCCCATACAGTATGGACGCTAATTTACTGCACATTTCATATGAAGGCCGTCACTTGGAAGACCCGGCCGCTGAGGCTGAAGAGTCCATGTGGCGTTGGAGCGTGAGCCCAGAAAAGGCGCCTGATGCGGCTGAATATTTAGATATTGAATACGTGAATGGCGACCCAGTCAGCTTGAATGGTGAGGCGATGAAACCGCATGAACTCTTAGCGCATTTGAACAAAATTGGCGGGAAACACGGTATTGGTCGTTTAGATTTAGTTGAGAACCGTTATGTGGGCATGAAATCGCGCGGTTGTTACGAAACGCCAGGCGGTACAATTATGCTCAAAGCCCACCGCGCGATTGAAAGCATTACACTAGATCGGGAAGTGGCACATTTGAAAGATGATTTAATGCCACGTTACGCCAGTATGATATATAACGGCTATTGGTGGAGTCCCGAGCGTATTGCCTTGCAGACTTTGATTGACCACACACAAACATCAGTCAATGGCTGGGTGCGAGTAAAGCTTTATAAGGGCAATGTGATTGTCACAGGACGCGACAGCAAAACAGATTCTTTATTTGATTCATCTATTGCGACTTTTGAAGATGATAAGGGCGCTTATGATCAAAAAGATGCGGGTGGTTTCATAAAATTAAATGCTTTGAGAATGCGTATAGCTGCGAATTTAAAAAACAGACGGTAGTTGCAAATACATTAATTTATTTATTAATTTCGTGATTAATAAACCTTAACAATTAATCTGGATTTTACAGTGGTTTATCTTATTGAATTTAAAGGTTTAATTAATCTGTAATAACTTGATAGCCCTTATGGGCTATTGTGAGCTTGACGTGCACTTCATAGAATGGGTACCAATTCATCAATTGTTACTTAAGTCTGTTGAAAGGCAAGTCAAATGTTAAAAAAAGCCATTTTGCTCATGTTTGTTGGGGTCGTTTCTTCAGTATCTATGACAATCTTAGCTGCTAGTAGCGATTCCGTAAAAGCCACTGATAGAACATTAACTATATCTACAACAGTCAACGACCAAGTCCCCAAGCAGGTTGCGGCCGCGGGCACAGTTGGTGCGAATGATGCCATAGCCTCAGTAACAAAAGGTGAAAGTGAAGCGACATTGCCGGCGACTGGATGGCTTTTATTCATCACTCTGCTAGGGTTTGTAGCGCTGTCAAATCGGCGAGGTATCTGACGAGTATATTGCTCAGTTTTGCACTGTATATGTAATATCAAATATGTAAAATTAATTGTTAAGTGCAACTAGTTAACTTTTAGTTATGCTACTAACACTCAACTTGCTATTTTAGTTCTGTTAATAATTTTAATGTTTTAATCCTGAAGGGGAATACAAATGAGCAACAAAGCAACCTTATGGCTGATCATCGGTCTGGTAATTCTAATGTCGTTTACGGTGGCGAATGCTGAGGTTCCGCAAGGTTACAAACTTCGTCATGGAGATTTGATTCAAGTTTCCGTTTGGGGTGAAGATAAGTTACAAAAAGAAAGTCTAGTATTGCCGGATGGCAGCATTACTTATCCTCTTGCTGGCAGGGTAGAGGTTGTTGGTCTAACTTCAACAGAAGCAGAAAAGAAAATTGCAGAAAAATTAAAAGCCTATCTACCTGATCCTCAGGTGTCGGTGGTTATTGCTAAAATTGAGGGAAATATTGCACATGTACTTGGCAAAGTGTTAAAACCTGGACAAGTTTTAATGACGGGGCCAATGACAGTTCTCAATGCATTAAGTATGGCGGGTGGCTTGGATAAATTCGCAGATCGTGGCGCGATAAAAGTGTTACGAAATACGCCGCAGGGACAAAAGACAATACCAGTCTACTATGATAAGTTAATTCGCGGAGATAATTTGGAAAGCAACATCACTTTAATGCCTGGTGATACCATTCTAGTGCCTTAATTTTATTATTACTAATACCTGAATATAGGTATAATGCACCGTATTCGTAACTGTATTCAGGGGGTTATAGTGAAAATAAAGCATCAAATGCCGATTAAATTTCGGAAGCGTAACGTTATTGTATTACAAATTCTAGTAGGCGCAGCGTGTACTTTATTAATATCAAAAGCAAATGCCGCGGATGTTGAAAAGAAAATAATATTGACTGCAGGCGCAGTTCACGACTCAAATCCTGCTATGGATCCAGTTGAGAAAGACCCTGTTTGGATATATTCGTTAATACCGCAATTTCAGTTAGGTATTACAGATGAAGTGAATCGATGGTATTTGGATGCGGCATTATTAATCCAAAGAAATTCAAATGAAAAAGCCATCAGTGACCAAGAAAATCCCAGAGTATTAGTAGGTTGGGATCGCACTTACGAATCCGGCATGTTCGGCATTAGTGCTGACTACCAAGAGACTAGCGCTCGTACTGCTGAATTAAATAATACTGGTACATTTACAGATTTTGACAATAAACAAAAAACCAAGATATTGGCTGCAAAATGGCAGCACGCGATTGCCCCCAGGTGGTCTGTGCTGACAGAAGGTGCCTATAGCGATGTCACTTACAGTGTTACTGGTGCCCTCGGCGATTACACATTAGGCGCGATTAAGTCAAAACTAACTTATCAAAATACTGAACAACTTAATACTCATGTTTTACTTGGGTATGCGCAGTTTAGTCCGGATAAGAATTTTAAAGACACTGATCTTGGGCGCGTTGCCGTAGGGGCTGACTATCAGATGAGCGAAGCGCTAACGCTCTCCTCCAGTGCAGGTGCTTACAATCTATCGGGTCGCCAGTCAGAAACTGATTGGGAGGCTAATTTGAAAGCAGGATATGTAGCAGGAAAAATGCTCTATAGTGCAGCAATAGCACGTGACGTTGTGGATTCTGGAGTAGGTTTTAGAAAAATAGATTCTGCGAGACTAACAGGTCAATATAATCTATCTGAAAGTAATAGAATTGGTGCGGAATATAGCTTTGATCAATACAAAGCAGATAGAAGCATTGACGTAAGCAAGCTAAATTCACAAACAATCGGCGCATTTTACGAGCATAATTTATCTGCTCATTGGTTAGCTCGGTTAGCTGCGAGTCATAAAAAGCTGGATTATACTGGCAATCATCCTAAAGGTAATGTTATTGGTGTCACCTTGGTGTATGACACATTAAACTTCTGATAGTAAATTTTGATAACAACTAATTCGTTAATAATAAAGTAAAAAGGTAATAAAAGTTAATGGCTATACAACGAGAAATGACGCTAAATGATTATGTTAATGTCATTAAGCGTAGGTTCCCCTATGTCGCAGGTTTCTTCTTTTTGGCATTGCTGGCAGCTACAGCAATTGCACTCAAGCTTCCATCAGTCTTTCAATCTAGTGCCACTATTCTAATTGAATCGCAGCAGGTACAGTCAGATGCTACAGAGGCAAAAGAAAAATACACTTCTGACCGATTTGAAGCCTTGAAAAAAGTGGTAATGAGTAATGATAATTTATTCAAAATCGTAGATAAATACAAATTGTATGGGTTTGATAAAAAACCTAGACCTCGTGAAGATATGGCTCAAGCTTTGCGTGCAAATATCAAGGCAGACTTACTCAAGGCGCAGGCAGAAGGCTGGGAGGGTGCACCGACGTTTGCATTGGAGATTTCTTACAATTATTACAAACCAGAAGAGACTTACAATGTCACGAATGATATTGTTAAATTGTTCATGGATGAGAATGATAGAACTGGCAAAGTACGCGCGACTGATACAGCTGAGTTCTATGGTAAAGAAGCAGAAAAACAAAAAATCGCCTTGTTAAAAATTGAAAAAGAAGTTGCCAATTACAAGCAAAAGCACTCTAATTCGCTCCCACAAAATAGAGATATGCAACTGGAGAGCTTAGATAGACTTGAGCTTGATCTGAGAGATACGCAAAGGCAATATAGCGCAACGCAGGCGGAATTAAGGTCGTTAGATGTAAGTTTGGAGTCGGCTAAAGCAGGGATTGGTTTGGCTGCTCTTGAACCGGGTGCTGCTGTCCCAGGCGTACCAGAGCTGGAAAGACTGAAGTCAGAATTAGAAAAGCTCAATAGCCTGTATAGTGAAAATCATCCTTCTGTTCGTGCGTTAAAACGGAGAATTGAGACGATTGAAAAAAATGCAACACCTAATGCTGCACCTAAGCCTGTAACGACGGCTAAATCTGTGATGGTGGCTAAGGTGCAGGCACAAATTGATTCAGCCAATGCGCGGCTTAAATCCTTAGAAAGAGAGGAGGCCAGCATACGTGTAAAAATGAGTCAGACTGAAGGGCGTGTGATGCAAAGTGCTCAAACTGAGGGCGAACTCGGTACCTTGTTGCGAGATTACGAAAATGCTAAGGCGGCATACGCTGAATTAAAGGTTAAACAAGATAATGCTAAAATTGCAAAAAATATTGAGATGCAAAATAAAGGTGAGCGTTTCGTTATAAGTGAAGCTCCCGTCTTGCCTCAAGAACCAATCAAGCCTAATCGTACATTGTTACTTTTGGCAGGTTTTTTTGGTGCCCTTGCTGGTGCAATTGGCTTAGCCATATTTATGGAAGCTCTAGATAAGCGAGTAAGAGGAGTGGATGCGTTAGCTTCCATTATGAAAATTCAGCCGATGGCGTCCATTCCTTATATTACCAACTTAGCAGAAGTACAAAGGAAGAAATATATAATTACCAAAACACTTATTAGTATTTTGGCTGCAATTATCGCTGTTTTGTTAATTGTGCACCTCTTCATTATGCCACTGGATGTAGTGGTATCGAAAATCTCGGCTAAATTCTAGTGAAAGAAATGTTAGTGAAAGCAATTTATGGAAAAAATTAAAGATGCTTTGGTCAAAGCTAAAGTTGACAATAGTGGTAAAACGCGACAGGTGCTTAAGAATAAAAAAGCAGTTAAATTTACCCAGATAGACGAAGAGCTTAAGGCTATTGTTTACAATAACACTACGGTTGTTCAGCTTGATCCCGCTCATTTGGAGGACAATCGCATTGTAGCGCAAAATAAGCACGATCCGTCGAGTTGGATTTTTGACTCATTACGCACACAAGTGTTGCAAAGCATGGAAGAGCATAATTGGTGCACTCTGGCGATTATTTCACCAACACCTGCAGCTGGGAAAACTGTCGTTGCTATTAACTTAGCAATCAGTATTGCACAACAGCCACAAAAAACTGCAATGTTGGTCGATTTCGATCTACGTAAACCCCGTGTTGCTCAATATCTTGGGCTAAAGCAAGAAAAGTCCATCAATGACTTTTTAGCGGGTAATGCTGAATTATCAGATATTATTGTGAATCCAGGTATTCCTCACCTAACGATAATTCCTACCAATAAAGCGGTAAAGCAGTCTTCAGAAACCTTGTCATCCAATAGCATTCAACAATTAATCGTTGAGTTAAAAGAGCGATACGATTCACGCGTTGTTATTTTTGATCTTCCGCCAATTTTAAATGCTGATGATGCTATGGTTTTATTACCACAAGTTGATTGCGTTTTATTGGTAGTGGGGGATGGACAACATTCTGAGTCTGAGATTACCGATACTTTGCGATTGCTGACTAAATCTAACATATTAGGTGTGGTAGTGAATCGTGCTGAAGCTAAACCTCAAGCTTATTATTACGACTGATTTAAGTGTGTTAGTCGTAATGATAGAATATATTGCCTATGATTAGCCGTAGAAGCTTTTTACTAGCGATGGTTGCCCAGCCTTTGCTCTTAAGTAGTCCCATTAATCAGGTTCCTAATCTCCCCCAGTTCAATGTTGCAAGTCAAGATCCATCAGAATTTGTTATTATCGGCGGATGGGTTTTTCTTAAAAGTGATCTACTAAAGCTAGAAAGTTAGCGCCCATGTTATATGATTTGAATACCCTAGGGAAAAATACAGCCATTAAAAATTATGATGTTTGTATTTGTGGGGCTGGTCCTGCAGGGATTACGATAGCCAGAATACTCGCTGAGGCAGGTAAGACTGTGGCGCTTTTAGAAGGTGGTGGCTTGGAGCGTACTGAAGATTCCCAGAATCTATATCAAGGAAAAAATATTGGGCTAAATAACTGGGATGCGGTTTTTAACTGCAGACTGAGATATTTAGGCGGTACGTCGAATCACTGGAGTGGTCGATGTTCATTTTTTGATCGTGTAGATTTTGAAAAACGCGATTATTTCAGTATTACAGGCTGGCCAGCTGGAAGTCACGAGCAGATGTTCAAACACCTTGAGGAAGCCTGTGTAATCGTCGATTTACCAAAAGATACATTCAAAGAGCTCCCAAAAAGTCATTGGAAAGGGTCAAACTTTAGATTATCTGAAAGAGATTTTAGTCCACCCACACGCTTTCGCATGAAGTACATGAGAGAGCTTAGGCTTTCTGAAAAAATAGACTTGTTTATCAACGCCAACCTGACTGATATTCGGCTGCATGATAATTTGAACGCTGTAAGTAACTTTGAAGTTAGAAATTATAAAGATGAAACTTTTCATTTCTCGGGCAAACAATTTGTGTTGGCAACGGGCGCCACTGAAAATTCCAGATTATTGTTAAACTTTGACAAACAAGTGCGTGGAGGCATTGGCAACCAGCATGACATGGTAGGGCGGTGCTTCATGGAGCATTTTAACATTAGTTATGGTAGTTTTGTCGTTCAAGATACGCTCATGTTTAAGCAAGGTACAGTTCAGTTTAACCCTACTGAAGCATTTATCAGGCATCATAAAATAGGCAACGCAGTCATAGACTTTGACCCAAATATGCAGGTAAAGGACTATGGTCGTTTACGTGCGCTCAAGTACTCAGCCAGAGAATTTATTTGCCAATCAGAAACCATGACTGACTTAACTAGAAAAGTCACAGAGTTTGATTGTGATGGCGACGGGGTTATCACTAGCTTGATTGAGCAGACACCTAATTTGGATAGTAGAATCACATTAGGAGCCGAAAAAGATATTTTTGGCCTGCGAAGAGTCGTTATGAATTGGCTACCAAGCCCAAATGATGATTTGACTATTCGTACTTTGGGTCGTGAAATGGCCAAGGAGTTCGCCCGTACTGGATTAGGTAGGGTACAGCTCAAAGATTTTATTCTGGACGACACAATACCCATTAGAGATTATGGACATCATTGTCACCAAATGGGTGGTACTAGAATGTCTATTGATCCAAAAATCGGTGTAGTGGATATTAACCAGCGTGTACATGGGTATGAGAATTTCTTCATTGCAGGTAGTAGTATATTTCCAACAGGGGGTGGCTGCAATCCGACAATGACGATATTGATGACATCTCTGCATTTGGCAAAGCATCTAGTAAGCCTTAAAAACTAAGCAAGTTATAATCTTACTTCGCTCACAAGTTTTGCTAGTAAAGCTTATTCTGACAACACCAACCAGTAAGTTCCCAACGTTTTATCAAGCGTAATGGTGTAATGCCCATCTTTATAGGGTGCAGGAACTGCTTTTCCTTGCTGATTAGCACCTTGTTTAGTTAGCTTTAAGCCCCTGATAGCTTTTATCGTCAATTTCCCTTCAACAGGTTCAGATGAGAATGGTAGTTGGTCTTCAGTCTTTGGAATTGAGCGCGCGGCTAAGCTGATAAAGATTTTTTTGGATTGATTAATAGGCGCGTCGTCCAGGCTCTGTACTGCAATGCTGGCATTGCGTGTGCGCGCTGAAATCTCAATATCGTTTAGTACAAACTTTTCTCCGCCAATCCAGCCCATGGCGGCTTGCGTGCGCTGGGTGTTAATGATGCTGTAGCCTTTATCCCAGTTACGTTTAAGCTCCTTGTTGTCTGAGCTTACTTCTGTAGCAGCTTGGTCAATGAATGATTTGTTCGGGTCAGTCACTATTTTTGCATTGGTGACAATGCTGCTTTTTTGCAACCAAGGCAATTCTTTTGTACTTGGCATGGCAATTTGCAGCTTACCTAGTTCAGAAGCGGTTCTGATAAAGGCTGAGCTGGTGGGCGATATATATTGGTTAAATAAGTTGTTGCCAGGGTTAAGTACATAAGTAGTTTTAGCCTCTTGCACATCATTTCGTCGATACATCAACGCGGCAGCTGGCATGGTGGCCAGCATACCTGGGTCGTTATAGGCATGCCAGTTGGATGGTCTGCCTTCCCATTCTGATGGTTCGTTTAATGGCTCTTGAGAATAAGCATATTGCATCATTGCATCCCATCCTTGGGCGCTGGCGCGGCTGGCAATGTACATTGGCAGTGTATGCCTGTCAGGCAAAGGAAACGGCTCAGCATTCCACTCGGTGACACTCATAGGCATGCCTACGACTTGCGCAGCAGCTAACCAGTGCGTCAGGTTTGTGGTAAAAACTGGATTGCTTTCCAGTGCTCCATAAGGTTGATAAGCATGTGCATCAATCATGTCCCCCGCAGTCAATGCTGGTAACGCGCTGAGCGGGTTGTCGCCCCATGCGTTGGTGGTTACGATAGGAACCTTTACACCCAGGCTGCGTAGATGTTTGATCATATCAACATTAAACTGACGCTCTAAATCATTCAAAAATAGTTTTGATGGACCATGTTCCCACGCACGCCAAGTTTTATCTTTAGGTAAATTGTTGGTTTTGGCAAATTTTTCAGATGCGGCCATGTATAGCTTATTGTGATACGGCACGTTCTTATCAGGTAATAAGCCGTTGCCAAAGTGATTGGTCACATCGTTTTCATTGGTAATCAGCATGGCCGCGATGGCGGGTTCGTCGGCTAATTTTGTTTTGGTATATGGGTTGACATGACCTGCATAGGCCGTATTAAAGTCTTGCATGGCTTGTTGAATAGTAGGATTCACATAGTTAAAACCTTTTAAATCAACATCAGTTTTGCCTTTGGCAATTTCTTCAAAAGCCGTGATGCCATCACCAGATTTAAGATGGCGTTGAACATGTAAATCCAGCCAAACGTAAATGCCCTCATCTTTCAGGCATTTAATCCACCAATCAATTTTTTCCATTTCATTTTCATCAATGGTTTTAGTGTTGTTGGAAGCCTGTTCGCCAAAAACATTAGGGCTTACCCAAATGGAGTCAAAATGATGAATACGCACCAAGTTAAATCCAAGTTCAGACAGTCGTTTGGCTTGCAGTTTTACATTTTCTTTAGGCGTGCCAAAAATGGTAAAAGCACTGATATTTGTGCCCCAGAATTTAGCTACTTTGCCATCTTCAAATACCAGTTGCTCGCCTTTGGCTTTAACAAAGCCACGTTTGCCAGCAGGGCGTTCTGACGCGTTTAAAAATGATAAATCTACAGGAGAAGATTTCCAGTCAATGACATTTTTAATCCATTTGGATGGATCATCATTGCCAAAGCGTTCAGTCACGGTTGGCATAATGGCCATATCACCAGTCATGGTCAGTGTCACCTGATATGTACGCTTGCCCGCAGGGATGCTGCCTTGGTAGAAGTAAACACGCAGCTCTTCTTTGTTGTCTTTTTCAAAGAACACCGTGGCTGGCTTTGGGTTAAAACGCATCTCAACGCGGGTAGTACCCTTGCCCCACGCCCAGCCACTTTTGTCACTGAGTATTTCTGGTTCACCCAGTGTATGGCCAAAATTTTCACGATCAAATTTAAATGAAATACCGCCGCCAACGACGTCTTTTCGACCTGATTTAGCGTCCAGGTCTAAGTTCCAAGTCATTTGCTGGCTGGAAGTCCTGGAAATTTTTGCATCCAACGTAAAGCCTAGTGATTGATTTTTGCCTTTAAGGCGATATTCGCCTGGACTCAAAATTTTGAAGCTAGATTTCTGGTCGGTCCACACCCAGTTCTTATCAAAAAATAAAAAAGAAGCGCTGATGGCATCGCCACCACCTTTGGATAACTTAGGTAAGCCGTTGCTTTCGTCCAGGCTTACGTTCCATGTGCTGGCCGCTTGGCTTTTAGTTGAAATTAGAATCAAAAAAAAGGTGCTCAATAAACTGATTTTTACAAAGTCAATTTTTGTAAATAGATTTGAAAGTTTCATAGCGTAGTCTTCATTAATGATTTTGAAATTTACTCAACAGCATTACGCTTTAGTTGCAAGTCGATATCTTGGTAACATCATAGTATCTTGTTTGGTATTTAAGCCTTTAATGAGGCGGATGTAGGCAATGCACACGCCAGCCATCGCCCAATAAACCACAGGAATAATGAGAATACTACTGACCGTGAAGATGGTTGCTAATATTGCCATCATGCTGGCTAGTAATACACGGCCTAATAAGTGAAGATCACTTTGTCTGTCATATACTTTTCTTAAACTGCCAATGACGGAAAAAAGAATAATGCTAAAAAATCCCAGGTAAAGCATTAAGCCCACCAGCCCATATTCCAGTACGACATCTAGGTAGGAGTTGACGACATCAACAATACCTTCACCTTGCAGCATGCCCAGACCTGCCAACTCATCTCGATAATTGACCGACCCAAAAAACGGGTAGCGATTAAACACAATGACCGCGCTATCGAGCAACTTCACCCGATACT
>JBARQL010000148.1:0-17669 GCA_049643685.1 Methylotenera sp.
TTACGTCAATCTTATGAGTGCTGGAAATCAGGCGCTGATCCAATTGAATATGCTAAAGAGCATAAAGAGTTCGCGCGTGCTTTTGAGTCATTCCCGGGCGACGCAGATAAACTGTTTCCAGGATGGCGCGAGAAATTAGGCGTTCATAGATAGTTTTAACCCATTTAACTCAAATTTGAGTTAAAGAAACCGAAACAAATTAAGCCTCTGCGTTATAAAATATCGCAGAGGCTTTTTCTTTAGGCCAGATATAAATAGTAAGCATATATACAGATTGATGAGCAGAAATCATGAGCGACCATTTCGACATTCAACAATATCAAATTAAAAACGAACCTTTTTATCAGTCCACTGGTAATGAGGTGACGTTATATGAAGCCGCTTACGCCGCACGTTTGCCAGTGATGCTAAAAGGCCCAACGGGTTGTGGTAAGTCACGTTTTGTTGAGCACATGGCGTGGAGGCTTAGTAAACCACTCATTACCGTGGCTTGTAATGAGGATATGACTGCATCTGATTTGGTCGGCCGTTATTTGTTGGATGCCAATGGCACGCGCTGGCTGGACGGACCGTTGACGCTGGCGGCTCGTTATGGCGCAATTTGTTACCTCGATGAAATCGTCGAGGCGCGCCAAGATACCACCGTGGTGATTCATCCGCTGACTGACCATAGACGTACGCTACCGTTAGATAAAAAAGGTGAGTTAGTTGCAGCCCACCCAGATTTTCAATTAGTGATTTCCTACAACCCAGGCTATCAAAGTTTGATGAAGGATTTGAAACAATCGACAAAACAGCGTTTTACTGCATTTGATTTTGATTATCCGTCTGCTGCGCTAGAAATTAGTATTTTGGCTAAGGAAACTGGATTAGATGAGGCCATTGCAAGCCAATTAATCAAAATAGGGCAGGTTGCACGTAATCTTAAAGGTCATGGCTTGGATGAAGGCATTTCCACACGATTGTTAATCTATGCAGCAACGTTGATTAAAGGAGGTGTGACACCTAGCGACGCATGCCGTATGGCCTTGGTTCGCCCCATCACGGATGATGCGGACATTCGCGATACTTTGGATCATGCGATTGATGCTATTTTTGCGGAATAATAGGACTGACGTTAAATAATGGCACTGGCAGTTTCTGAAGATTTAGAGAAATATTGGAAATTAGTAGGTAGCCGCTTTCCGCAAGTGCATGACGTGTTTGAAGCCTGCATGCGTGAAGCCTTTAAAGTTCTAAGTAATGACGGGCTGACGGCCTATTTAGAAAGCGCCAGCTTTTTAGGGAAAATGGGGCGGGGTGTTGAGCCCATTCTGATTTTTCTGGAAGAATGGCCCGTTGTGGCAAAAATCTTGGGCGAGGCCTCACTGCCGCCCATGATGGATTGCATCAAGCAAATGTGGCGCTCACCAAATAGTAAAGCGATTGCGCCATTCTTACAGGCGTTGCCAGCCGTTGCGCGCAGACTGCATTCTCAAGCGCAGATGCAGGATTACCTCGATTTAGTGCTGGACTTCATGAATCGTACCACCAGTTCGATTCATGGTCACCACACCACAATGCCCAGCCCAGGTTTACCAGATTTTTTCAGTAAATCCCCATATTTGCTTAGCCAAGTTTCACTGGCTGGATTGAAAAGTTGGATTAATTACGGCATCCATAATTATGGTCATCATCCAGACCGCCAGCGTGATTATTTCAGTTTGCAGTCGGCTGATAGTAAAGCCATGCTGCAGCGAGGGCGACATGGCACGTTGTTGGCTGATAATGAGCGTAAACTGGATTTATATCTGCGAGGCTTATGGAGAGATAATGACTACCTAGTGCCCTATTCCACAGGTTTTGACGAGCTGCGTAAGCCGATTCCTTACTACGATCAGTTAGGTATTCGTTTGCCTGATGTCTATGACGATGCTAACGGTATTTCTGGTATTGATCGCTACCGTGCGGCGCTGGCGCATATTGCCGCACATCGGCGTTGGACGACAGCGATTTTTGCTGATAACTACAGTCCATTTCAACGTATGGCAGTTGAGGTTTTTGAAGATTCTCGTGTCGAGCTTTTAGCGATGCGCGAATATCCAGGTTTGCGCTATTTGTATTTAACATTGCATCCAAGGCCAGCAGAGGATGCATGTGACCCGGAAACTGAATCTGCCGTGCGTCATCGTTTAGCGATGATGTCGCGGGCATTACTGGATGCGCAGCATGGCTATCAAAATTCACATATTATTGATTTTACTCAACGTTTTCATCAATTGATGCTGGCAGGTAAATTCAGCACCCAAGAAATCGCTGACTTAGCGATTTTGTTTGTTGCCAAGACCCGTCGCCAAGGTGACCAACTGCCAAACGTACATTTTATGGATACGGAAGTGGATTACCGAGATGACAACCGACACATGTGGCGTTATTACGAGAATAGCGATGATGAGGAGCAATTCGAGGAGCATCGTCAGACCACCAATGAAGAGGCGGCTCAAAGCCTGCCGCCACGCCATTATCATGAATGGGATTACAGTACACAAAGTTATCGCCCAGATTGGGTGAGTGTGTACGAAACCTTGCATCCGCAAGGTAATGCCGCGCTGATAGACGGGTTGTTAGAAAAGCATGCGGCATTGGCGAAGCGGTTGAAGCGTTTGCTTGATTTATTAAAGCCTCAGCAGAAAGTGCGTATCCGTTACCAGGAAGAGGGCAGTGAGTTGGATTTAGATGTAGCGTTACGCTCGTTGATCGATTACAAAAGCGGCGCAGCGCCGGATTCGCGCATCAACATGAGCCATAAGAACGATGGACGTGATATTGCCGTGATGTTGTTATTGGATTTGTCTGAATCCTTGAATGACAAGGTGGTGGGAACAGATCAAACCATTTTAGAGCTCAGCCAAGAAGCCGTTTCTTTACTGGCTTGGGCGGTTGAGCAATTGGGGGATAGTTTCGCGATTGCGGGCTTTTACTCGAATACCCGCCACGAAGTGCGTTACTTACATATCAAAGGCTACAGTGAGTCGTGGGATAATGCTGTAAAAGGTCGTTTGGCAGCGATGCAAGCTGGCTACTCTACCCGCATGGGCGCTGCCATGCGCCATGCCGCACATACTCTTGAACATAGGCAGGCAGATAAAAAACTCATGTTGATTCTGACGGATGGCGAACCTGCAGACATCGACGTGAAAGATAAAAAGCTGCTGATACAAGATGCGCATAAAGCCGTACAAGAGCTCGATCAGCAGGGAATTTACACGTATTGCATTAACTTAGATCCTAAAGCCGATGAATATGTGAGTGATATTTTTGGCAAGAATTACACGGTGATAGACAACGTAGCCCGTTTGCCAGAGCGCTTGCCGCAGCTTTTTATGGCGCTGACTAAGTAGGTATTACTTTAATATTAATTAATTACATTATGATTTTAAACAATAATTTTAAATACTATTTTGTGAATATCATGCTTGGAGACTAGCGGCGCATGTGTGTCTTCTGGAAAGAAAATGCAGAAAGTGTTGGCTGGTGTAACAATCCATGAATCTGGAACATCGTGAAAAAATTGGATGTCGGCTTCAACACTGTAATCACTGACCGGGTGGCAGCAATCGGCAAGTGGCTTCCAGCCCATTTCATCAACGCCTTCAAGCACTAACTGAATGTCGATGTATTTGCGGTGACATTCTAGCTTCGCTTCATCGCGCGTCCGTCCTGAGGCATGTTCTACAGTTGCAAATAATTTTTTATCAATAATCGTATGCCGTCCAGAAGTGAGTGACAGCATATTGGTGTTGCGAATGTAGGCAAATACTTGCGGAAATAAAGGATGCAGTGAGGCGTAGCGTTCAGCGTTTGTAATTGTATCTAGAATCATGGCGGGGTGAGCTCCTTAAAGCCTATTTATCATACATTTTGCATATCTTCCCAATCGCTGCCCTGAGAGCCTTTATTTACAAGGCTCTCAGGGCAGCGTTTTTCTCTCGGGAGATTTAAGGTTGAATCCACAGGTCAATTTTAAATTGGTTACTTGCTACTAAATTAACATTTTCTTTCAAAACGCATTAGGCGTCTTTGTCTTTTTTCCCTTCTTCTAATCTGGCTAAACGTGCAGCTTCTTGAAATTTTGCATTTTCAATTTCACGCATCACACTGCGCATATCGACCGCTTTTTCTTTTTGCGCAAAACGGCCGGTCAGTTTTGTTTCCACACTTAACTCACCACGTTCATATAACGCCCAAATCTCTTTGCCGTATTGTGTATTTTTGAGTTCAGGTGCAAATTGTCCAAAATAAGTGGCGAGATTATTCACATCACGCATCAGCATGTCTTTAGCATGGTTGTTGCTGGCGGCATCAACCGCTTGCGGCAAATCAATAATCACTGGGCCATCGCTACCCACTAGGATATTAAATTCTGACAAATCACCATGCACAATACCTGCACATAACATACGCACGACCTGACTAATTAAAAATGCGTGATATTCGCGGGCAGTTTCGGCAGAGAGTTGCACATCATTCAAGCGTGGCGCGGCATTGCCATCATCGCCTGTGACTAACTCCATCAACAACACGCCTTCGTAAAAATTATAAGGTGTCGGTACGCGTACACCCGCGCCAGCCAAACGATAAAGCGCATCAACTTCAGCACTTTGCCAAGCGGCTTCTTGCGATTCACGCCCATATTTACTGCCTTTTTGCATGGCGCGCGCCTGGCGGCTATTTTTGACTTTTCGGCCTTCGGTGTAATCCACACTTTGGCGAAAACTGCGCTTCTCAGCTTCTTTGTAGACTTTAGCACAGCGCACTTCATCGCCGCAAACGACGACAAACACCATCGCTTCTTTGCCACTCATCAGCTGGCGCGTTACATCGTCAATTAGGCCATCTTCTACTAGGGGTTGTAATCTATTGGGTATTTTCATAAGCTTAACTTTCTGCGTGCTTCCAAACTTTACCGTAAGCCGTGAGTAATTGCTGGTGCATTTTACTGCCTTCCATATTTTTGCCTAAATTACCTAGGCCAAAATATTGTTCCGTTTGTTTGATTAAGCGGTGTGCTTGCTGCAAGGTTTCTGCACCGTACATCAACTGCAGGTTGGCTTCAAAAGGGGCGCTCCCATTGAGCTCTTCGTTAAGTTGTACGATGTTCGAGATGCAGCGATAAATGCTTGCGCGCGTTGGTGAAATCTCGTTAAATTGCGCTATCCAAGCGCAGCCATCTAAAATATCGTCAATGCTGTTGCACGCAAGGGCTGCTAATGTTTTGAGTTCACCCACGCGTAAATCTACCCAAGTGGTGTTGGGGTCAGCGCATAAACCAATCAGCGTGGTGACGGGAAGTTCGTCTGCTAAGTCTAGGTCTAGCAAGGTTTCTAGCAGTTCAGCAGACTCGTTTTTAGTTAAATCTTGTAATTTAATTGCGAAAGGGCGTACCAAATTGCCTAAGGTATTGTTTTCCCATTGCAGTTCTTCTACTGGGTAAATCTCACTCATACCCGGCACAAAAATACGGCAAGCGTACACACCTAAGTGGATGAAGTCGGCAATATACATATCATGCCCGCTATTGTGGATGGTGTTTACGCACCAATGATAGTCTTCCTCTGTAGTAGTACCAAAATTCCAATCGACAAATTCGTAGTCAGGCGTATTACGCAAGAAATCCCAGCTAATTACACCACTGGAATCCACAAAATGGATTTCTAGGTTTTGTGAATCGGCAATTTCTTCCATATCAAAACCTGGTGCTACAAAGCCCGCCAAGCTATTAATTGCACGGCCTTGCAATAGTTCGGTAAGTGCACGTTCTAGTGCCACTTCAAAGCGTGGGTGAGCGCCGAAGCTGGCGAAGCAGCCTTGATCTTCTGGGTGCAATAATGTCACGTTCATGACGGGGAATTTGCCGCCCAATGAGGCATCTTTCACTAAAATGCCGTAACCCGCATCGCGTAAACCTTTAATGCCCGCTGCGATGCGCGGATAGCGGTTAATCACGGTTTCTGGCACATCGGGTAAGCAAATACCTTCACGGATGATTTTATATTTGATGTCACGTTCAAAAATCTCCGCCAGTGCCTGTGTACGGGCTTCCATCAAAGTGTTGCCTGCACTCATGCCGTTACTTACATATAAATTACCAATCAGGTTCACTGGGAAAAATACAGTTTTATCATCACGTAACCGCGTGTAAGGAATTGCACATATACCACGTTCTTTATTGCCTGAATTCAAATCAATCAGCTGGCTAGCAACGGTCGTGTCTTCTGGGTTGTAGAATTTTTGCAATTCAGGCGTCAGCAAGCCCGCTGGCCATTTGTCGCCAGACTTACCTTTATTTAAGGGAAACCACTGCTCATTTGGGTAATGTACAAACGCTTTATTGGCGATGGTTTCGCCCAAGTAAAAATGCGTCCAAAAATAATTGGTGCTTAAGCGCTCAAAGTATTCGCCCAAGGCGCTGGCGCGCGCTGCGAGTTGTGAGGCGCCTTTGCCGTTGGTAAATAGGCGAGTGCAGTCTTTATCAATCACATGCACAGACCAAATACCTTCGATTTCATTGAGCCAAGATTTTTCTTCGACATGAATCCCTAGTGCTAAAAGTTTGGCTTGTAGTGTGGCGATGGAGGATTCAAGTGAGGCATCTTTGCTGGGAATGAATGTATCTGTCACTCCCGTTTTAGGAGCAATAAAGGTTTCAATGGTGCTTGTGCTAATCGACATGGTGAAAGCTCTTGATGGAAAATGTGACAGAATATCATGCCATAGTTATAACGCATAAATAGTGCTAATAAGGTTAACCATCGCAAATATTCAATAGGAATTTCAAAAAGGTAAAAATTGCAAAAACTATACACACCTGTATACTTTAATCATTCTCTTTTTTTAGCTAAAACAGAAAGTGGTTTGTGATGATTAAGCAGCGCATTTGTTCCATTAGTATCTTGCTACTCAGCGTTGTCTTAGTGGCTTGCAACGGTTTAGAAACTAAGCAATCTAACTTGGGAATCAAGGATTGGCCTAGTTTCGGGCGTGACTACACGAACCAGCGTTTATCACCATTAACGCAAATAAATCCCCAAAATGTAAAAAATCTTACCCTTGCTTGGCAGTTTAAAAGTGGTGTAGCAGCAAGTTTTCAGGCCACGCCGATTGTGACAGGCGGTGTGATGTACGTAGCATTGCCGTTTAATCATGTGGCTGCCTTAGATGCAAAAACAGGTAAAGAATTATGGCGTTACAAACATGAGCGCAGAGCGAACTGGAAAATGTGCTGTGGCCCAGCTAATCGGGGCGTAGCAGTAAGCGATGGTAAAGTATTTATAGGCTCGGTAGATGCCCGTTTGATTGCACTCGATGCAAAAAGTGGTGCCAAACTTTGGGATATTGATGTGGCGGATGATACCGCCCTGACTGAAAAAACAGACTCATTAAGTAAGTCAGATGCTAAAAGTCAAAAAGTAGTCTACGGTGGTACTGGTGTGGGCATTGCAATGGCGCCAGTCGTTTATCGCGGAAAAGTGATTGTAGGCGTTACAGGGGTAGGTTATGGTTTGCATTTGGATACTCCCACCAAAGATGCGCCTTTAGGTGCGGTGGTCGGCGTGGATGGTCGTTATGGACGTCCCGGGTTCTTAGCTGCCTATGATGCAAATAACGGCAAACGTATTTGGCAGTTTGATACGATTCCAGCCCAAGGCTGGGAGGGTGTATTTGCTGAAACAACCTCTGATGGCATTTCACTTAATAGAGATGTTGTGGCAGAAAAAGCGAATATGCAAAACAATCAAGATGCATGGCGGTATGGCGGCGGCTCGGCTTGGAGTACGCCCGCGATTGATGCTAAAACTAATACGCTATTCTTCGGCACGGGTAACCCTAGCCCTCAGATGAATGATATTTCGCGGCCTGGAGATAATCTATATACCGTGTCACTGGTGGCTTTAGATACTGAGTCTGGTAAACTGAAATGGTATTACCAGCAGGTGCCTCATGATGTTTGGGGCTACGATTTAGCTAGTCCACCAGTATTGTTCAATTATCAGGCAAATGGTAAAACGATTGCAGCAGTCGGCCAAGCTGGTAAAACTGGTTGGTATTATATTAACGACCGCACGACTGGCAAGTTGTTAATGAAATCAGAAGCTTTTGTGCCACAAAAGAATTTATTTGCCAAGGCCACTAAAGAAGGGGTTGTGCTTTACCCCGGTATTTTAGGCGGCTCTAACTGGAGTCCGAGTGCTTTGGATGAGCGTAGCCAAATCAGCTTTGTAGCAGGTATCCATGCCCCGATTAAATACACGTTAGTTGAAGAGCCGGCAAAAGATGGCGCACCAGCGATTCGTTATGCCTCATCAGAGCCTACAAAAGACCCGCGTTGGGGTGTAATCTCAGCCATCAACCTGGCGACAGGAAAAATGCTATGGCAGGTGAAAACTGAACAGCCATTGATGGGTGGATTGCTGGCAACGCGTAGCGGATTGCTTTTTATGGGTGAGGGCAGCGGAAACTTTAATGCTTATGATAGCCAAACGGGAAATTTGTTATGGCAAACCAAAGTGGATGCTGGTGTGAACGCACCGCCGATTAGCTATGAAATTGATGGTGTGCAGTATGTAGCGGTTGCAGCAGGCGGCAATGCAATATTTGGATATACCGCTGGCGATAATGTTGTGGTATACGCACTTCGACAATAAATTATTGGGTAATGATAGACAAAAAAATGACCCGCAAAAAAATGACCCAGTGAAGGGTCATTTTTTATTTGGATGCTTAAATTTACATTTAAGCTAAAAGTTACTAAACCTTCTGAATGTTAGAAGCTTGTTTACCTTTTGGACCGTCTGTAACGTCAAAACTTACGCGATCATTTTCTTTTAAGCTTTTGTAACCTGTGTCAACAATTGCTGAGAAATGAGCGAATAAATCATCGCCGCCTGCATCAGGAGTAATGAAGCCAAAACCTTTTGAATCATTAAACCATTTAACTAAACCTGTAGCCATATCTTATTTCCATACTTTAAAAAAGGGAGGCACCCTGAAAGATTGGGTTTTTAATAAAGTAATTCAGTCTTACAACTTAACCACATTAAACATCCAAACGCCAAATCACTTTTTACGGGGAAATAATAGTCGTGTCAAGTGTTATTTTGACAATATTTACTATTATTAACATAATGATTATAAAAATGAGATTAATTGGCATGTTTTAAGCCTTAATCAGTAATCAGCCATTGCAAAATTTTTAAGCTAGCGTTAGAATGCGCGCGCGAAGTCTTAGAGTATATGGCAACGCTATAAGTGGGGTAGGCACACAACTTACTGGCTTAAAAAATTTAATTTGTGTAATTGTGTTGAACTTCAACTGTTTGAAGTTCAACAAGCTATTGGGATAATTTGATTAGATTGTCTCAAAACAACTGGAGATACTGTATTGGCTAAAGAAGAGTTAATTGAAATGAATGGTGTGGTGATGGAAATATTGCCAGACTCGCGATATCGCGTGACGCTCGATAATGGCCATAAGCTGATTGCCTACACTGGCGGAAAAATGAAGAAAAATCATATCCGCATTTTAGCGGGTGATAAAGTTACGCTAGAATTATCCCCGTATGATATCAACAATGGTCGCATTACATTCAGACATATTGAATCCAGTGGTGCTACCTACACCCCTAAAAGACGTACTTACTAGCCTCTCATCCACCTATTCAATGGAAGTTTAGCTGAACAGGTTATATTTCCTACAACGGCGCAGCAGTATCTAATTTATCTTTAATCTGAGAAGACTCCAGCTTTTGCTGATGGTCTGCAATTAAATCTGAAGCATGGTCAATCTGACCAAGTTTTTCCTCAGTGAACTCACTTGCGGTTTTTGGGTCTTGGATAATTCTCGGCGTGATAATAATCACTGTTTCAGTGTTATTGACGGATTCAGTTGTGGTTGAAAATAGACGTCCAATGCCAGGAATGTCGCCTAAAATTGGTACGCCAGCCTTATCTTTCCGACTGATTTTCTTAATGAGCCCACCGATAAAGACGGCTTGTCCATCTTCGCTGAGTAGCTCGGTGGTGACTTCTGTACTTTTCTTAGAAGGAATACCCGCGTTAAGTGAGGCGGAACTGACTTCCGGGTGAACTTTCAGTAATACGCGCCCTTGCTGGTCGACAGATGGCGTTACTCTAAGGATGACGCCAGACTCCAGAAACTGGATGCTTTCTGTCGTTACCTGGTTAATCGTGGTGGTCACTTTAAAGCCAGTACTATCCCCTATAGAAACCCGTGCCTCTTGATTTTCCATGGCCAGCAACTTGGGGGTGGAAAGTGTTTTAACACGATTTTTGGTAGATTGCGCCTCAAGAAACAGTTCCAGATTTTTGTTGGCCAAACCAAAGAAAAAGCCAGCCTGTCTGGGGCCGTTAACGGCATTGCCAGAAGCCAAACCACTCGTACCAAAACTACCACTTGTGCCATTGGCAGAACCAAAAACCTTGCTCCAGTCCACGCCGTATAGTTCACCATCATCTAGCGTCACTTCAAGCACTTTGGCCTCAATTAATATCTGCTTGGGTTGAGCATCTAGTTCTAGCAATAACTTACTTGCACGCTCGACAAATTCCGCTGTATCTTCAATCACAATCATCCGTCTATCATTCAGCGGCGTCACTTTGCCATAACGCGAAACGTATTTGGTCAAAATTTCAGCAACCTGTTTGGGGTCAGAATATTGCACTTTGAATGTGCGAAGCTGCAACAAGCCATTAGGATGTTCCAAACCGGCTTCTTTGTGATCCAAGATCACATAATCCCCGTTACGAAATTCCACAGCGAAGCCTGCAGACTCGGCTACACGGTAAATCGCTTCTTTGACCGTGATATTGTAAAGATTTACCGAAACCAGCCCTGTAACGCCTTTTCCGAGAATAATATTGACTTTATCTTTGCGTGAAAGAACGTCAAATACCTCCTGAATAGAGGATTCGCGGAAATTAAGGGTGACTCTATCGCCGATTTCCTCCTTTTTTTTCTCTTCAACTGGCACTGCGCGGGCAGCCATACTGCCGCAGACTATACCAATAATTAATGCGCTAAAAGCGATAAATTTAAAATTTTTCATGGGCTGACCTGCTCTGTTTTTTGTCTTAATAACGATTTTTGTGTGTTTATTTGCATTGTTAGCACAATGCGTTTTTTGCCTTTTTTAAATACGGCTTCGTGATCTTTTACCTGTACTAAACGATAACCCTCTATTTCTTCATCCAGTTTCATGATGACGCCATCTAGCGTGATCAATGAATTCTTACCAGCCACCATCACTGCGGTCAGGGTGGGGTTCCAAGGGCTTTCTTCTACAATACTTGCGGTAGAAGTACCTGCTACATTTTCAGGTTTTGAAGCAGTAATTAAAGGTCTTGTAAACGGGTCATGTTTGAGTGCGTCATCTGCAAATGCAGTTGGAATCATTCCTACAACCATCAATATCTGCGCTAGGCGTGAATAGTTAACTTTCATTTTGAAACCTCATTCAGTCTCAATGGACGATAAAGTGCGATGTTCAATGAAAGTGTGACCTGTTTACCTTCATCTGCAGTTTTCATCTCAAATTCTGTGACTGTCGCGCTATTCCCCAAAGTTTTCGAGAAATCCAGCATCCATTCACACAGTTGCAAATAACTGCCTTTGGCGCTTACTTCAAAAGACACTTCTTCAAACACTGAAACCTGTTTTCTTTCTTTAGGTTTAAGGCTGGCGAGCGTCACGCTGTGTAATCTTGCCGAATGGTCCAGGGCTTCCATGAGTGATGCAGCCATTTTGTCGTCAGAGGCTGGAAGGCGCAGTTCACCACTTAGTTTTTCTGAAAGTTGTTTGAGCTCGGCTGCTATCTGGCCTAGCTCGTTAGATTGATTGGGCGTTTGCTGTAATGAAGCAGTCAAAGATTCTCTTGTAGATAAAATTTGTCGGTATTCTGTATACGGCTTGCGTAATAAGAGTATCCAACCTTCAAAAGCCAGCAACAATACAAAAAACAGCATCAAGCCAAATACCAAGCGTGGGTTTAATTTAGCAAGTGTCTGCACGATATTACTCATCATGGCTGCACCTGTACATTTTCGTTTAGCGATGGTTCGTTTAGCGACGGTTCGCTGGTTTTTGTATCGGTATTTGCGTTCATTTGCAAATCAATATTAAAATCGATCACTTGCATCGTTGTATAGTTTCGTGTGCCAGTATCGATTAAACGCAGGTCCGCGACGCTCGGTGCAGCGCCTAATTGGCGCATAAATTCGGCCAGCACCGTATGATTCATCGCATGACCAATAATCTCTGCACCATGATTAACTTCCAGCGTCTGTGGCGTTTCAGCATTCGTCGGTACTACCATGATGCCCGTATTGGCCGCACCAGGCACATTATCAAGTGTGCCCGTAGCGTTGCGGCGCATGAAACGCAAGCTATCAAACCAGACACCCTCGTTATAAGCATGATCAATCGCATGTAAAAAAAGCGTGACGCGCTCACCGCCACGCAACTCCTGCAGTGCTGCAAGCTGTTGCTCAGTCACTTGTTTCTGTTGGCGATATTCTTCCGTTTTGCTTTTGTTTTGTTGAGAAACTTGTTCTTGCTGCTCAAGACGCACGACCTGCACGTTTTCACGCCAAATTAGATAGGTAAAAAAGGCATTAGCTAAACCGACACTGCACAACACTAACACGCATACCACAATAAAATTGCGCACCATGCGCCGCAATCCAACCTCATGGCGATAATCATCAGGAATGAGATTCATGCTACCCATGTTCAGGAATCCCCCGTAAGGCCAGTCCAGTCGTTAAAGCAATGCCCGCCATCGTGCCTAAAGCATGACCTGATTTATATTTTTCTGCTGCAAATACTTCTACTGGGTCTAGAATTTCCACAGCGACATGCAGTTGTTCCCGTAAATAATTGATAATGCCTGGATAGCGCGCCACGCGACCAGCCAGATAAATTTGGTCTACTGATTTACCGCGTGTTTTTGAAGCCATATACACCAGAGTTTTATTGATTTCTAGCATCAGCGTGGCGATTTCTGGTCTGAGTACTTCCTCCACCATCTGGTTGACTTCATCGATACTTTCGCCATCCACCATTGCGTGGTTGGGATTCTTTTCGTACAGCAAACTGATCATGAGTTCTTCTGGCATGTCCAGCACTTGCTTCATGCGAGAGAACAGTCGATTTTCGGAGAATTCTACTGGACGGTCCAACATCAAGCGGCGACCCCAGATAATGGTTAAAAAGCTGGAATCTGCACCAAAGTTAATCAGTAGCACATTCGGAAGTTTTGGATATTCTGGTACTAAAATAGCACCAGCATGGCAAACAAGACGGGTTAATGCCGCAGGGCCAATATCCAGCGCTTCAACATCAAGGCCAGCTTGGGTCATTAAGTCCAGGTATGCCAGTACTTTTTCACGCGGTGCCAATGCCACCAGTGCATCATGCTTGCCTGAGTCGGCTTCTTCCTGACGCAATGTCATAAAATCAACCACCATGTTATCTAACTCACTTTTGAATCTATCACGCAGTTCAGCAACCACGGCATCGGCATCTGACTGACCTTCAGTTTTTTTATAAGAAATCGTAATAATTTTCATTTGGTCAACCGGTAGGCTAGAAACCACGCGCTTACCCTTGAACGGTTGTGTTGCGTAAGCCTGTTTTAATAAAGCTTTAAGTGTTTGCGGCTCATTTTGTAACTCCGTACGTGAGCAAGGGTAGGGGATAGATGCAATGGCGCGAATATGCACTTTCCCAGCAGAATGCTCCATTTGCACCAAATTCAGCCTATCTAAGCCCATATCAAGGCCAATGCAGAACTTATTACCTAAGCTAAAACTAGGTAACAGGCCTTGTACACTACCTAAAACTGGGTTAAGGAATTTTTTAATCACTATGCTCACGCACACTCTCTAAAATTGATTTTAATCATATAGGCTTATCCAAGCTTAGTATGTAACGATAAGCTGGGCTTTATTGCTGCTGTTCTCTTTACTATTGATACTGAACTGGTCAGCCACCTCTGTATAAAGTACTAAGCCATTATTGGGGCGCACGCCATCTACCCATTCTTGCACCAGCGGTTTTAAATCAAAATTAATCCATCCACTGCTAAAACCTGCTGCTAAGGGTGAAGTTGATGTTGTCTCGTCTGCAGCAGTTGCCACAGGCGTTGGAATACCAGGGCCATATAGATAATGGTTTGATAAAACGCTACTTGCATCGTCACCGCCTGAACTATAAATCTTGCCATTAATGGCCACTGCCGCAGGCTGATTAATAGCTACAGGCATGTTGAGTAACGATTTATAAGTGTTACTAAGCGTGTCGTATGCTCGCACCCCTTTACTTAAAACCCCATTTTGGTAACCACTGATTAAGTATATTTTATTGCCAAGCACGGTTGATGCCATCGAGTCTGCCGTCAAAGTCATTGCCAATCTTGCAAGCCATTTATCAGTAGCAGGGTCATAATATTCAGCAGAACTAGTCGATGTGAGCGCAGAAATGTTTGACAAACCGCCAAACACATATATTTTGCCATTCACACTCTGTGCGGCTGGCCACGCGCGTTTAGTACCCATATTTGCCTTTGCCACCCATGTATCACTCACAGGGTCGTAGGCATGCAAAGTGTTGACTGCAGCTGTTGAACTGGTTGCACCGCCAATCGCATAAATAAGCCCATTGGCTTCTGCCGCCGCCAAATACATTTTTGCAATCGGCAACACTTTTTTGTTAGTCCAAGTATCAGTTGCAGGGTCATACATTTCATTTTTAGTCACTGGGTTATTACCATCTGTTGTGCCACCCAATACATAAATTTTGCCATTGTGCACAGTGGCGGCAGCATGTGATCTGGCAGTAAAGTTAGTATTTGATTTGGTCGTCCAAACTTTCGTTATTGGGTTATATTCCTCAACAGCGTTTGATGCTGCGCCTGTAGTGGCCACTTGCCCACCGATGGCATATATTTTGTTATTAACCGCTACAGTCACATGCGCAGTTCTTGGTGTTTTCATAACCGTTTCACTTGTCCATGCTTCTGGCGTAAAAGGCGGGTGAAGGTTTGAAACCCAATTAGTACAGTTCGTTTTGTAGCTCCAGCTTGTACCTGCCGTGGCTACAGGACATGATTTATTAGTGTTATTGCCTGTGCCTTCAGCCCATGATTCGTTAATTGCATTCGCCCATATAGACTTAGTATTAACAGTAGCACTACCCACAGCACTCACATACACTCTAAGCTTAGCACTTTGAATAACTGAGCCCGTAGGGATGCTGCTTGTATTGAACTGCATTACAATGCGGTTTTCTCGCGTAGGTGTGTAATAGGTTTTAATGGCTGTCGCACCGCCATTATTGGCAGTTGGTGCTCCACTATCATTAAAACTATCAGCAGTAGGGGTTAAGGTAAGCTCGGTAATTGGCGGTGGGTCAGCTGGGCCAGTTGCACCACAAGGCACGAGATAATTGAATGTTATTTTTGGACGGTCAGCTACCGTGGCACTATCGCTACTGATAAATGTTGGTGAGTTATTAGCATTGGATTTTACTATCAAGCCAAAATTGGGATATTGCCCACTTAACCAAGACGCCATTAAATCTGTTGCGTCAAAATCAGCCCAAGAGCCAAAAGAGTTAATCACTGCCGTGCTATTAAGTTCTGCTGGATGATAATCCCCCCCAGATGTTGCCCATGCTGAGCTTCCGTTTTTAGTTGCCCAAGTAGCCCCATCTAATGGGCTGCTTGCACCCGTACCTTCTACCCAGTCACTCGTCATACGATAAAAGTTTGATGAACTGAGCAATGCCCCGTTTTGCTTAATTGAAAATTTCGCAGAAATTGGGCGGCTGCCTGCTGGAAAAGCTGTGAGGTCAAACTTAAAAAGCATATTTTTATCATTACTCAACTTTAAGGTAGAAGCCACTCCATAGTTTGCTGTAATAGTAGAATCAACATAGGTATCCATCCCAGTTGTAGCATCTGGTTGAAGCGTATAAGTATTGGGGATTGTTTGATAAACATAGATATTATTACGCGTGAGCGTGACGCTTGCGCCGTTGTAGGTGCCAGTAGAAACTAGGCTGGTAGTATTGCCAGCAGCTGTAGTGGCATAAGCAGAGTAGCTTGCACCGCCAAAATTATTATTAGTAACAGGGGTGCCAATAACTGGGAACCCCCCTGTACAACTCATGGTTTGCACTTTTGCATTCGCTGCCTGCAACCCTGCCTCGGCAGCATATCTGGCACGGTCTGAATCCATCTGTTTAGCGATCATGTTGACATTCATACCGTTGTCACGATTCAACAAGAATGCAATTGCAGCAATCAGGCTCATCGCCAACACTACGGGTAGCAGTGTAAAGCCAGCCATTTTAAAGTGTGGCAGTCTCATAGTGAGCCTCCGCCCAAACGAATGTCGGAGATTAAATTAATTGAATTGTTATTAACGTCGCTTAATGTGATATTAATTTCTGCGATTGACCGATCTATTGCGCCCATATTGCTAGGGATGGCAGCAGAAAACTCGCTCACGTTATTGGCGATAATATTAGTGCCAGTACAAGTGGTATCAGTCGTGATGGTTTCAATCAATTGATTGCTGGTGTTTCGGCAATACATCACACAGGCTGTGCCCGTGCAGCCCGTAGGTGCAAACCAATCGCCAGTGGTATTGGCAGCAGGGGTCGTTAACACTTTCGGCGCTAGGCTACGCGCCTTGTTACTAATGCGTTCTAGCGCAAATCGGCCTTGGTAGGCAAGCTCGTTACTGCCGCGGCCAGTGGTTTGCGCATCTAACCCTAATTTTACAATGCCATTGAGTGAGGCCATGATAATGACGCTAATTGCCGTGGCTAGCAGGAGTTCGATTAGTGTCATACCACGCTGTGTTGAGATTGGTCGCATGATCACCACCATCTACCCACTAGCGTATTGAGCGCGCTTGCACTGCCTGCATCTTCGTAATATACGCTGACATATAGCACCCCAGTGTCAGTTGCGCTTAGGCTGTTCGTAGTGGTGTCGTAGCGATAAAGTACCACTACACGGCGTGCAGTGCCCGAAGCATCTGAAAGGTCAGCGCTAACAGAGGTGACTGTATTACCCCCCGACAAACTGGTGATGTCATACAATTGTTTATAAGGTTTGCTTAATACTTCTTCCATTTTGCTGCGTAGCGCTAACTGCCTTGCGGCGACATTGCTAGAGCCACCAGAAATAGCAGAATTGAGTGCCTGCATGGCTGGAACAAGCAATATCGCTAATAATATAACTGATAGCAAAATCTCCGCGTATGAAAAACCGCATTGATTACACATTTGTTTATTGAGAGGTTGTTGCATACGATTAATTAATGTGAAGTTACCAGCCCAGTGGTTTGGTTGACGCTGACTACAATACTTTGCGTACCACAACTTAAAAGCACGCCGCTATCGGCTTGTAGCGTACCTTGGTTGCTACCAACACCGTCAAACCCCCACATTTGAGTGACGTTAGGCGCGATGAGTAGCTGCGTTCGTGCAGAGCCGCCAGCTCTGAATTGTGGCGTGAGCGTGACGCCTTGCGAAAAAGCGCTGCTTGTCACATTCAGGTCGAGCGTGCGCTTGGTGAGCGGGTCGGTAATGGCGGTAGTCA
>JBARQL010000149.1:0-1941 GCA_049643685.1 Methylotenera sp.
GCCAAGCCACACTCTTCCAATATGCTTCTACAGCAGTGGCGCCATTCACATACCACTTCAGCATGACCGCTGAATTTGGAAATTTCTGCCAATAGTTGCACGGCTCTGAGACTGTGCCATAACTTGCGGTTGCACCGGCATCTAACCAGCGCAATATACTCATTTGACCTTTGCCGTTCAAATCCCCCCCTACTGAGGTCAGGTGATCTGCCAGTGCGCCGGGCAAAAAATTCAATGTTTCAAGCCCCTCTACCCAAGCTGTGCCCGTCTGGTAAATCATAATGTCGCGAGCACCCACCAATTTATCTGAGTTGATGTTCATCACCGCCAGCCCGCTTCTGGGAATATTCAGTCCAGTCGGCGGAAAATAAGCCGCGCGACTGTTACGCGCCACTTCAGAAGTCGTTAAATAGTATGCGGTAGCGCGAAATACACCTGCATCGCTTTGCACACCGCGGTCTATGATCGCTTTTGCGCGTGGAAAGGAGTCGGCAGGCAACAACATTGTCAGCCGAATACCATAGTCATCTAACGGTTTTCTAGAGTTTGAGTTGAAATACGGGTTAGGCTTACCTGGTGCGCAAGTCTTTTTGCATTGCTCCGCATCATAACCAAAAGTAAGGGCAGAGGTAATGGAGTTGCACTCAACAGTGTACGGTGCAGTCCAGGCTAATACGATCACCTGCTCTGCAGGATGGAGCTGTGATTCGATTTCCCACTTTAAGCGCGTGAATTCGCTGAGTGGTAGCCTGTCAGGCGCATGAGGAATGTTGACATGCACAATATTTTTAGTGGGGATTTTGCGTGCCAAGCGGTAGTATTCCCCAACTTTAACGCTATTGGCGTCAGCATCATTGATGACTAGCGCCACGTTTTCTGGGGTAAGAACGCTCGCTTTAATCGCATTATTTAGAACTCCGCCATTTGTACCTGCCATAGCCACATGACTTTGCAATAGGGAAAAGACTAAAGCGAAAATGAGCGTCTTGATGATCAAGACTTTTTTTACATCCATAGGAGCCTAAGATATTTACGTGAAAGCTAACCAAAAATATAATTCAAAAAATCACTAAGTGATAGGCACACTTAATGGTTGAAACACATTAGCAATCAAGAATGTTTGAAAAAATAATCAGAGGAACAGATTGGCATTCACACCCACAGTTGTGTCAGTATAATCCAAGCCATTCACATTTGAATCTCGACTACTCCGCTCCAGGTTTCCGCCAATCGTAACGCTACGTAACGGTGCCCACTCCACCCCAAAGCTAGCCGTTTTGGTCCAATCCACTCGATCACTTTCAGGAACAACCCCTTCACTAAGAAAAGTACGCTCTGAAATGCCCGCCTGTGCCCGCATGGTAATTTTATCGCTAAAGGCATACAGCGGTGAGATGCTCAATGAATTCACTCGGGTATAGCTACTGCCAGTAGTTTGGTAACTTGACAAACTGGTGGCAGCAGACAAAATTAAGCGCAATTTACCGGTTGGCGTCCAACTGTAGTCTATATTGCCGACCAAACCAGAATAGTCATGTATTGAAAATTGATCATACTCACGCGACAAATAAGCAGCGCGCATATTTAATTGAGACTTTCCTGAAACTATCCAATCCAATTTAGTTTCAACTTCTCTTTCATCAAAGGCGTTATCAAAAACCGCATTCGAGCTCTCCCCGCTCCGACCATGCCCCATTACCGTCACTGAGCTACCAGAGCGAAAGTTGTATTTCACCCCTGCATCAAGCGAATTCGTGGTGTAACTGTCTTGTCCAACAAAGTCAGTGCTATTGTTGGTGTTTTTCTGGGTTGATCGTGTTACCCCGCCTAGCAAATGCCAGATATTATGCGGGGAATAATCCGCTTCAAAATGTTGCGTTTCACTGGTGCTAATGTTACGAATATTGACCAAGCTCCCGCCTTGAAAATCCTGAAAGCTAT
>JBARQL010000150.1:0-25081 GCA_049643685.1 Methylotenera sp.
ATAAACGCATTTTGGAAGGCGACTTTTTAACAAAAATCTATCAAGATGCAGATTTAACCTTACAAAATCACCCGGCTGAAATTGGCAGTGAAATGATTAGTAAAGTCAGTGCAAACTTACAAAAAATTAATTGGTCAGATGCAGTAGTTGGCGAGTTTTTGGGCACTTATCTTTCTGAACCAAAAGCGCATGTGGTTTTCGATAAAAATAAAAAAATAACTTTACGCCAATTCAGCGAAAAAATAGCAAAATCGGGCATTGCCCTTGATTTGAAAAGCCAGATGCTATTTTTCTCAAAGCATTTTTATATCAATGGAGATAGCGTTGATTTCACCGGCGAATCAGCGAACATACTGAAAATTCTCGCAGATAAACGTCGGCTTTGCGCAATCTCGATTCAAGATCAAGCATTGCTTGAACAACTGTTTGATTGGTATATTGCAGGTTACTTAAATTTTGACTAATTTATTTCGCTAATTAATGACATCATGGAACATTATTCAGGACTGATTCCCAATCAAATTATTCACGGCGAGCGTCTTTACGAAGAAGCGATCAATATTATTTTAGCAACCGCGCAAAATGAATTACTCATATTCGACCAAGATTTGAGCCATGGAGATTTTGCCAGCTTACAAAAGTTTGATTTTTTTCAACAATTTCTGAGCGAAAATATCAACAGCCGTTTAACGATTGTTCTACAAAGCACCGCATTCTTTCAAGAAAAATGCCCACGACTATTTAGCTTGTTGGCAATTTATGGCCATAAAATGACCGTGTATGAAACCAATGACACTGCCAAGCATGCCAAAGACTGTTTTGTAATAGCCGATAATCAGCATTACATTAAGCGCATTCATATTGACCAAGCACGCTTTAAATACGCGCTCAACGATGAGGAATCTGTCACCCAATTAAATTCACGCTTTCAAGACTTGCTAGAAGCCACGCAGAGCGTTGTAGCTGTTACCAGGTTAGGCTTATAAATGAAAAGACATCTTTTGCGAAGATTATATGGATTGACTCAGTTTTTGTTTGTCATATCACTTTCACTCAATGCGTGGGCCGTGACTGATTTCAAGATCATCACCTTGCAACATCGTTTTGTTGAAGATATTTTACCTATCATTCAACCGCTAGCGGGCGATGATGGCGCCATCACCGGCATGCAAAATCATTTAATTATTCGCGCCAGCCCTGAAAAAATGGCTGAAATTGAACAGATAATCTCAACTTTAGATGTCGCGCGTTCAAACCTGAAGATTACGGTGAGCCGCCAAAATAATCTGGAAACGTCACGTAATGGAGTTGATGTCAATGGTCGCAAGCGCATAGGCAATGTGGCGATTGAAACCAGCCGCTATCCGAGACGGGCAAGTGATGGCGTGCAAATCGGCATCGAAAACAATCGTAGTGTCTCTCACAATCACAGCAACCAGTTTATCAACGTCATCGATGGCGGGTTTGCCTATATTCAAGTCGGCCAATCGATACCGTTCACTCAAGAATGGGTCACTTTAACACGTCGGTATGCGAGTATTCAGCGCACTACCGATTTTGTGGAGATTTCAACAGGGTTTGCTGTTCACCCACGGTCGATAGGCTCACAGATTGAACTTGAAATCACGCCGAGAATCGCGCAATTCAACCAGCAAGGCTACATCGATTTTGATGAACTCCGTACAGTTGTACTGATAAACAAAGGAGAATGGTTTAATTTAGCTGCAACCATGCAGCAAAAAGATGAAGTAAGCCGGGCAATTTTAAGCACCCAAAACAGCAAGCAAACGCAAGATAATGCCCTTTCAATTCGCATCGATGAGTAAATGTTGAGTAAAGTCGAGTAGATTTGTTGTAAAAATCAGACATTTTTACTCTTTACTGCATGAAATTGCTGGTTTTTTTCTCATTGTCTGGTAGAATTCGCGCCACTCGGTATAGCTAATTAGGTAAAACTTTTAAGCATTTATCGAAAAAAGTTTTTTTAACTAGTTATAAACCTTAAGGAATTAAAAATGACACGTTCTATTCTACTTGCTGCACTATTGGCTCTTGCTGTAACTGCTTGTGGCGAAAAAGCTGCTGAAGCTCCTGCTGCTGACGCTGCTCCTGCTGCTGAAATGGCTGCTCCTGCTGCTGAAATGGCTGCACCTGCTGCTGAAGCTGCTGCTGCAGTTGTAGCTCCAGCTGCTGACGCAGCTGCTGCTGCCGTTACTGAAGCTGCACCTGCGGCTGCTCCAGCCGCTGATGCTGCTGCTGAAATGGCCAAAGACGCTGCTGCTAAGTAATTAGCTTTAAGCAATGACAAAAAGCCGACTTCTAGTCGGCTTTTTTATTGTTTCCATTCAACACAACCGCTAACAACCGCTATTTTTCGCAACACTCATCTAAATTCAAAGCCTGCTTTAAGTGGACTTCACCAACGCGTTGTCAAGTGATGTAAATTCAGTAAAAACCATACGAAAAACCTACGAGAGAGAAATGCTGCCCTGCAAGCCTTTATTTATAAGGCTTGCAGGGCAGCGCATCGAATGTCATGCTTTAAGTGTCAACCAATCAAACCCTAAAGCCTGGTCTGCAATACCGATGAAACCCTCATCACAACCCAGCACTTTAGCTAAAGCGGACTTGGCCAATTGAGGCGTATTATTTTTTGCACTTAAATGCGCAGCGACAATATGCTGCAATTGACTATGATCTAATTTAGAGAGTAAATCAGCCGCGTCCGAATTCTCTAAATGCCCTAAATCACCACCCACCCGCTGCTTGAGCGCCCAACTATAGGGCCCTGTTTGCAGCATGCTGGCATCATGGTTGCATTCCAACACCAATGCCTGGCAGCCATTTAGCTTCTCTTCAATATGGGGAGTTGCGCGACCTACGTCAGTCAGTACACCTAACCGATGATTACCATCTGCAAACACACACTGCATCGGTTCACGCGCATCATGCGGCACAGGGTAAGGTTGTACTTGTATCTCTTGAATAGAAAATACCGTATGACTATCCACTACATTGAGCTGAATGTCATGCACATTAGGTATGTAGCGCGCCACCATTTTAAGCGTGCCATAAGTGAGCCAAACAGGAATGTTGTATTTAGCAGCAAACTTAAACACGCCGCCTGCATGGTCATCGTGCTCATGCGTCACGACGATGCCTGAGATGCTGTCAGGCGCTATATTGAGGCGTGCAAGTCTAGCAACCGTTTCTTTGACACTAAAACCGCAATCCAACATCACGGTCGTGCGGTTTACTTTTACCACTAGCGCATTGCCAGCACTGCCGCTACCAAGTGAGGCAAAACGCATAGTCAGTGCACTTTACTAGCTATCTTAACTGTTCGTACATCAATGCAACAATACGATTTGCCGTCGTGGTTTTAACACGTGCACCTTCTTTATCGACCACCGTCACTATCGCTTTATCCACATTGCCATCAGCAACTTTTATGCGGTATTGTTTTTCTGGGTTAGTTTTTTGTCTGTCATCTTTACCCCAGAATTTCAAGCTATCCATGATGCTTTTATCTTCTTTTTGAGCGGCTGTTTCAGGCTCTTTTTTATCGTCATCTCCCCAGAATTTCAAGCTTTCTAATAAGCCTTTCTTTTTCTTGGGGCTATCGTCAATGTCTACATCTGCATAACGCACAAAAAATAAGCCATTCGAACGGTCTTTGTCTTCAATCACAAAACCAATTCTATCGAGCGCCAAGCCCACGCGACGCCATGCGCGGTCAAATGGGTCATTCACAAACAAGGTGGCGCTGCCATCTTTTTCTTTAACGACTTCTGCACGTTTAGTATCAACCACATTCGCGATAACCGCTTTCGATTTTTGCTCTTCGACACCTAACTTCACCATTAAACGTCGCAGCAATTCTGCATCTAACTCGTCATCTCTAGCATCGGCATTTTTTGCATTTTTTGCATCGGCTTTATAGCCTGTTTCAATTTCACCTAGCTGTGTTTGCACTCTATTTTTACCATCATCTGGAGCACCAGCTACAGAACGATGCGTCATGTAAATTTCAGTCGTATCTGGTTCATTACCACGATCAATACGCGTTTTGAATTTTTTCTTATCAGCAAAACCCGATAACTTATCTAACCATTTATCAAATTTATCGCCAATATTCCCAGAATTATCTTTTTTAATGGCTTCAGAATCAATCCATTCGGTCTCCATCACCCCTAATTGCGCATTTTCCGAACGCACGGCAAAGCCCTGATCGTTCCAAAATTCACGAATGATAGGCCATACTTTTTCGGCAGGCGCATTCACTACCAGCCAACGCTGCGCACCTGCTTTTTCCAACCTAACCCCCTCAGGGGTTACCAATACCTTCTCGACGCCAGCCTCTTGCGCTTCTTGCGCCTGACTATAAGTTGAATAGCTTGTACTGCCAGGAATAGAATAAGCATCGCTCACTGGGCTAGCGGTTAAATCCGGAGGTACCTCGAGCGGTTTAGATCGACCTGCACCCTTGTAATCAGAACTGTTGTCGATAAACGGAATAGAATCACAGGCGGCTAAACTGCTAAGCAACAAGCTGTACGCAGCAACCGTTTTGATGACGTTTGACTTAATATTGATTTGTTTCATTCAGACCTCTTTAAAAGTTCCAGGCTACTAATTTTAATATTGGCATTACAAAATACCAGCAGCTTTACCAGCAACTCGCAGTACATCATGATATTGCGCTGACAGCGGCACCATTGGCAACCGAATACCAGCTTGAATTAAGCCCATCTGCTCTAAGACCCACTTCACAGGGATAGGGTTCGCTTCTACAAACAACTTTTGATGCAACGGGAATAATTTTGCATTAATTTCTCGCGCAACCACCGCATTACCAGCGACTGCGGCAACGCACATCTCGTGCATCAATCTCGGGGCTACATTACCCGTAACAGTAATAACGCCTTTACCGCCAAGCAACATTAAGCTCATCGCAGTGGCATCATCACCACTCAACACCACAAAACCTTTCGGTGCGCGCAATAATAAATCGGTGCCACGCTCTATGCCGCCAGTTGCATCTTTAATACCGACAATATTACGGTGAGCGGCTAGACGAATAGTAGTGTCATTGGATATATCGCAACCCGTACGACCTGGCACATTGTAGAGAATTTGCGGAATATCTACCGCATTAGCAACCGCCATAAAGTGTTGATACAAGCCTTCTTGCGTCGGCTTATTGTAATAAGGCGCTACCAGCAAGCAGGCATCCGCGCCTAGCTCCTTGGCTTTTTGCGTAAGAATAATAGCTTCTTTAGTGGAATTGGCACCCGTACCGGCAATCACAGGCACACGACCACCGACTTGGCTGACAGCCGTTTTAATCAGCAAACAATGTTCATCAAAATCGACAGTGGGTGACTCACCCGTTGTCCCAACAATCACGATGCCATCGGTACCTTGATCAATATGAAAGTCAATCAACCCGTTTAAAGCGGGGATATCCAGACTGCCATCCTCTAGCATTGGCGTGACAATAGCAACCAAACTACCTTGCAACATACTTAAAACCTAAAGTTTTCATAATCTCGCATTTTAACCCAGATTTTCCTTTCGGACACGAAATTTAGCACTACTTGGCTACGAAGTTGGCTTAGTAGTGCTTATCAGTTTTCTGAGATGTTGACTATCAAGCGCTTCAGCCAACTTTTCGGGCATCACGATTGAATTTGAGAATTTAATATATGTTTTGGTTATATCATATAATCAATCATACTTTGCCAATGAGCGCTGCATTCGTTATATTGTGCGCCTAAATATGGCGATGATATTAGTGGTCACCTAGCCAAACGCGGTATAATTTACCTCTGCATCACAAACGATAAGCACATGACTTTCGACTTTCAACATTACATCATGATTTTAATTGGCACAGTCTTTGTGAACAACATTGTGCTGGTTAAAATTTTGGGGCTTTGCCCGTTTATGGGGGTTTCTAAAAAACTAGAAGCTTCAATTGGCATGGCTGGGGCAACGGCTCTTGTGTTAGGCATCGGCTCCATGACCAGCTGGGGAGTGAATCATTTTCTACTCGAACCCAATGGCTTGCTGTATCTGCGCACACTCTCATTCATTGTGATTATTGCCAGCGTAGTACAACTCACCGAAATGGTGATGGAAAAAAATTTCCCGCCGCTTTACCAAGGTTTGGGAATCTTCTTGCCGCTAATTACCACTAACTGCGCTGTATTAGGCATTCCATTACTCAACGCCCAAGCCAGCCACAGTTTTTTAGAGTCATTACTTTTCGGTTTAGGTGGCGCGCTTGGCTTTTCTTTAGTACTGATTTTATTTGCCTCTATGCGCGAAAGATTGGAAGCTGCCGATATACCCAAGGTTTTTCAAGGCTCAGCGATTGCTATGATTACCGCAGCGCTGATGAGCTTGGCATTTATGGGTTTTGCTGGGCTAGACAGGTACTAATGGGCCTCTATCGATGCTAATAGCGTTATATATTATGTTAGGCCTCGCCCTGATTTTGGGTTTGGGGCTGGGTTACGCCGCACTTAAATTTAAAGTTGAGGGTGACCCGCTCATTGCGCGCATTGATGCGATTTTACCGCAAACACAGTGTGGTCAATGCGGCTATCCGGGCTGCAAACCTTATGCAACGGCGATTGCGAAAGGTGAAGCCGATATTAACCAATGCCCACCTGGCGGAGATGCGGGTGTACATGCTTTGGCGGACCTAATGGGAGTGGAGTACAAACCCCTGAATGCGGAGCATGGCACGCCAAAACCTAAATCTGTCGCCTTTATTGATGAGAATACTTGTATTGGTTGCACCCTATGCATACAAGCATGTCCTGTAGATGCAATTTTGGGGTCTGCCAAGCATATGCACACCATTATTGCCAGTGAATGTACGGGATGTGAACTTTGCTTGCCGCCTTGCCCAGTCGATTGCATCACCATGGAACCTGTAGCGGAAACGCCTGACAACTGGAAATGGAAATATCCTATTATTCCGATTTTGCCTGTGCCATTAAGCGATTTAAAGCTGAAGGATGTCGCATGAATGCACTCCTTGATTTTTTCAGAGCCAAGCCTGGCGTTCACCCGCCTGAGCATAAAGCGGAATCAACACTATCGCCCATCGCCACTTTACCTTTACCACAGAAACTCATACTGCCTTTACGCCAGCATATCGGCAATATGCCCAAAATATTGGTGAGCGTAGGGGAGCAAGTACTGAAAGGTCAGCTGCTCGCCACGCCTGAGTGTACGGTCTCTGCGGCAATTCATGCCCCTACCTCCGGCACAATCACTGCGATTAGCGAGGCCATTATTCCTCACCCATCAGGTCTGCCTGACCTATGCATCACGCTCACGCCGGACGGTAAAGAGGAATGGGCTAAAGTAGCTGCAATCGATTGGCGCAATACGCCTAAAGAGACCTTAATCGCCAGTTTATGTTTATCAGGCATTGTTGGTTTTGGCGGTGCGACATTTCCGACACATATTAAACTGCGCATCAATGGCAAATCCAGCGTACATACCTTAGTCATCAACGCCGCGGAATGCGAGCCTTATATTACGTGCGATGACATGCTGATGCGTGAACATGCCGATGAAATCATCCAAGGCATTGCAATCGCACAATTTTTACTGGGTGTAAGCAAATCTATTATCGGTATTGAGGACAACAAACCACTCGCAAAAGAAGCCATGCAAACGGCTTTAGTACATGCTGGTAGCGATTACAAAACCATCAGCATGGTGACTGTACCCACCTTATACCCTAGCGGCGATGCGCGGCAATTAATATGCCTAGTGTCAGGCGTAGAAATTCCGCACGATAAACGCGCCACAGAGATGGGTGTTCAAGTGTTTAATGTAGCGACTGTTCGCGCGCTTTATCGTTTCTTCGCTTTTGGCGAGCCTGCTATAAGCCGTATAGTGACCGTGACGGGTAATGTGCAAAAACCACAAAATTTTGAAGTGTTATTGGGTGCGCCTTTGCCAGCACTGATTCAGGCCGCTGGTGGTGAAAAATCAGACACCACACATTACATCATGGGCGGGCCGATGATGGGCTTTGACTTGCCTACGCACAATGTGCCAATCACCAAAGCAGCAAACTGTATTATTGCGGCATCACCTTCGTTATTTGCGCCACCGCCACCCGCTATGCCATGCATACGTTGCGCACGTTGCGCCGATGCCTGCCCGGTTCAGCTACAGCCTCAGGAACTCTACTGGTTTGCAAAATCGGACAACTTTGAAAAAGCACGTGAATACCAGCTATTCGATTGCATTGAGTGCGGCGCGTGTTCCTATGTTTGTCCGAGCAACATCCCGCTCGTGCAATACTATCGATATGCGAAAAGCGAAATAATTGCTGCAGACAAAGCCAAAGAAGCCGCCGATTTGGCGCGCGAACGAAATAACTTTAGGCTGGCGCGTATTGAACGTGAAAAACTAGAGCGTGCTCAAAAACATGCGGAACGAGCACAGGGCGCTAAGACTGAAACAGAAAAAGTCGAGTCTGTGAACAATCAAAAGGCAGCCTCAGAAGCGAATGCCCAGCTTAATACTAGTGATGCAGAAAAAACAGCCAAACAGGCGGCCATTGCTGCCGCGATTGAACGCGCTAAAGCAGCCAAGGCAGCCGCTGCGGCAAGCGGTGAAGGCCCGAAAAACATCATGCCCGCCAACGCAGCTATCCAGCAAGAAATTGCTGAAATAGACTCACGTCGCAAAAGTGTTGGGTTAGAAAAAACTGACACTGAAAAATCGGATGTAGATGCTGAAAAACAGGCCAAAATTGCCGCGGCAATTGCACGCGCAAAGGCAGCAAAAGCAGCCACTGAAGCGTCTAAACTTGCAGACCCATTAGACAAAAAGGATTAATTTGAACCGCTCGCCCTACATTACCGATGCCCCCAGTGTCAGCATCATCATGCTCAAGGTGCTGTTGGCGCTGGTGCCTGGCATTTTCGCTTACGTGTGGATTTATGGCGGTGGCATTTTGGTGACGATTACACTCGCTACCATCACCGCTTTAATCTCAGAAGCCGTTTTACTCAAAATCCGTCAACGTCCTGTTAAGCCGTATTTAATGGATTTAAGCGCCGTAGTTACTGCATGGCTATTGGCGCTCGCGCTACCAACCTTGGCACCTTGGTGGCTGGTGGTTATTGGTTCGTTCTTTGCCATCGTCATCGCCAAACAGCTTTATGGCGGTTTGGGCTACAACCCGTTCAACCCCGCCATGGTGGCCTACGCAGTGCTGCTGATCTCATTTCCGCTGATGATGACCAAGTGGCCAGCGCCTTTATTGCTTGCGGGGCATCCGCTTGGTTTTATGGATCAGGTGCATTATATTTTTAGCAACGTGTTACCTGCAGACATTAACGTAGATGCCATCACTTCTGCCACGCCACTGGACTATTTAAAGACACAACTTAAGCTAAACCAGTCATTTACAAGTATCACGCAAGCGCCAATATTCGGCATGTTTGGGGCAAAAGGCGGCGAAATTGTCACCGCTGCCTATTTGCTAGGTGGTTTGTATCTGCTACAGCAGCGCATCATCAGCTGGCATTTACCCACCGCATTTTTGGCCTCGCTGGCGACTATTTCGCTCGTGTTTTACGCTATGAATCCTGCGTATTATGCCAATCCCTTGTTCCATTTAATGAGCGGCGCATCACTATTATGTGCATTTTTTATCATTACCGACCCCGTTAGTGGGCCGACCACGCCCAAAGGTAAGCTCTACTTCGCAACTGGCGCTGGTGTGCTGACTTACTTAATCCGCGTCTATGGTGGTTATCCTGATGGGGTGGCGTTTGCAGTATTACTGATGAATATGTGCGTGCCACTGATTGATGCGCACACGCAACCCAGAGTTTTTGGTCACGAGAAATAATATGCCAAACGCTTTTTTTAAAAATCCGATATTCGAACACGCTTCAAAAACCGCCATCACTTTAATTGCATTTGCATTTGTAGGAACGCTGTTACTCGCCTATGTATTTGAAATTACGCGCGCGCCGATTCAAGCGGGCGAGCGAGAGGCGCGACTGGCACTATTTAAACAAATTCTGCCTGAAAGCACTTACGATAATGCATTGCTAAAAGAGACCGTAATAATTCCGCCCAATGCGCAGCTTGGCAACCTGCAACCAACCACGGCTAACATTGCCAAGATGAACCATAGAACCGTAGGTGTGATATTAGAAGCCATCGCACATGATGGCTACAGTGGCGATATAAAATTACTGATTGCGATTCGCGCTGACGGGTCAATTAGCGGCGTTCGTGTACTCACTCACAAGGAAACTCCCGGGCTGGGAGACTATATTGACATTGCCCATGGTGACTGGATTAAACTATTCAATGATGAATCTGTCCAAGAAACCCCAGTCTCACAATGGCAAGTAAAAAAAGATGGTGGAAAGTTTGATTACATGGTGGGCGCCACCATTACGCCGCGCGCCGTAGTGAAGGCGGTTTTAAAAGCAACGCAATTTTTTGAAGAAAATAAAGCATCACTTTTTGCAGTCGAGAAATAAGCAGGGGCAAGATTATGAGCATTTACAAAGAAATCACCGAAAATGGCCTTTGGAAACAAAATCCAGGCGTAGTGCAACTGTTAGGCTTATGCCCGACGCTAGCCGTCACAACGACCGCGGTGAATGGCATTAGCTTAGGCATTGCCACTGCGCTGGTGATGGCAGCGTCTAATGGCTCTGTGTCGCCTGTGCGGCGATTCATCCCCAGCGAAATCCGCGTCCCTGTGTTTATTTTAGTCATCGCTGCCTTGGTCACGGTGATTGATTTATCCATCAATGCGTTTGCGCATCCGTTGCATAAAGTATTAGGCATTTTTATTCCACTCATCGTAGTGAACTGTATCGTGCTAGCGCGAGTGGAATCCTTTGCCGCGAAAAATGCGCCCTTACCTTCTATGCTGGACGGCTTTATGATGGGCATCGGCTTAACGCTCGTGTTAGGGTTGTTAGGGGGGATGCGCGAATTAATTGGCAAAGGCACAATATTGTCTGGGCTAGATTTAGTGTTCAACAACGTGCCTAAAGCGCTTTATACCATGCCTGATTACCACGGCTTTTTATTGGCTGTGCTGCCGCCAGGTGCATTCTTAGGACTTGGAATTCTAATTGCGGCACGCAACTGGATTGAAATTAGAAAAACCGCTAAAACTAATACACCCATGCCACAACTAAAACCTGCGCTCAATCATTAATCACATAAGCGCCCGCGTATGAACGCTAAGCAACGCCTTGAGATTTTTAGACGCTTAAGCATCGCTATTCCTAACCCATCAACAGAGCTCAAGCATCACAGCACATTTGAACTGTTGATTGCGGTTATTTTATCTGCGCAGGCCACTGATAAAGGGGTGAATCTCGCCACCGAAAAATTGTTCGCCGTAGCCAATACCCCTGAACGCATACTGGCGCTTGGCCTACATGGTTTGGAGGCTTACATTAATCGAATTGGCTTGTATCATGCCAAAGCCAAACATATACTAGGCACTTGCAAAAGGCTCATTGAATATCATCAATCTCAAGTACCCAATACCCGCGCGGCACTTGATGCATTGCCAGGCGTGGGTCGTAAAACTGCGAATGTGATTTTAAATACCGCGTTCGGCGAGCCAACAATTGCGGTCGATACCCATTTATTTCGCTTGGGCAACCGCATTAAACTAGCGACAGGCAAAACGGTATTAGAAGTTGAAAAGAAATATCTTAAAACAATTCCCACAGCATTTTTAAAAGATGCGCATCATTTATTGATTTTGCATGGCCGTTATACTTGCATGGCCCGTAAACCTAAATGTGCAACCTGCTGTATTGAGGACTTATGCGAATATGAAGCAAAAGAATATAATTAAAACCATCATGCCTCAAAAAAAATAACGGATGAAAGTCGCTACCAGCATCGTCATTGGCCGTACCGCCAACCCTAACCTTGCAACGCAAGCCGTTTCTCAGGCCATGCTGAAAGCTGATATTTCTATCGCAAACAGCGTGTTGCTTTTATTAAGTTCTGAATTTGCCAACAACCCCCAACCCGCCATTCGTGCGGCTGCAAAAGCTGCGAATTGCACACAAGTATTTGGCTGTTCTGCTAGTGGCATTTTTACTGAGGACGACTGGGTGCTAGATGCGCCAGCAGCAGCAGCGATGGTATTTAGTGGAAGCGTGAGTCTGCAATTAGCAAAATTAAACCGCTGCCAGCAAGCACTCTTAACACTATCTGCACCCAATGCCATTAACAGCACGTGGCTGAATGACGGCAATACCCGCTACGGCGGAGTATCTGGTGATGCGGTGGGCCAGGGGCCATTTTCGGTATGGCAGAATGGCAAGGGTGATAGCACGGGTCGAGTTGAAGCTTTTTTTTCGGGCGTTCAACTGGCATCCCGCGCCTCTCATGGCTTAAAATTGCTCACAAAAGCTAAAAAAATCCAAAAAACGAATGACTTTGATGTTGAGTTGCTAGACAATAAGCCGCCATTCGCTGCATTACAAAAAGCTTGGGAAACCTATACTAAAAGCCAAGAACCTGTGCCATTACATTTGGTTATCGCACTCTACGCCAATAGCGCTGAGGCCATTAATAGGGGTGAGTTTAGCCAAACGCACTTAATCAGCTTTGATGAAACACTGGGAAGCGTCACGCTAGCGCAATCATTGCAAGCAGGCCAGTTTATCTGTTGGGGATTACGCGATAAAAATGCCGCTCAGGCTGATTTATTGCTCACCACACATCAATTAGCGCACGCGTTAGATGCGACACCAGATTTTGGCCTATTATTTTCCTGCATCGGTCGTGGGCCATTTTATGATGGCATCGACCATGATTTGAATGTAATTACACAACAACTCCCCAACATGCCTCTGATTGGATTTTACGGAAACGGTGAAATTGCACACATTGGCGAAAAAAACCAATTGCTGCCATACTCGGCCGTGCTGAGCTTATTTGCTGCACTTGAAAAAGATTGAATTTACTTAACCCTTGAGTTTATTTATCCTATGAGTTTGTTTAACCCCAGCCGTGACCAAGTGCGCCAATTCTTCTTCCATACTTGGCAGCAATTTAATCAACAAAAAATACTGAGTGACTTAGAAAAAATCGCGCTTGAAGTCATACAAATGCATCCTGAATACCACACGATATTAAAAAATCCTGCCCAATTCAGCCAGCAAGAATACTTTCCTGAAATGGGCGAAACCAATCCGTTTTTACACATGAGTCTGCATTTGTCTGCGATAGAACAAATTGGTATTAATCAACCCATAGGGATTTCCCAGATTTATGAAACCCTAAAAACCAAACATCGAGATGCACATAAAGCCCAGCATGATCTATTAGATTGTCTGGCTGAAACACTCTGGCAGGCACAGCGCAATCAGCAACCGCTAGATGCTGAACATTACCTCACTTTACTCAATAACAAGTTAACATAACGCTCAAAATGCAATCAGATGCGATGCGCGATGATTTAACTTGGCGTGATCAAAAAGGCATTTAAAAGTGAACTATTTTAGTGTAACCACAGTCACCGGTTGAAAGACAAATAAACTGCTAATATAAACGCTCGGTACCCTCGAACAAAAAACACTGCCCTGCGAGCCTTATAAATAAAGGCTCGTATGGCAGCTAATAAAGATAGTCTTAATTTAATATAAAAACAGTTGCCATATTCAAGTGATGCCATTGATAATGGTCACAATCTATTAGGGGTATGAATGACAAGCAATTCGACACACGACTGGCTCAACGCACATGGCGATTACCTGTATCGCTTTGCGTTGTCTAGGCTACGAGATTCTCATTTAGCCGAAGATGTTGTACAAGAAACTTTATTGGCCGCGATTAAAAATCCTAACTTTGCCGAACAATCTTCGCCCCGCACCTGGCTCACAGGCATACTCAAGCACAAAATTATTGACATCATGCGCAAAGGTCAACGTGAAATTGCCGCATCCGATTTAATGGATGAAGAAGATGCCAATATGGACGAATTTTTTGATGCGAAGGGGCGTTGGACAGAAAAGCCCATTGCCTGGGGTATGCCGACAGAAGCATTAGAACAAAAACAATTTTTAGGTATCTTACAAAGCTGCATGGATAAACTCCCCAAAAAATTGGCTGCTTTGTTTTTAATGCGTGATGTACATGAAATCGAAAATGAAGAAATTTGTAAGGAACTGGAAATTACCGCGACCAATGCTTGGGTGATGTTATACCGCGCTAGAATGAGCTTAAGAAAATGTTTAGAAATCAATTGGATAACTGTTTAAATCAAGGGGGTAAAAAAATATGATGCTCTCATGTAAAGCCGCTAGCCGCTTGATTTCGCAATCGCTTGATCGGACGCTTACCTGGCAAGAAAGATTAGCGCTACGCTTTCACCTTGCCATTTGTAAGCATTGCATGCGATTTAGTCAGCAACTCAGTCAATTACGCATAGCGGTGAAAACCATGGTGCAAAATACTGAGCATGACGCGAACATTCAACTGAGCCCAGAAGCGAAAGATCGCATCGCTAATGCAATACAACATAATTTGTAATCTTACTAATCTATAGCTTTAATTACTTAAATTTTTAAACGAAAAGGAATCAAAAATGAACACCACACAAAAAGCATTATTAGCATCAGTAGGCGCATTGTTTGCACTTTCAGTAGCAACACCTGTGATTGCTGCCGAAAATCCATTCGCGCTCAAAACCTTATCTTCTGGCTACCAAGTCGCTGATAACCATGATACTAAAATGAAAGACGGTAAATGCGGTACGGGTAAATGTGGCGCAAATAAGAAAATGAACAAGAAAGCAAAAGAAGGTTCATGTAGCCATGATAAGGCCAAAGAAGGCGCATGTTCTGCTGAAAAAATGAAAGAAGGTGCATGCTCAGCCGAGAAGATGAAAGAAGGTGCATGCAGTGCTGAAAAAATGAAAGAGGGCGCAGCAGAGAAAGTCAAAGAAGGCGCATGTTCTGCTGAAAAAGCTAAAGAAGGTTCATGTTCAGCTGAGAAAAAATAAATTCACACTGTTGTGGCTTTATTGAGCAACATTCAAGGCGTGGGTTTGGGGTTAAAGCGCGAACTGATACCCCAAATCCAAGCGCTTTATGGTCAAGAGGTATTATGCAATATCAATTTTCTCGAAATTGCCCCAGAAAATTGGATTAACGCTGGCGGTAAATATAAGGAACAGCTCGATTGGTTCTTGGCGCGCTACCCAATGATCTGCCACGGGCTTTGTCTGTCACTCGGCGGCTTAGAGCCACTGAATGTGGCTTTTATCAAGCAAGTCAAAGATTTTCTACGTCAGCACGAAATCCCACTTTATACCGAGCACCTGAGCTTTTGCAGCGATGGTGGTTATTTGTATGATTTACTCCCCATTCCATTCACCGAAGAAGCAGTGCATTATGTGGCGCAACGCATCCGCCAAACGCAAGATATTTTAGGTCAGCGTATCGGCATCGAAAATGCCTCAAGCTATGTTGCCGCCCCAATTTCTGAAATGGACGAGCTGAGTTTTCTCAAAGCGGTGATTGAAGAAGCCGATTGCTTGCTGCATTTAGACATCAACAATATTTACGTCAACAGTGTGAATTTTAACTACGATGCACACCAATTACTAAGCGGCATTCCCAAAGAGCGTATTGTTTATGCGCACGTTGCAGGACATTATCAAGAAGCCCCTGATTTGCTTGTCGATACACACGGCGAAAACATTATCGACCCAGTTTGGAAGCTGCTAGAAGCCGCTTACCAGCAATTCGGTGTCTTTCCCACCTTGCTGGAACGTGACCTGAACATCCCGCCACTCACTACTTTAATAGTTGAGATTGATAAAATCGCCAGTATTCAGCAGCGAAATTTGGTGCCTCATGGCTGATTTACCTGTGAAATTAACTCAAGTTGACGAGCCAGGCTTTCAAGCTTACCAACGCGTATTTACTCAACACATTCGCAACCCAAAAAACCATCCTCGCCCAGGCAAAGTGTCTGCCAAGCGCATGGCGATCTATACCGAAATTGTCTACAACAACATTGAAAGCACGCTTGCTGCATGCTTTCCTGTCACAAAAAGAATCCTAAGCCAACGTAAATGGCAGCAGCTAGTGCGTTGTTTTATGGCCGATTATCGCGCCAGCACCCCTTTTTTTAGAGAAATTCCCCAACAGTTTTTATATCATTTAGAACTAGCTGACACTTCAAGCTTAAAATTACCCGCTTTTTTGCCTAGCCTGATGCACTATGAGTGGGTAGAGTTGGCGTTATCTGTGGTTGATATAACGATATCAGCCGGTGTGCCGCAAGATGTATTGCGCGAAAAAATCATGCTCAACCCAGCACTATATTTATTGCAATATGAATATCCCGTGCATCAAATTTCCGCGGATTTTCAACCCACAAAGCCTGCCAAAACGCCTACACATTTATTGGTCTTTAGAAATATAACCCATCAAATCCAATTTATGGAACTCAACCCCATCACATTTCAGCTAATTTCCATTTTGCAAAACGCCAATTTTACGGATACTCAAATAACAGGTGAAGAAGCCTTGCAGAAATTAGCCGCTGAAAACCCACAAATTGCAGTGGAAATTGTGCTGCAATTTGGCGCACAAACACTAGAAGAACTCAGTGAAAACGGCGTGATTTTAGGCACAAAAAAAACCCAATAAACAGGTCATTTTTACGTCAAATTATTTCTATGCTCTGGAAGCCTTATCAATAAAGACTTCCAGAGGCATAAAAATCTATCGTGGATTTTTTGAAGTTGATTTAACTAATCAAAACTTTGTTCGACTCTTACCTCTAACTGCTTTAACACCGCAATTTTTTCGGCATTGGTTTTATCCCACCAGTTTTTAATTTCATCTGCGCTACGGTAGCAACCTAGGCAAAAACCTGTGGTTTCATCTAATGTGCACACCCCAACGCAAGGGCTTTCAATTTCCACTTCTTTGCTCATTTATATTGCACTCATTTAATCTTGTGTAACGAATATTATTCGGGAATATTTAGCTGAGTTGCCCATGACATTGCTTGTATTTTTTGCCTGAACCGCATGGACAAGGATCATTGCGCCCCACTTTAACACCCTCTCGCACCACGGGTTGGCCGCTTGCAAGTAATGCCGCCTCCTCATCCGTTTGTGGATTAGCGAGTGCTTCATCATAATCCGCATGCTGATATTGCACATTGGCTACTTCAACTGGTTGCTCAACCGCTTCAACATCTGCTTCCGTTTTCACTTGGACTAACATCGTGATTTTGGTCACTTCAGCTTTGACGGTATTGAGTAACGTTTCAAATAACTCAAATGCCTCACGTTTATATTCTTGCTTAGGATTTTTTTGTGCATAGGAGCGCAAATGGATACCTTGACGCAGATGGTCTAGCGCGGCCAGATGCTCACGCCAATGATTATCTAAACTTTGCAGCATCACAGAGCGTTCGAATTGACGCATCACATCCGCGCTTGCTAGTTGCTCCTTTTCTGCATAGGCTTGATTGGCGGTTTCTAGCACACGCTCACGCAATGTTTCTTCATGTAAATCAGGGTTATCTTCCAACATTTTTTGCAACGGTATTTCCAAGCCCGTTTCAGCCTTAAGTTCACGCTCTAAACTTGGCACATCCCATTGCTCTTCAACACTATTGGGCGGAATGTGTGTAGCAATCATGCCAGTTAATACATCTTCACGCATCGCATTAATCGTGTCGCCCACGTCTACAGCTTCTAACAACTCATTGCGTTGTTCGTAGATCACTTTGCGTTGGTCATTCGCTACATCATCGTATTCCAGCAGTTGCTTACGAATATCAAAGTTGCGGCCTTCGACTTTACGTTGTGCGTTTTCAATCGCACGTGTGACCCATGGATGCTCAATCGCCTCACCTTCAGGCATGTTAAGTTTTTCCATAATCGCGGACACACGATCTGAAGCAAAAATGCGTAACAACTGATCTTCTAATGAGAGATAAAAGCGACTTGAGCCTGGATCCCCCTGACGGCCAGAACGGCCGCGTAATTGATTATCGACACGGCGAGACTCATGGCGCTCAGTACCTGCAATATGCAACCCGCCCGCAGCCAGCACGGCATCGTGACGCTGCTGCCATTCTGACTTAAGTGTAGTAATGCGAGCTTCCTTTTCTGCATCCGTCAGTTTATCATCGTGCTTCACTGCTTCAATATCAGTCTCTGGATTACCGCCCAGCACAATATCAGTGCCTCGACCCGCCATATTCGTGGCGATCGTAATTACGCCAGGACGCCCAGCTTGTGCGATTACATGTGCTTCACGCTCGTGTTGTTTGGCATTCAATACTTGGTGTTCCAACTTTTCAGCATTCAATAAATGCGAAATCAGTTCAGAGTTTTCGATGGACGTCGTACCCACTAAGACAGGCTGACCGCGACTTTGGCAGTCCTTAATGTCTAAAATCACCGCCGCATATTTCTCTTTTGCAGTACGGTAGACCTTGTCCATATTGTCTTTACGCAACATAGGACGGTGCGTTGGAATCACCACTGTTTCCAGGCCGTAAATCTGATTAAACTCGTAGGCTTCTGTATCTGCCGTGCCTGTCATGCCTGAAAGTTTGACATACATACGGAAATAATTTTGGAAGGTAATGGAAGCCAGCGTTTGATTCTCTTTTTGAATCTCCACGCCTTCTTTCGCCTCTACGGCTTGATGCAAACCATCGGACCAGCGGCGACCAGGCATCATACGGCCGTTAATCTCATCCACAATAATAATCTCGCCATCACGCACCACGTAATGCTGATCGCGATGATACAGGTTGCGCGCGCGCAGTGAGGCATAAAGATGGTGCACTAAAGTAATGTTAGCCGCTTCGTACAAGCTCGAACCTTCAGGTAGCATGCCAGATTCCGTCAGTAAATTTTCTGCATGTTCATGACCAAGCTCTGACAACACCACGTTCTGGCCTTTTTCATCGACCCAAAAGTCTCCCTCGCCCTCTTCTTCAGTTTGAGCAATTAACTTTGAAGCGACGACGTTGATTTGGTTATACAACGCGATGCTGCCATCTGCCTGACCTGAAATAATCAAAGGCGTGCGGGCTTCATCAATTAAAATCGAATCGACCTCATCGATCAGCGCATAATTTAAACCACGCTGAACTCGCGCTTCACGTTCATGCACCATGTTGTCGCGCAAATAATCGAAACCATATTCGTTATTGGTGCCATAAGTAATATCAGCTGCATAAGCTTGGCGCTTCGAATCGGTAGGCATTTGCGATAAGTTAATGCCAATGCTTAACCCTAAAAAGGTATAAAGCTTACCCATCCACTCAGCATCACGCTTGGCCAGATAGTCATTCACCGTCACTACATGCACGCCTTTGCCTGTGAGTGCATTGAGGTAAACAGGCAAAGTAGCAACCAGTGTTTTACCTTCACCGGTACGCATCTCGCCAATTTTGCCAGCGTTCAGCACCATGCCGCCGATCATCTGCACATCAAAATGACGCATTCCCAAGGCGCGAATACCGCCTTCACGCACCACTGCAAAAGCTTCAGGTAACAGCTGATCCAACGTTTCACCATTGGCATAACGTTGCTTAAACTCGTCGGTTTTCGCTCTTAAAGCCTCATCAGAAAGCGCCTGCATGGCTGGCTCTAATGCATTAATTTTTTGTACTTTTTGTGCGTACTGTTTAACCAGTCGGTCATTACGGCTACCGAATATTTTTTTGAACAACGAAGAAATCATGAAGTGAGTGGCTTTCCGCTTTGAGGATTAAAGGCTTTTAAATTTGAGTTGACTAAGTTTTTAATAAATGAAAAGTTTTGTATCGCGTGAAGTTAACATTCAGTTTTACATTGCTTATTTTTTTAACTGATTGGTTATTATCGTTGTGTTTAAGTTGGGTCAAAATTAGAAAAATCAACTGCCTGCTTTAAGGTATTGTCTTGGATCTAGCGCATTGCCATTTAATCGAATCTCATAATGCAAATGGGGCCCTGTAGAACGACCTGTACTGCCCATCTCGGCCACAATCTGTCCTTTTTCTACGCGCTCACCTACTTTCACCAATAATTTTGAGCAATGTGCATAACGCGTTTCTAACCCAGAGCCATGCTCAATTTTGACTAGTTTACCATAACCAGTGCTATCTTCAGAAGTTGACACTATGCCGCCAGCAGCTGCATAGATTGGCGTCCCCGATATCGCAGGAAAATCCAAGCCCTCATGAAATGCTTTTTCACCCGTAAATGGGTCCGAGCGCCAGCCGTAACTTGAGGAATTATAGGCCACGGCCACTGGACTGCTATTGGGCAGTAAGTCTTTTAACACGCTTTGTTGTAATAGCTTCGCTTCAATTCTAGCCAAATTGTCAGTACCAAACTCAATCTTCGCTAATAATGCAGCAATTTCTTTCTGTAAATCTGCCTCAGACATCTTTGTATTCACGGGGGCATTCAGCACTAAGGGGCCGCCACGCCCATCTGCATGACTCTCTGGAAGCGCCTTGCCAGTAGCATTTTTTTTACTGTCAACTGCATCTTCACGCACCGCTGGTTTTTCGCCCGCCAGTTTAGCTAAACGTTCACTTTGTGAATCCAAGCGCATCATACGGGCTTGCATTTCCCCAAGCTGAACTGCGTACGCATCCAGATGCTTTTGGTGGTTATTGAATGAAAATCTAAGTTGAGGAGGAATCAACGACTTACCCCCCTTTTGTGCTGCGGCTTCCTGTGGCACAATGAACAGCAAAGTAAGTAACACTGGCACCATCACTAAGGCGAGCACAAGCAAACCTACCTGTAGCATAGACAACGTTCGCGCTTTCGCCATTTTATTTGAGACAAAGATGATATTCATAGATTTACTCACCACTCTTAACACTGGTCAGCATGCGCCAGTTTAACTCATTACTTAAGCAACCTGAACTGCTTGCACGCCCGGAGCTAGCTGCGTTCAATGCACACTCGAAAGAAGCGCACGCAGCGCAAGAAATTTGGCTTGCAACAGCACCTGAAAATTTGGCACAGTTTAGCCATGCTTATAGTACTAAGAACAAACAATTATCCGTGTTTGCAGACAATAATGCAGTCGCTGCAAAAATTAAGCTTTTCATCCCTAGCCTGTTGATTAAGCTAGAAAAGCAAGGGTGTGAAGTTACTTCAATTCGCGTAAAAGTGCAAGTAAAATCTACCCCTCAGGCCAAGCCAAAAGTAGTTAAAAAACTCAGCGCCAAGGCCGCAAGCGAGTTAAAGCAGCTCGCGTGTAAATTATCTGGAACGGCACTTGGTGACAAGTTAGCTAAATTAGCCCGCAAAGCAGATCAATAAAAATCGCGGCTTTATTAGCGAGATACTCACCCTCACAGCAACGGTCAATCATGTTTAATCTAACTGCTCTTAGGCTAATTTAGTAATAGTTGTTAGGTTTGCTTATTAGTGTAATAATGAAACGTGGTTACAAATTTTTACATCTCTATAATTTACGCTGATGAATTATTGGTAGAGAAATTGATTACCCATTAATTTTAAAACGTTTTTTCTTTTGTTTTTTTGTTGATATTTTAATGGCCTTTTTCAGGGTCAGTTCGCACTAGATTTTAGTTTAAGTTTCAAAAGTTATTTCTTAAGTCGCAAGATTTATCAAATATTAGTTTAAAAAATTTAGATAGGGAGAGATTATGCAAGTTGAATTAATCATCGCCATTGGCGCTGCTATTCTGGCGGTGCTATATGGGGTAATAATGAGTAAATGGATTACCAATTTGCCAGCTGGCAATGCGCGCATGCAAGAAATTGCAGGGGCAATACAACAAGGCGCAGCGGCCTACTTAGCCCGTCAATACAAAACCATTGCGATCGTAGGGGTAGTGTTAGCGATTTTAATTGCGATATTTTTAGGTAAAACCACTGCCATAGGGTTTGTGATCGGCGCAGTACTTTCAGGGGCATGCGGTTTTATTGGCATGAATGTATCGGTTAAAGCGAATGTAAGAACTGCGCAAGCAGCCACTGGTGGCATTGCACCTGCGTTTGATGTCGCTTTTAAAGGTGGCGCAATCACTGGTATGTTGGTGGTTGGTCTGGGTTTGTTAGGCGTCACTGGTTTTTACTGGTTTTTGGGTGCTGATAGAAATACTGATTTAAACCCACTGATCGGCTTGGCTTTCGGCTCTTCACTTATTTCTATTTTTGCCCGTTTGGGTGGAGGTATCTTTACCAAGGGCGCAGATGTGGGTGCTGACTTAGTGGGTAAAGTAGAGGCCGGCATTCCAGAAGATGATCCGCGCAACCCTGCAGTCATTGCCGATAACGTAGGCGACAATGTCGGTGATTGTGCCGGGATGGCCGCTGACTTATTCGAAACTTACGTTGTGACGATTATTGCTACCATGGTATTAGGTGGCTTGATGATAGAGAATGTGGGCATTAACACCATGATTTATCCCTTGTTATTAGGGGCTGTTTCCATTGTTGCTTCTATTGTTGGTTGCTTTTTCGTGAAGGCTTCTCCAGGCATGAAAAATGTCATGCCGGCGCTTTACCGAGGCCTCGCGGTAGCAGGATTACTTTCATTGGTTGCTTTTTACTTTGTCACGCACCAACTGTTTCCAGAGGGCTTTCACCATTCACCTAACTTAGTGGCTTCAGCAAATGCGCTATTTGGCGCTTGCGCAGTCGGATTAGTGTTAACAGCAGCGCTCGTTTGGATTACCGAGTATTACACCGGTACTGACTACCCGCCAGTTAAACACATTGCACAAGCCTCTACTACTGGTCATGCCACCAACATTATTGCGGGTATTGGCATCTCAATGAAATCCACCGCGCTACCTGTGATTTGTGTGTGTATCGCCATTTTAGTGGCTTATAATCTAGCAGGCTTATATGGTATTGCCATTGCCGCCACGTCAATGTTGAGCATGGCAGGCATTATCGTGGCGCTTGATGCTTATGGACCAATCACGGATAACGCGGGCGGCATTGCGGAAATGGCAGAATTACCTAGCAGTGTGCGCGATGTCACCGACCCACTTGATGCGGTTGGCAACACAACAAAGGCTGTGACCAAAGGCTACGCGATTGGCTCTGCTGGTTTAGCCGCACTCGTGTTATTTGCAGATTACACTCACAAACTAGAAACCCACCTCGGTCAGTCGATAGACTTTAGTTTAAGCGACCCGAAAGTTATCGTTGGCCTATTCATTGGCGGTTTAATTCCATTCCTATTTGCCGCCATGGCGATGGAAGCCGTAGGACGTGCTGCTGGCGCAGTGGTTGAAGAAGTACGCCGCCAGTTCCGCGATATTAAAGGCATCATGGAGGGTACCGCCAAGCCAGAATACGGCAAAGCAGTGGATATGCTGACCACTGCCGCGATTAAAGAAATGATGATACCTTCATTATTACCTGTGGCTGCGCCCATTTTAGTGGGCTTGTTACTTGGTCCAGTCGCACTAGGCGGCTTACTCATGGGTACCATTGTAACGGGGCTATTCGTTGCAATCTCCATGTGTACTGGTGGTGGCGCTTGGGATAATGCGAAGAAGTATATCGAGGATGGCCATCACGGCGGCAAAGGTTCAGAGGCGCATAAAGCGGCTGTGACTGGCGATACAGTGGGTGATCCGTACAAAGATACGGCTGGCCCTGCAGTGAATCCGTTGATTAAAATCATCAACATTGTGGCGTTGCTAATTGTGCCATTGCTACATTTGTAATGTGCGGATTTCATTCTTTTAAAATTACTTAAAACAAGCATCTTCTTGTTGATGCCTCTGGAAGCCTTATAAATAAAGGCTTCCAGAGGCGTTTTTTTTGCTCGAGGATTTTTAAGTTGTTTCTTGCTTATTTTTTCACCCAATGCATATCAACTTTACATTATCATTACTTAAATTCAAAAAGGACGCACATGCTAAGACATTCAGAATCGCATCGCTCGCACCGCATCGGCTGGTTACGTGCCGCTGTTTTGGGGGCGAATGATGGTATTGTTTCCACCGCCAGCTTGGTTATCGGCATCGCCGCGGCAAACGCCACGCACGAAACGATTTTATTGACGGGCGTTGCTGGTTTAGTCTCGGGCGCAATGTCGATGGCAGCAGGGGAGTACGTCTCGGTGAGTTCACAATCTGATACTGAAAATGCCGATTTAGCCCGTGAGCGTGAAGAACTCGCCACCCAGCCAGAGCATGAGTTGGAAGAACTTACTGGTATTTATATAAAACGTGGTTTAACGCCTGAACTCTCTAAACAGGTTGCTATGCAATTAACCTCGCATGATGCATTAGGAGCGCATGCTCGTGATGAATTAGGCATTATTGAAACCATGAACGCTCGCCCCGTGCAGGCCGCGCTCGCCTCTGCTGCCACATTCGCCGTTGGCTCACTATTGCCTTTACTGGTGGTATGGTTTGCATCTTCATCACAACTTGTGCTGTTTGTGGCCGTGATGTCACTGACATTTCTGGCATTATTGGGCGGCTTAGCCGCCAAGGCTGGTGGAGCTAGTGTATGGAAAGGCTCTTTACGTGTGACTTTTTGGGGTGCTTTAGCCATGCTGGCAACGGCAGGCGTGGGCAGTCTATTTGGCATAGCGGTTGCTTAGCGGAAAATACCAGTTAAAAAAAAATTTTTTGATGCACTGTTATAAAAACAAAAAAGCGCGATAATTCGCGCTTTTTTAATATCATGCTAAGGATGCTATTTTAGAATGCTGGTTTTACTTTAGCATTGTTGTAATTTTCAACCCCTTCTAGGATTTCTTTTTTCGCTTGGTCAATATCACCCCAACCGTTAATTTTCACCCATTTGCCTTTATCCAAGTCCTTGTAGTGCTCGAAAAAGTGCGCAATCATGTCCAAACGCCAGGCAGAAATATCTGAATGACATTTAAGGTGTCCATACAGACCACACACTTTATTAATAGGTACAGCCAGCACTTTTGCATCTAAGCCAGCTTCATCTTCCATCAACAATACCCCTAATGGGCGACAACGCACCACTACGCCTGGAATCAATGGCACAGGGGTAATCACCAACACGTCAACA
>JBARQL010000151.1:0-10819 GCA_049643685.1 Methylotenera sp.
GCGCCTTGACTTCACCTATTTGTTCACGGCTGCGTGCTTCAACCAGAATGCGAAACAGGGTATTGCTGTTAAGCATGGCTTGCGCGGTTGCCACTGGCACAATCACTAACTCATCGGTGGTCATGCCCATGCCACGTCCGCCCTCGCTGAGCACACCAACCACACGCAGCCGTCGGTCACCAATACGCACGGTTTTTCCTAACGGGTTTTCTGCGCCAAAAATCTCCTGACGGATAAGTGCGCCCAACACTACTTCTGCCGAGCCATGACCTACTTCATCTTTAGAGAGGAAGCGCCCAAGCCCCATTTTTAATTGGCGTACTTTAATAAATTCGTCGTTGGTGCCCAGCAGCATGGTCTCACGCAGTTTACCAGAGGCGTTGATTTCCGTCGTGGCAATCAAAATTGGTGAAATCCGTTCTACCCCTGGAAGCCTAAGCAGCGCAGCAGCATCATCTACCGTTAAATCACGCGGTGTGCTGGTAATGAGGTTGGCAGGGTTAAAACCGCGCGTTTCGGAACGACCTGGCAGCACAATCACCAGATTACTGCCGATTGCAGAAAATTCGCCCACCACATAACGGCGCGCGCCATCGCCCAGCGCAGTGAGTATGACTACTGCGGCTACACCAATCGACATCGCTAATATCAGCAAACCTGTGCGCAAAGGCGTACCAGTAGCGGCATCACTAGCGTAGCGGAATGTGTCGGTAATTTTCAATGCAGCTCCTTGTAACCTAGGTGGCCAAATCAGGGCTAGCTAAATCCGGAGGAGCCAAATTGGTCAAGGTTATGTTAGGGTCAACGATGCCTGGAGTGGCCACCTCTGGCGGTTGGGTAACATCACTTACAATGCCACCATCATCCATTCTTATCTGACGCCGCGCACGCGCACCGAGTGCCTGATCGTGCGTTACTACTATCAATGTCATGCCTTGCACATTCAAAGCCTCTAGCAGTCTTACCACTTCTTCACCAGTAACACGATCAAGGTTGCCAGTCGGCTCATCCGCTAACAGCACCGCCGGGCGCAGTATGGTGGCGCGCGCAATAGCCACGCGCTGACGCTGCCCACCAGAAAGCTCATTCGGGCGATGGTGCGCTCTATCCGTCAGACCATATTCTTTCAGTGCCTGCGACACACGTTTCACGCGCTCAGCTGATGACATGCCAGATAAGGTAAGTGGCAGCTCAATATTAGCTGCAGCGGTAAGGCGCGGTACCAAATGAAAGCTCTGGAATATAAAGCCGATACGCTCGCTACGTACTTTTGCCTGCTCATCCGGGGCTAGTGTGGTGACATCTCTGCCTTCCAGTTGATACGTGCCGGCATCTGCACGGTCTAACAGGCCGATTAAGTTCAGTAGGGTAGATTTCCCAGAACCCGACGGCCCCATCACGGCAATATATTCACCACGATTAATCGTTAAATCCACATTGCGCAAAGCATGTACTTGGCTATCACCCAGCGTGAAGGTACGGTCTATGCCATTCAGTGAGATAAGGCTTTCATCAGGCATGCGGGGTTATTTCGCTTTAATTTTATCGGGGGCTGCTTCTGTTTCTGGTTTGACTACAACGCCGGCTTTTACACCTTCACGCTCCAGTGAAGCCACAATGCGGTCACCCTGTTTTAACCCGTCTAATATCTCGGTGTATTCCCAATTGGTAATTCCCGCCTTGATTGCGCGCTCTTCCAGTTTTTTTGTGGCTGGCTGGTAAAGCAGCACTTTGTTGCCTTCCATCAGGGTCGATGTCGGCACGCGCAATACATTGTCATGGCTATCCAGCACGACTTCCACATCGGCACTATAGCCGACAAGCAATTGTTTAGTGTCATCCGCATTATCCAACGAAACTTCCACATCCACGGTACGCGCCTGTTTTTCCACCGCAACCACATAAGGCGCAACACGTTTTACGTGTCCCGGCAATGCCTTGCCTGGTAGGGCATCTAAAGAAACTCGTGCGGGCTGCCCCATATGAATCTTGGGTGCGTCCACTTCATCCATCGGCGCCTCGATATAAAGGCAGGAGTCATCAATCAGGTCGATGGCGGGCGGCGTTGCTACACCGGGAGGTGATGGCGTGGTATATTCGCCTAACTCTCCGACGATATCCGCCACGATGCCGTCGAACGGCGCGACTAACACTGTTCTATCTTGTTCTACTTTCGTTACTTTTACGCGTGCTTGAGCCTGATTGACATCTGCACGAGCTGCATCACAAGCAGCGTGGCGCGATTGTGCCTCGTAGCGAGATTTTTCTTCACCACTTTTAGAAATAAAGCCTTTTGCACGCAGCTCTGCCATACGACCCGCTTCACGTTCAGCATTTTCAGCCACAGCGCAGGCTTCAGCAATACGTTTTTGGCTACTTATCACCTGCTTTTGTGCCAGATTACTTTGCGCTTGCTGATCTTCATTCCATAAACGCAACAAGACCTGCCCTTTTTTAACATGGTCACCTTTTTTAACACCAAGAAATGCAATGCGCCCACCACTAATGGGTGATAGTCTGGTTCGCAGACAAGCCTCTACGCTGCCGGCGCGCGTATTCGCTACACTAGATTCCACCTTGCCTCGTGCGACCTCTATCAGCGCAACGGTAATTGGCTGAGGACGACTAAACCACCAATAGGCGGCACCGATGCCCGCAATGAGTACGAGAGAAATGAGAATACGCCGCATATGTTTTTAAGTGATTATTTTGCCAGTGTTATTAAGCATGATAATACTGTTAATCATTGAGTTTTGGGAGAATTTGGCTTGTATTAAGTGTTCGCACTTATGTCAATGCAATGTTCTACAAGTTCTGGGCACTTGTTAACATTGTGTATACTTCATTTCCATAGCTGCCGAGGTTAAATGCAGAGGAGGGCAGAGAAACCTCACTCTGAAGCTATAAGTATTAGCTGCTCAAATCACCTTCATGAGCAATACGGGCCAGATCAAGCAAATTAATCGCACCAGTTTTATGCATGATCTTAGATTTGTGTATTTCCACGGTACGGTGGCTGATGCCAAGTTCACGTGCAATGTGCTTATTGGTATGGCCTTGAACCGCTAATAGCAACACATCTCGTTCTCGGTCTGTTAAATCTGCAAGGAGCGATAAAGCTTCTTGATGGTGTGCGCTTTCAGTGAGTACCTTTTCAGATTTGTGTATGGCCGCTCTAACTGAAGCTAATAACTTCTCACGCGTCACTGGTTTGGTGAGAAAATCTACTGCACCTGCTTTCATCGCTTGTACGCTCATCGGAATATCGCCATGACCTGTGAGAAAAATAACAGGTAGCAGAATATTACGTGCTAAAAGCGCCTGATGCAGTTCCAACCCATCCATGCCTGGCATACGGATATCAATAAGGGCGCAGCCTAAACATTCAGGCTGGTAAGTGCTAAGAAAAGCTTCCGCACTATCAAAAGTTTTTACGGCAATATTTTCTTGATCGATCATGAGCGATAAAGAATCCCGAATGGCGGGGTCATCATCGATAATAAAAACAGTTTTGTGAGTTGTACTCATGGCTTTAATTGTCTCGTAGCAGAATAGGTGTTATGACGCAAAAGGGAGTGTAAAGTGAAAAGCGGCGCCAGTCTTGGAGTTAGATTTGTTAGCATAAGGCTCTAACCAAAGTTGACCGCCATTGGCTTCTATCAATGCACGACTGATGGCAAGCCCCATACCGATGCCGGTAGGCTTAGTGGTAAAAAAAGGCTCAAATATACGCTTCACCATCTCCTGACTGACGCCAGGGCCACTGTCTTGTACGGTCACATGCCCCATATTCAGGTCTTTATTGGTACGCACAGTAACAGTAATTGCAGCAGAAGGTACGCCCGCACCGCGCATCGCCTCCACGGCGTTTCTTAATAAATTAACCAGCACTTTTTGTACTTGAATACGATTCCCTAATACAGCAGGCATATTTTGTTCCAATTCAAGAGTAGGATGAAACTCTTTATAACCGTCACCTTTTGCAATATTCAACGCTGCCCTTACGATATCGTTCAGGTTGAATTGCTCTGTCACTATCTCACCTTGATGAAGGAAAGCCAGTAATTCATGCAAGCTGGTGCCGGCACGCTGCGCTTGCGCAACGCATCCCTCAAGCGCATGTTTTAATTGATCAGGGTTTGCATTCGCATCATTTAATGCGTGTAACGCCACCTCACTATAAGCTGAAAGGGCAGCTAAGGGCTGATTCAGCTCATGAGCAATGGCAGAAGCGGTTCGCGCTGCGACTTGTTGTTTGAAAATCGATTCTGTTTCAGCACGTTGTTCTTGAAAGTTTTTCTCTAATTTTTTGTTTTCAGTAACATCTTGTGCGACCCCTACCAGTCTAGTGGCATGGCCGTTTTCAAAGTGCATTCGACCTGTGGTAGCTATCCAATGTTCAACCCCATCTTTAGCATTAATAATGCGGAATTCTGCACTATATTCACCGTTCCCAGTCGAGTCTGTGGCTAGAATAAGGGCGTCTTGCCGAGCGGCGCGGTCATCTGGATGGATGGCAGCAACAAATTTTTCATAGGATATTGTTTTATCCGATTTTGCACCCCAAAGCTCGCACATCCGCTCGTCCCAATGCACAATATTTTTTGTTGCATCGAAATCAAAAATTCCTAAGCCAGCAGAACTTTTAGCTAATTGTAGCCGCTCTTCGCTGGCGCGCAAGGCTTGCTCTGCTTTACGTCGTTTATTGGTGGAAAGCGTAATTAAGATATAAGCTTGCTCTTGAATTTGCAAGGGGCTCAAACTAATGTTTACAGCGATTTTTTTGCCGCTACCGCTTAGCGCAAAAAGGTTTCTGCCATTGCCCATCGGGCGTTTTTCAGGGTGTTGAGAATAAATCTCTCTGTATTGATGGTGCTGGGTACGGTAACTCGCTGGCATCAATGCCTCAACTTCAAGACCGCAAATCGTTTCTTGAGAATACTCTAATAATTGTTGCGCCGCCTGGTTTGCTTGAACAACCCGCCCACCGACATCTACAAGCAACATAGCATCGGCAACCGTATCAAAGAGAACTTGACAACTTAGGTTTTCTAGTATGTTTTCTGGCAAATTTTTGGGTGGGTTGTTCAAAATGCCCTAATTTAAAAAAGCGTCTAAGTGCTGTAGATTGCAGCTTAAGTCTAGTTAAAAAGCATTTCGCTGTCTAGTGTTTCTCATTCTATTGGTTCACATGCTTGTTTGCATAGAGATGCGTTGCATATAAGGGTTAGCCCTTACGTGCTTGCCCGAATTTACTTTATTTGGTCAGTCAACTAAATTACATCTGTCGGCGGTGCTCAACCTGCAACGGCTAGTTGCAATTACCCCCCCTAGGTGGGTACCGTCGGCTTTTTTAGTGCTTGAAAGGAGAGATGTGATGCAAGTTTCAGAAGTTACACAGTTAAACGCAAAAAATCCTATTCCGGTATACGGAGTTGAAACTAAGGTAAAAAAAGAAACGACTCCTAAGGCTGAAAGTAAGCCCTCATCAAAAACCGAAAGTACTGAAAATCAGGATGTCTGCTGCCAAGTGGCTTTATGCGCCTATTATAAAGCAGAGGCGCGTGGGTTTGAGCCTGGTCATGAGATGGAAGATTGGCTAGCGGCAGAAGCAGAGGTGAACCGATGAAAACCGCTCAAGCACAACAAGTTGAACCTATGGAAAATAATGTAGTTAGTCTAAGAGTGGCTGATACTAAGACGGAATCTCGTGCAAGCCCCTGTATTTGCCATAGTGAGGAGATCACCGCAGTACTTACGCTTGATGACGATGGAACGATTCGCGAATGCAATAAGGCAGCTGGAGAATTACTCGATTGCACACCTCACAAACTCACATGGCAGCATATTTCAAAAATTGTTCCTGAATTCGCTGAAACTGCGTTGGTGCAGGGTGGGATAATTAATCCAAATTTGCGTTTTCTTTCACACATTGGCTATCAATTTGAGCTGGTTGGCGTGAGTGGAGTGCATATGGCTTGTGCGTTGTTCTTTAACGAAGTGGAAGATTTTGGCAAACATTGTTTGCGATTAATTATTCGACCAGTCACGCAAGAATACGCGTTTTGAATAAACTTAGAAGAGTGCAGGGGTGGGTATGAAGCATTTAGAGAGTCGGACGATAGTTTTAGATGTCTTGATGATTTTTGGTTTGACGTTTTTTGTAGGGACTGTCGCTGCGATTGAGATGCCAGAGCAGAAACAGCTTGAAAACGGTGTGGTCTATATGACAGGAGGCATCGCGGAAGAAGCTGAAATGATGCGAGGTGTCGCAAATAATTATGGATTAGAAATTGCTGTTGTGCAAAAGTTAAATGAACGCGAAGAGTTTTTAGCCGACGTTAAGGTTAAAGTCGTAGATGCGCATAAAAATGTAGCACTCGAAGTCGTAACTGAAGGGCCTTATTTGTGGGCAAATTTGCCGTCAGGCAGTTATTTGATTTCTGCTGAGTTCAATGGGGTAGAAAAGCATCTGAAAGTACATGTAAACGCGAGTAAACATCAAAAAATTGTGTTCTGGTGGCCGATTACAGAGCAACCTGAATTAGAAGATTCTTCAGAATGAAGAAAAAAAGTAGTAATTGTTAGTAATTTAAGAAGATAAACAAAGGAGAAGAATCATGGAAACATTATCAAATGACGTCAACAAACAACAATTGGTCAACGATTTCAAAGTAGTTGTGGCTGATGCGGAGGCATTAATCAAAGCAACTGCTAGCCAAGGTGGCGAAAAAGTGGCCGAGGTGCGTGCAAAAGCTGAAAAATCACTGCATGCGGCGAAAGCTTCGTTGGCAGAAGCCCAGTCAGTTGTGATGGCAAAGTCAAAAGAGGCCGTTAAAGCAACAGACGTTTATGTACATGATCATCCATGGCAATCTGTTGGCTTTGCTGCCAGCGTTGGCTTGGTGGTTGGCTTGTTAATCGGTCGCCGTTAGTCTGCCTGCAGGCAGACTAACGCAATTGGGCGCTGAGATGGCCGAAGAGAACAAGGGCTTATTAGGGTCGCTGGCTGCGTTCGCGACGACTTTAGTCAGTGTCGCACATACGCGCTTAGCATTATTATCGACTGATTTAGAAGAAGATAGGGCGCGCTTGTTTTCTTTAGTAGTGCTTTATGTTGCGGCCATGTTCAGTCTGGTGGTCGGCTTGGTGCTGGCCATTATTTTGATTGTGTTTATTTTGTGGGAAGGTCATCGTTTGTTCGCTTTATCTGTTGTGGCGGGATTTTTTCTATTATTAGGCGCAATTATTTGGGCTGTCGCGGCGAGTAAACTTAGGAAAAAACCCAAGTTATTTTCATCGAGCTTGTCAGAATTGGTTAAAGATAACGATAGTTTAAATTCTCAATGACGCTCAATTCTTACAATCGATAGTGTTGAAAAATAAATGAGCGAAAAACTTCAAAAATTAGGTCAGCGCCGCGAACGCTTGGTGCAGGAAGCAGAAGAGCAACGCAGACAACTGCTTCAGGCTGTGGGTGCTTTACGTGCGCCGATGGCGTTAGCAGATCAAGGGATTGCGGCTATCAGTTTCATGAAAAAACATCCGATTTGGCTTGCAGGTGGCAGTGCTTTATTTTTAAAAATAGTGCGGCCCAGTCGTATTGGAAAGTGGTTTAGCCGAGGTTTATTTGCATGGCAAATGGTCCGTAAACTACGCACTAAATTTTTGGCTTAAAGGATTTTAGCCTTGGAAATAGCCCCATCAGGCACTAGAACCTGCTTATATCAGACCGCACAGTTGGATGCCGTATTGGATAACATGGCCTGGCAAGCTGCTGGTTTTCTCACCGCGAAAGAGCATATTATGATTGTTGGTATTTTACGTCGCGGTGCTCCCTTGGCAGAAATGCTGCACAAACGGCTTATTAGCCAATTTGGTTTAACGAACATTGCCCTGATGCATTTGCAAATCAAGCGTTACGCGGACGACCTAACATTATTACACCCTGAAACGAAACTGACTGAGAGTCCTATGCAAGCTTCTCTAGATCTTGCTAGCACGACTGTATTAGTGATAGATGATGTGATGTTTCGCGGCCATTCCATGCTTCGTGCGGTGGAATACCTGGCAAGAAAGCGTGCAGCAGAAATACGTACGGCAGTATTAGTAGATCGCGGTGCAAACAAGTTGCCGGTAAGGATTGATATTGCAGGGGTAAGGTTGGATGTAGCGCCAACTGACATTATCGAATGTAACGTACCACCCTACGAGCAGGAGTTTAAAATTGATTTACTTAAACCCATCATCAATTAGATTGTTGCCAGATGTTCTATGATCGAGAAGATGCTGCGCGACAGCTGGCTAAAAAGCTTGAGCGTTATCGTGGAAAGAAGCCGCTTATCCTAGCCATTCCGCGTGGTGCTGTATGCATGGCGAAAATTATTGCTGATAAACTCGAGGGTGAATACGATGTCGTGCTGGTTCGCAAGCTGCGAGCCCCTTATCAGCCTGAGTTAGCAATCGGTTCGGTGGATGAAAGTGGCTGGACTTACCTTGCTGACCATGCTGCTTCGGTGGGTGCAGATAGCAACTATATTGCAAATGAAAAGGCATACCAGCTTGAGACCATTAACCTGCGACGGACACAATATACGCCAGTGCGCCCACCGGCTAATCCTAGTGGCCGCGTTGTGATTGTGGTTGACGATGGATTAGCAACTGGTGCCAGTATGATTTCCGCACTGCATAGTTTACACAACAAAACTCCCGCTAAATTAGTGTGTGCTGTCCCTGTTGCTCCGCCAGGCACTTTGGCTAGGATTGCCGAATTTGCAGATGAAGTCGTCTGTCTTGAATCACCGATTGAATTTCAGTCTGTTGGACAGTTTTATGTGAATTTTCCACAAGTAGAAGATGATGAAGTGATTAATATATTGCGAAATAACAAGGAGAGTGCATAGTGAGACAAGCAAAAGTCGGGTTACCAAAATGGGTAATATTGTTCGCGTTAATGATTGGTCTAACCGCGCAGGCGACGGAAGAATCTACTGAAAAAACGAGTGAAGTCGCTTCTGGTAAAGTTTCTGAATCAACGGTACAGGAAGCTAAAGATAGCGCTAAAGCGGCCGCTGAAGAAGCTAAAGAGGCCACAAAAAAAGCCGCTGAAGCGGCAAAACAGGCTTTAGAACAGGCTGAGCAATCTGTCAAAGTGTCTACGAAAGAAGCGGCAACATCAGCTAAGGAGGCTGCGCATGCAGCAGAGACCTCCGCCAAAATTGCTGTTCAAAAGGCCACTGAAGCAACTAAAAAAGCAACCTTGGCTACCAAGCAATCAGCACTTGAAGCTGAGGAAGCTGCTAAGGAAGCTCTCGAAGCGACTAAAGAGGCAGCCCGTAAAACATTGGTAGCTGCCAAAAAAATGGCTAAAGCTGCCAAAGAGGCTGCCAGAGTAGCTGCGCAACGCGCCGTGGAAGCTACCAAAGAAGCCGCTGACAAGGCGTTAAAAGCTACTCGAGAGGAGTCTAATGACACTCCAGAAGCCGTAGGGAAATAAGATTCTATGATTGCTCTATCTTATTGTTGTTATTTGGAACGCATCTCAATCGTTACTAAGTAACGATTGATTATTTTGGAAATTATCATGAAAAAACTTCTGATGGCAGTCACCGTAATAACTACCGTCTTTATTAGCCCTGTGTTTGCTGCCGATGTTGGCGTCTCGGTAAGCGTTGGCCAACCAGGTTTCTATGGCCGAATTGATATCGGGGACTACCCTTACCCTCAACCAAGGGTCATCTACCGTCAGCCAAGAATAGTGGAGCGGGTTTATTTGGAACGTGAGCCCATTTATATGCGCGTGCCTCCAGGACACGCTAAAAATTGGCGCAAACATTGTCATCATTACAACGCTTGCGGCGAGCGCGTCTATTTTGTGCAAGATAATTGGTATTACAACGATTATGCACCGCGTTATCGTGAACTGCATCGTGATTACGAGTATGACCGTTATGATGAACGTAACGATGATCATCACGGTAATAGTGGGAAGAAACGACATAAACATTAAGGTGAATGCGAACAACGCAGTGCGTTATTAACCACTTGAAATTTTCTGATAGAAGAAATCTAAAAAAAGAAATCTAAAAAAAGAAATCTAAAAAAATGAAATTTACAGATTATTATGAAATTCTGGGTGTAGGGCGTACTGCGACAAATGATGAGATTAAAAAAGCTTATCGAAAACTGGCTCATCAATACCATCCTGATGTAACAAAAGATCCTGCAGGGGAGGCCAAATTCAAAGAAATTGGCGAAGCATACGCCACTTTAAAAGATCCAGAAAAACGCGCCGCTTACGATGAATTAGGTCGCCATCCTTCAGGTCAGGAATTCAGACCGCCGCCAGGTTGGGGCGCGCAACAGAGCAACCAACATAGCCAAGGATATTCTTTCGATAATATCGACTTAGCTGATTTATTTGCCAGCTTTACCAAAGGCAGCCACCACACGCAGTACCGAGGTCAAAATCAAGGCCATCGTATGCCGATTCCTGGGCAGGACTATGAGCTTGCTACGGAAATCACGCTGGAAGACGCCTATCATGGCACGATGGTCGACCTCAGTTTTACCGTGCCAGAATATGATGACCAGGGTCAATTGAAGCGTGTGCCCCATTCGTTTAAAGCACGCATACCTAAAGGCGTGGTAAATGGTCAAAAAATGCTGTTAAGAGGTAAGGGCGGCAAAGGTGCAAATGGTGGAAAAGAAGGTAATCTTTACCTTAATATTAGTTTTCTGCCTCACCGACTGTTCCGCGTACTTGATCACGATCTTTATATAGATTTACCCATTACACCATGGGAAGCAGTGCTAGGCG
>JBARQL010000152.1:0-3043 GCA_049643685.1 Methylotenera sp.
CCACACTCCAAAGTCATTTATTTGCTGTTCTTTGGCAATTATTTTGCCACGTAGTTCGCATTTTATGGGTTTTAACGCAAAGATATGTGATGCGAGTCACACAAACTAAACTTTTCATTCCCCAAAAGCGACACAACACTAGCAAAAACGTCCATCAAACTAGCGCGTTGACAACGTTTACATATAGAAAAACAGCTCTACGCCATTACCCACAGGGTCTTTAAAGTTGATTTGACGCACATTAAGCACTGGCAAATCGCGAATTGAATAATCGATTTTGTGCGCTTTTAAATGTGCCTCCATGGCGGGCATATCGGTGCAAGTGAAAGAGATATGGTCAATGGTTGTGAGTACGTTAGTCAGCGGCTCACCCTCACCGCGATATTCAGCCAAGTGCATCACATGTTTATCGCCGATATAAAGCCAAAACCCACGGCTAGTAAACCCCTCGCGTGGCCCAGCCTTTAAGCCAACCACATCGCAGTAGAAGTCTTTAAGTTTAAGCATCGTCTCGTAAGGCGTGCGGAGGTTTACGTGGTTTAGTTGGGTGACAGGCATTAGTTTAATAGACTGAATTTATCAGAATCATAAATAAACTTATCTTTATAAATTGATTCATATTCAATTACTAGCCTAGCCCTTTCTATTGTTTGTTTATATTCCTGATAATTAAGTTTTCTTTGCCCAATAAATTTAATACTAAATATTTCATGCTTATTTTTTTCTGCCATCATATAGCCACTGGAAAGAAAGCAGTTCGCGGATTGATATTCAAAGTCACCAAATAACTTTTTGGTTGCTTTATCTACTAACTCCGACTCATTACCTTTAATTTCAATTCCATCAACAAAAACTTGAAAGGCCTTAATTAATGCTGGGCCGATGCCGTTGTTCATTATTTCAATCGAGTAAAATCCATTCTCACCATCGGCGTGTGACCATGTTGTCAAATATGGTACTACTGAAAGCTTATTGTGTTGCCTAGTAATATAACCCTGCCATACCGTTAAAACTAGTGCACTTATAGCAATAATCGTATTTGAATTATCTGCCATTAATTTCCAAATATACTCGAAACACATTATGCACTTTCTAAAATGCAATTCGCGATACGAGAACTAGGCACATCCGCGTAGACAGTACGAATAGTACGGCAAGCGGATGTAACAACGTTATCGTGAGGCGAGTGCATTTTACGCAGCTGGTGTTTGTGAACGAACGCGTATATGTAGTTCTCTCAGTTGCTTCTCATCCACTTCATTCGGCGCATTGGTCATCAAACACTGCGCACGTTGCGTTTTAGGGAATGCAATGACATCACGAATCGATTCTGCACCCGTCATCAGCGTTACCAAGCGGTCTAAACCGAATGCCAAACCGCCGTGTGGAGGTGCGCCGTATTGCAAGGCATCAAGCAGGAAGCCGAATTTTTCCTGCGCTTCTTCTTTGCTGATTTTTAGCGCATCGAATACTTTAGATTGCACTTCTTGCTTGTGAATACGCACTGAACCGCCACCGACTTCCCAGCCGTTTAATACCATGTCGTAAGCTTTTGAAAGCGCAGCACCTGGGTTGCTGGTGAGTAAATCTTCATGGCCGTCTTTTGGTGCGGTGAACGGGTGGTGCAAGGCTGCCCAGCGGGCATTTTCTTCGTCATGTTCAAACATTGGGAAGTCTACCACCCACAATGGTGCCCAAGCTCTGCCATCCACATGGCCTTTATCGTGACCAACTTTAAGGCGTAAGGCGCCTAGCGCTTCGTTCACCACTTTGGTTTTATCTGCGCCAAAGAACACGATATCGCCATTTTGTGCGCCTGTGCGGTCAATAATCGCCTGCAGGGCTTTAACATGGATATTTTTCACGATTGGGCTTTGCAGGCCTTCTTCATTGAGTTTAGTCACGTCATTAATCTTGATGTACGCTAAACCTTTAGCGCCATAGATTTTGACGAATTCAGTGTAAGCATCAATCTCACTACGGGCAATTGCCGCGCCGTTAGGCACGCGCAAAGCAGCCACGCGGCCGCCTGCCATATTAGCTGCGCTCGAAAACACTTTAAAATCGACATCTTTCATTATGTCTGAAAGTTCAGTAATTTCTAACGTAACGCGCATATCGGGTTTATCGGAGCCATAACGGGTCATCGCTTCAGCAAAGCTCATCCGTGGAAATGCCGCTGGCAAATCGACGTTTTGAATTTTTTTCAACATCTGGCGAATCATCTCTTCGACGATATCCATGATGTCATTTTCTTCCATGAACGATGTTTCAATATCCACTTGCGTAAATTCTGGCTGGCGATCAGCACGTAAATCTTCATCGCGGAAGCATTTGGTAATTTGGAAATAGCGGTCAAACCCAGAAACCATCAACAACTGTTTAAACAATTGTGGCGATTGAGGCAAGGCAAAGAACTGTCCAGCATGCACACGGCTTGGCACCAGGTAATCACGCGCGCCTTCAGGCGTAGAGCGCGTGAGCATCGGCGTTTCAACTTCAATAAAACCTTTTTCATCTAAATAATCACGCAAGTTTTTAGCCACTTTGTAACGCAACATGAGGTTTTTTTGCATCGCAGGGCGGCGTAAATCAATGTAACGGTGTTGTAAACGCACGGTTTCAGTGAGATTTTCATCATCCAACATGAAGGGCGGCGTGAGCGAGGCGTTGAGCACTTCAATCTCAGACGCGAACATTTCCACTTCACCAGTCGCCAAGTTAGCATTGGTTGCGCCTTCAGGACGGGCGCGTACTTCACACACTACTTTCAGCACATATTCACTACGCACGCTTTCAGCGATGGCAAACGCGGCTTTTGTATCAGGATTCACCACAATTTGCGCCATGCCTTCACGGTCGCGCAAGTCAATAAAAATAACGCCGCCATGGTCGCGGCGGCGGTGTGCCCAACCACATAATGTGACAGTTTGGCCAATATGTTCGCGGTTTAAATGTCCGCAGTAATGTGTACGCATCATAATCAAAGTCTTAGTTAAATAATTGGTTAAAATATAAATGTGTTTATTTGTGAATGTGTTGG
>JBARQL010000153.1:0-6896 GCA_049643685.1 Methylotenera sp.
CAGATTTCAATGCGATTCCTAGTGCTGAAGCACCATTTTTACGCTATAACGAAATCAAACTGGGCGAAACGCTCACTTTGCAAGGCCGAAAAATCACTGCATTACCCGCTAATCACGTGGTGCCAGCGGTAGGTTATCAGCTAGATAGCGGTGAAGCCAGTTTGGTGTTCACGGGTGATACCACCAGTTGTGATGCGCTATGGGTAGCCGTGAATAAGATAAATAATCTTAAATATTTAATCATAGAAACCGCTTTTAGAAATAATGAGTTTGAACTTGCTAAACTATCCAAGCACCTATGCCCATCCCTGTTGGAGGCAGAGCTAGGCAAATTATCGCTTAAGAATATTGAAGTTTATATCACCCACCTGAAACCAGGTGAAGGTGAAACCATTATGCATGAGATTGCTGAGAGTGATTTAAGCCTGCCTACGCAAGCGCTTGAACATCAGCATGTTTTTTATTTATAGGCTTTAATTTATATGGCTTTAGTATTATAAAAAATCTCATCAAAATCCACATATTAACTTCAAAAGTATAATCAATTTATGGCGATAACCCCCTCTCTATTAGAACAATTTGAGCCGATGTCCAAACTTACTTTGGGGCGCAGAATTGAGCTTGCCGAATTAGTATTTGCTGAAAAAGTGAATAAGGACATTGACCCGCTACGGATGAATGTCACAAAAGCCGCACAAGCCATTTATCTACTAAAAGGAGATTTAGAATTACGGTTTTATAACGATAATAAAGTTGTCTTGAGGGCGGGAAGCAAAGCGGCTAAACATCCAGTGAATTCCCATGGAAAAGTTAAAGATATTATCGCACTGACCGACGTGGCGATTATGCGTGTGGACATGGATTTGCTCGACATCATGATGACTTGGGATCAGATTGCTGACACTAAAACCTCAACCCCCAACATGCAAACGAAATTGACCGAAGAGCCTGACCGCAGCACGGGTGATTGGATGAAAGATACGCAGATTTTCAGCGCATTTAATCTGCAGAAAGGCTTATTTAGCCACTTGCCCGCAGTGAATGTGGAAGAAATGTTTAAACGTATGACCAGTATCAATGTGTCAGCAGAGCAGGTCATCATGCGACAAGGCGACGTGGGCGATTATTATTACCTGATTCAAATCGGTTCAGCGGTGGTCAGCAAAGTGGTGGATGCAAGCCAGCCTGCTGTTGTATTGGCAGAACTCAATCAAGGTCGTGCCTTTGGTGAAGATGCGTTGGTATCAGACAACAAACGCAATGCCACCGTGACCATGAAAACTGATGGCAAACTGCTGCGACTCAATAAAAATGATTTTATAGAATTATTAAAAGCCCCTGTCATCACGCAAGTGAATTTACAAGAAGCAAAAGCTAAAGTGGCCGCCGGGGCAGTATGGATGGACGCGCGCTTAGCCAGTGAATATGAAGATGATCACTTTGAAGGTGCTATTAACCTGCCCTTAAACGAAATCCGCCAACTCGCCAAAGCCTTAGATAAAGCTAAAGAATACGTCGTTTACTGCCAAACAGGGCGCCGTAGCTCAGCCGCTGTGTTTGTATTGGCGCAGTGCGGGGTAAATGCGGTGGTGTTGGCAGGTGGTACACGTAGCAACAAGTAGCCTCGATGCAATGCAGTGCAATCAAGGGGCAATGTAACTACTAATCCACTCGATTTCGTTGCACTGCATTGAGGCTACCGTTAGACTTGGCGCATGGTGCAATATCGGCGTAATTTAGTGGCAGGCGGAACGTATTTTTTTACGGTGACGCTGATTGACCGCCAGTCACATCTGCTTACACAACATGTAAATTTGTTGCGACAATCCGTTAAAAAAGTACAACAGCAACAGCCTTTTGAAATTATTGCATGGGTGGTATTGCCCGATCATCTGCACGCAGTGTGGACATTACCAATAGGCGATAGTGATTATTGGGGCCGTTGGTGGGCGATTAAATCACATTTTGTGCGCAACCTTAAAAAACACGGCGTATCAGTTACCATACGGGCAGATGGTTCGGCCATGTGTTGGCAACGCCGATTTTGGGAACATACCATTAAAGATGAAGATGATTTACGCCGTTGCGTGGATTATTGTTACATCAACCCCGTCAAGCATGGTTTGGTAAAAGCCGTGATTGATTGGCCGTATTCCAGTTTTCATCGTGATGTAAAACGTGGCATTTACCCAAGCAATTGGGCGGGCGATGCGCACGACAAAGGTAATTTTGGTGAGCCATAAAGATGTAGGAGAAAAAAGTTCCACATCCAAAAAAAGTGGTAGCCTCGATGATAATCGAGGATATAGAGGTTCAAAAAAACAAAACCCCCGCAAGAAGCAGGGTGTTGTCTTGTTACGTTTAACCTCGATTACATTTCATTTCATCGAGGCTACGCTTGCTCGATGATAATCGAGGACAATGGTGACACCCAAAAACAAAACCCCCGCAAGATGCAGGGGTTGTTGTTTGTTACGTTGAACCTCGATTACATTTTATTTCATCGAGACTATGCTTGCTTGCTAAAGATTAACAGCCTTTTGGTTTGTATTTAGCAGCTAAAGTAGATGTACAATCATATGTGCCAGTTGCTGCAGTACGTGTCCAAGTCATATTTAGACCGTTAAAGTTAGTTGCGTTACCACCCGCAGTTGTACAAGAAATCGTTCCAGTAGCAGATACTGTTATAAGGCTGCAGTATGTAGACGGTGAAGTAATACCAATAAAGCCTGGATCTGTTGCTGTCATTGATGGTACTAAGCCGCTAGCCATTGCAAGTTCAGCACCTACTTTACCTGGGGTTATTTCAGCAAGTGCAGAGGCTGCTTGAGATCTAATAGTGTAATCTTGGTACTGTGGAATTGCCACAGCTGCTAAAATACCGATAATTGCCACAACAATCATTAACTCGATTAAGGTAAAACCTTTTTGAACCATTTGATTTGAAGCATGTTTCATTTTGAAAATCCTTTATATAAAATTAAGTAAAAAACCACTGATAAATTAACAACACTTAAAAAAACTTTTTTTGTTACTTTAAGCGACGTTACCAGCGCTTGGTAATGTATTAGCAATGGGTGTGCCAACTTTTTATAAATCAACCTAGATGTTATTAACTTTTTGGTTAGCGTATTGTTTTTATTGAATTATTTTTTAAGTAAATTTTTAAAAATTATTTTTTTGTACTGAATATTAAGCTTTTTTGATTGTTCTAGCTTCCTATTTCAGGCAGATAAACCGATTTTAAAAAATTTGACTGACAAAAATGGTCACATGCTGCTCAAATTGGTCACTTTTTAGTGGCGTTTTTGTACCACGGGCACTCCGACTTTCTAAGAGATAAATCTCTTGAAAGGTCGTATGTAGGAGCGGTCCGAGACCGCTCCTACATGAAGTAATGTAGCTTCGATTCCGCTGAGGCTACTTGCTATTTAAGATTGGACGTAAGAAAGGGATTGCGCATCGCAATCCCTTTCTTTTGATACAAACATTTCAGGTTTTATTTTTGATTTACCAAAATTTCCACCATGGTTTAGTGCTGCTGTTTGTTGATGTTGCGCCAGCTCCCTGGCTCATTACTTTGAGCCTTCGGCTACCTTTTGTAAGTTGGCTAAGCCTGAGTCAAAGATTCCTTCGATGGCTTTCACTGCGGTTGCATCGTCCTGGCCTTCAGGAATCGGTGGGTTCAATTTGTATAAACGGTAGAAGCGGCCCATCCATGTGACTTTTGATTCGCCAGGTTTATCCCCTTTTTCAACCGTCATTACTGCGTTGTAGTCGGTCAGTGGCAGTGTGCCTGAAATGATTTCGTATTTAATTTTCATGCTGGCATCATCAATGCCGCGGAGTTTTTCGTACACATTGCCGCCGTCTTTGAAAGTCAGTGTTCTGAAGGTATCTTCGCCTTTTTTCTCTACTTTAGTGCTGGCAACACCTGGGTGCCAGCCGTGAATGTTGCCGAAATCTTTTACAATCGCCCAAACTTTAGCCGGGTCGGCTTTAATGGTGACGGTTTTTTCAACTTTTTGTGGTGATGGGCCGTGCGCAGAAGCGGTGAACGGGACTAAGGTCATACTTAAGCTAAGTGCGACTAAGGCTAAAATCTTTTTCATTGGCTAATCTCCAGAACTCTCAATTTGAGAGAATTTATTAAAAACTACGTTTTGCAACAAAGAATCTACAACATATACGTATTATAAATGAAACTTGGAATTTGAAAAACAAGTCATTCGCTACGTCAGGTTGCTAGTGCTTGAATTAACGTGGTGGCGCGGGCTTGGTTGACAAGCTTACGCGCCAAAATTCTGTGTAAAGGTGTCGTCAATGTAATGTAAAAAATGCAATTAAAACCCTCGAGGAAAAAAATATGCCCTGCGAGCCTTGTAAATAAAGGCTCGCAGGGCATCGAAATAAATTGGTGTGTAAGACGGCATGAGTTATATATATTTATTGCCCCTCAAAATAACTTGTGCGCTTATTGTTCGGACAATATAAATGCGCCGAATGCCCGGCTTTTTTCACCCGTTTTAATGGTGGTGATGAGTTTGTTGGTTTGGGTATCAATCACGCTCACACTATTACTTCCCCAGTTGGCTACATAAGCACGGTGGTTGGCGTGGTCAAGGCTAATGCCTTCGGGTGTGCTGCCAACGTTAATGGTGGCGATGGTTTTTTGCATCGGCATATCGATGACACTCACGCTGTCATCTTGCGTGTTGGTCACGTATAGATTTTTCTCGTCCGCACTGAACGCGGCGCAATAGGGGTGAAAGCTTACTTTGACGATGCGCTGCGCGTCCGTTTGGGTATTGATAATGCTGACGGTGTCATCCTTCACATTTACGCTGATGAGCCATAAACCGCTATGGCTTACTGCAAGGCCGAAAGGATGCTTGCCTACCGCAATCCGCTTTTGAATGGTGAGTGTGGCGGTGTCAACCACTGCAATATCATTGCTATCGCGATTGGCAATATAGAGCCGTTGGTTATCTGGGCTAACCACCAAACCTGCTGGCGCATCACCCACTTTGAACTCACGCACTTGTTGTTTGCTTACTTGGCCGGTTTGATGGGTCTTGATAGCGAGCACACGATTGTCAAACCAATCTGCCACATAAAGTGTTTGGTTGTCAGGTGAAAGTGCCATGCCAACAGGCGAGCCTTTAATGTTAAGCGTCTCGATGACCGTGTTATTTTGTGTATCAATGACTGATATATCATGGCTTTCAACATTGGAAATGTAAACGCGTTTCAGTTGAGCAGAAACCGCCACACCGACAGGCGCTTTGCCGACTTTGATGGTTTTGATGACTTGATTGCTTGCGGTGTCAATGACTGAAACGGTATTGTCACCTTGGTTGGTAATGTAGGCTAAAGGTTGCTTAGGCTGATTGGTGACAGCATTACAGGCACTATTGAGGAGAGAGAACGTTAATAATAAAATATAACTAATATTTTTCATGTGCTTATTCATGGCGTTACGAATTATATGTAAATGGTAGCTTTCAATAATGGCCGAAATATGAAAAAATTGCACTAACTAATTAAGGCAGTAAAACGTTATGTTAGATCGAGACGGGTTTCGCCCGAATGTTGGCATTATTTTATGTAATGCCAACAATCAGGTTTTTTGGGGTAAGCGTATCCGCGAGCATGCCTGGCAGTTTCCGCAAGGGGGGATTGACCACGGCGAAAGCCCAGAGCAGGCGATGTATCGCGAGCTGATGGAAGAAGTGGGTTTAAGGCCAGAGCATGTGCTAATTTTGGGTCGAACCAAAGATTGGCTGCGCTATGAAGTGCCCAGTTCTTGGGTGAAGCGTGAGTATCGCGGTAGCTATAAAGGCCAAAAACAAATTTGGTATTTATTGCGCATGATTGGTCGCGATAGCGATGTTTCGCTACGCGCCAGTGCGCATCCTGAATTTGATGCGTGGCGCTGGAATGATTATTGGGTACCGCTAGAAGATGTCATCGAGTTTAAGCGCAGGGTGTATGAATCTGCATTAAATGAGTTGGCGCCGCATTTACATAATAAGGGTGCTAAGTAACATTTGTAGGAGCGATTGTTAAATCGCGAATGCGATATGACTTTCGCGATTTAACAATCGCTCCTACAATTACCCATCATTTCTCCCAGCACGATCGCCCGCGCTGGTTGCCAATCAGCATTAGACTGTAGCGCATTTTTTTCAAACAGCATCACCACCGTTGAGCCAAGTAAGAATCGGCCCATTTCCTCCCCTTGTTTTAAGTAGATATTTTGATTGGCGTACGTCCATGAGCGCGTATTGCTTGTGCGAGGCGGATTAATGATGCTATTTTTTGCATCATGCCAAACGGTTGCCATGCTACCTACGATGGTTGCGCCGACCAGCACCATAATAAAACTACCGTGCACTGCTGACGTGAATTCACACACAACCCGTTCGTTACGGGCGAATAAGCCCGGCACACCTTGTGCGGTAGTGGGGTTAACCGAGAACAAAGCGCCAGGCACATAAGTCATGCTGACGAGCGTGCCATCGCATGGCATATGTATACGGTGGTAATCCTTTGGGCTTAGGTAAAGACATGCAAAATGTCCATTTTCAAATTTAGCGGCTAAGTTTTTATCGCCACCCACTAAAGCGATGGTTGAATAGCTGTGACCTTTTGCTTGAAATATTTGGTCAACTTCAATTTTACCAAACTGGCTAATCGCACCATCTACTGGACAAATAAAATCAGCTTGAGCAATCGGGCGAGCGCCTGTTTTTAAAGGGCGTGTAAAAAAATCATTGAAAGTTTTGTAGGACGTAATATCAGGGTTGGCGGCTTCAGCCATATTCACGTTGTAACGCTTTACAAACCAACGAATAACGGCAGTGGTGATATTGCCACCTTGTAAGTGCGCAAGC
>JBARQL010000154.1:0-26984 GCA_049643685.1 Methylotenera sp.
GCAAGTTATGGCACAGTCTCAGAGCCGTGCAACTATTGGCAGAAATTTCCAAATTCAGCGGTCATGCTGAAGTGGTATGTGAATGGCGCCACTGCTGTAGAAGCATATTGGAAGAGTGTGGCTTGGCCTGCACAAGGCCTATTCATTGGCGAGCCGCTCGCAGCACCCTATGGACACTAATAGTATGCGTCTTGCAAAGCCGATGCTAGCGCGGGTAGCGCCGTTTGCACTTTATATTGCAATCATGGCATCCTCCGGATTTCTGGCGGATGCTGGCTTGGATATTCGTTGGATTTATGCCGTTCGAGTGGGCGGAACAGCATTGTTGTTATGGTATTTTAGCGGTGACTATCATGAGCTCACTTGGTCGAAAAGGTTGGATATCAATCATGTTTTAATCGCCGTTTTTGCGGGATTGCTGGTCTTTGTACTTTGGATTTCCTTAAATCAGGATTGGATGATGTTTGGAAAGTCCGCAGGTTATGATCCGCGCATGGCAAATGGCGAATTGAACCATTGGATGGTGGTTATACGTTTGGCAGGCGCGGCTTTGGTCGTACCTGTAATGGAAGAACTTTTTTGGCGGTCTTTCATCATGCGCTGGCTTGATGCCGCTGACTTTATTGAGGTGTCGCCAATTAACGTCACGGTTAGAGCGTTGTTTATTTCGTCACTTGTATTTGCGATTGAACATACTTTTTGGCTGGCTGGATTAGTCGCTGGGCTTGTTTACGGCTTACTTTATATCCGCACCCAAAATTTGTGGGTGGCGATTATTGCGCACGCGGTGACCAATGCTATGCTGGGTTTGTGGGTGCTCTATACAGGGCGCTGGAACTACTGGTGAATTGAATGCTCATATGCTCTGTAATAATGTCATGTAACTAATTGATATAAATCAAACAAATAGCCCAATTAGACTATATACAAGATTGCTATCAATGGCAGAAAATGCAAGAATGTAACATTAAATATAAATTGATCTGGCTTTTTAGCCTTTAAAGGGAATATAAATGCATTACGATACAAAATTAATGGCACCACTCTCATCTGTTCGCGTCGCTAAATTGGCCCTAATGCTGGCGGCGCTTGGTTTGCTGGCTTCATGCGGAGATAAAAAGGCTTCTGAAGAAAAAGTGGGCCAATCTATCGTCAGCGTGAATGGCGACGAGATTACCATACATCAGCTGAATGCCGAGTTGCAACGCGCCAATGTGCAACCCGCTCAGCAAGAAATGGCCGGTAAACAAATAACAAAGGCACTGGTGGACCGTCAAATATTGGTGCAAGAAGCCATCAAAGAGAAACTGGATCGTAATCCTAAGGTGATGCAGACCATTGAAAGTGCTAAAACGCAAATATTGGCACAAGCTTATCTTGAAGGGAAAGTGGCTTCAATTGCCAGCCCTACAGAAGCAGAGGTAACAGAGTATCGTGTGCAGCACCCGGAAATTTTCGCGAACCGTAAGATTTATGTGATGGATGAGCTGTCTTTTATAGCCGAAGCAGGCAACAGGCAGGAACTTGAAGCGCTAAGCAATTCTGCTAAAACAATGGAAGATGTCACACATTGGCTAGAAGCGCATCAAATTAAATACGGTCGTACGCAAGCGGCTCACGCAGCAGAATCTTTGCCTGCTGAATTGTTAAATAAGCTGAGTAAAATGGTGGTCGGCGACTTAATTTTTGTGAATAGTAATGGTCGCACTTTAGCTGGCCGCATGGTGGAGATTAAAAATGTACCGATCTCAGAGATCGATGCTAAACCGCTCATCGAGCGTATTCTTGCCGGGCAAAAACGTAAGCAGGCAGCAGAAGCTGAAATGGCGCGCCTACGCGGATTGGCCAAAATTGAGTATATTAACAAAAAATTCGATCCATCTTCTGACACTGCTCCAACGACCGCTCAGCCTGGTGCGCCCGAAGCAAGCCCAGTCGCTAAACCTGCTGAAATCGCGGCGCCAGCAGCAGGTGCTAAAACTGAAAACAATCAGGATAAAAGCTTAGAAAAAGGTCTGTCAGGCCTTTAACTTCATTTAACTTCATTGAAAAGCAAGCTATGTTGTTGACTGTCTTGCTTTTCTGTTAAAATGCTACCCTGTAAATGGCATGAGGAAAAATTATGCGCCACTTTATTAGCTATATCTTATTCTCGGTACTTGCTGTTTGGTTGAATGTCGCTTCAGCTCAGGAGCCGAATTACATCTTAGGTCCTGGGGATGTTCTCAAGATTAATGTCTATAGCAACCCGGATTTATCACTCGAAGCCAGAGTGTCTGAAGCTGGCTTGATTAGTTATCCTCTGATTGGCCAGGTAATGGTGGGTGGGCTCACCACATTTGCTGCAGAAAAGCGTATTGCAGGTTTGCTGGAAAAAAGAGGCTTTATTAAAGAGCCGCAAGTGAATGTGCAGGTACTGCAGTTTCAAAGCAAATTAGTCTCTGTACTCGGTAGCGTCAATAAACCAGGCCGATATCCTTTAGAACGTACCACCAATCTGGCAGATTTGCTTGCGCTGGTTGGCGGAGCTACGCCAGATGGTTCTGACTTAATTACCGTGACTGGTGCCTCTGGAAAAAAAGAGTACGATTTACATAAATTGGTGAATGAACCAAGCGGCTTAAAAAATATCATTCTCAATGGAGGTGAGGTGGTTTACGTGCATGCGCGTGATGTTGCGGTGATGGGGCAAGTGCTTCGTCCAGGCAAATACTCAGTGATTAGCGGTGTGCGTACCGTGGCAGATTTTCTTTCGATTGCAGGCGGTGTTGCCCCAACCGGTTCAGATGTGGTTACAGTCACCACGTTACGTGATGGCAAAATCAGTCGATTTGAAGTGGATGTGGATAGCTTGTTTCGTACCGGTGACAACAGTTCCAATATAGAGCTTTCAAGCGGTGATAGTGTTTATGTACCGCTGGCACAGATGGTTTATGTGTATGGGGAAGTACAGCGCCCAGGGGTATTTCGTATTGCGCGTGACATGACGGTGATGCAGGCACTTACGCTTGGTGGCGGCACTACGGTACGCGGCACACAACGCAATATCAAATTGCACCGTCGAAATGCCAAAGGTGAAATTATGCAATCATTTCCAGCCCTCACGGATCTTGTGCAGCAGGATGACGTACTCTACGTACAAGAAAGCCTGTTCTAGGAACTCAATATGAATTTCACACAGTTTCTGCTTATTCTAAAAGCACGCTTTTGGATTATATTGATTACAATTAGCGTGATTGTGTTGACTACGCTTATCGTCAACTTGTTTTTGCCTAAAACTTACACTGCAACAACCTCGCTGGTGTTGAATTACAAGGGTATGGATCCTGTAACAGGTGTAGTGTTGCCTGCTCAGTTAATGCCAGGCTATATGGCGACCCAGATTGACATCATCACCAGTCGCAACGTCGCCATTAAGGTAGTTGATCAGCTTAAATTTGCTGAGAATTCTGCTGCTCTAGCACAATTTAACAAAGCTACCAAGGGCAGGGGGGATGTTCGCATATGGTTTGCTGATCGGCTATTATATGGGCTAGATGTTAAGCCCTCGCGTGAAAGTAGCGTAATTGAAATTTCGTTTAGCGGAGCAGACCCAGATTTTGCAGCTACTGTAGCAAACAGTTTTGCGAATGCCTATATAAAGACTGGGGTGCTACTCAAGGTTGAGCCCGCACAAAAGGCTGCAATTTTTCTAGGTGAACAAACCAAGGCGTTGCGAGCAAATCTGGAAGAGGCGCAAAGCAAGCTTTCAAAATACCAGCAGGAAAAGGGGTTGACGAGCGTGATGGGGAACCTAGATGTAGAAAGTGCTCGTCTCAATGATCTTTCTTCCCAATTAGTAATTGCTCAGTCACAGGCTTACGAAGCTACATCACGCCTGCAAAGTACCCGAGGAAATGGCGAATCATCACCAGATGTTGCGGCCAATTCGGTTGTGATGAACCTGAAGATCGATATTTCACGTGTAGAGTCCAAACTTTCTGAGCTATCACAACGTGTTGGATCAAATCACCCGCAATATCAGGCCTCTAAGGCGGAACTGGATAAGCTTAGGAGCTCGTTGCAGCAAGAAACCCACAATGTTAGGAGCAGTATTGGCGGTAGTGCGCGTATTTATCAACAACGCGAGGCTGAACTAAGGGCTGCGTTAGCCGCTCAAAAGGCGCGCGTACTTCAACTTAATTTATCAAGAAATGAACTCTCTGTGCTGCAGCGAGATGTTGAGAATTCCCAGCACGCAATGGATGCCGCCAGCCAGCGATTCAACCAGGCTACCATCGAAGGTAATGCGAACCAGACTGATGTAGCTGTGCTAAATCCCGCCACAGCCCCACAAAGTCCAGCAAGCCCGAAGATTCTGCTTAATATACTGTTATCCACTTTTCTTGGCACCTTGTTAGGGATTGGCATTGGCATGTTTACAGAAATGTTGGATCGACGTGTACGTAGTCGTGATGATTTGATTGATATGTTAGAAGTGCCAGTATTTGCGATTATTGATGGCAAGCCCACTGCAAGTCGTACTAAGCGACTGCCAAAATTAACACGCCGCTTACTCAAGGCTGCTTAAAAAGAACATGATGCAAAAAAATATAGTGAATTCCTCTAATGGTGCTATTTCTACCAATTCAGCCAGAACTGGCAAGATTGGTAGAATGTTGATTCAGCAGGGTAAAATATCAACGGAAGATACTGAAAAAATTGTACGCATACAAGAAAAAGAAGGTTTGCAATTTGGAGATGCCGCAGTAAAACTTGGCTTAATCACGGAAGCCGATGTGCGCCAAGTGTTAGCGCTGCAGTTTAATTACCCTTATCTACAGGCAGGGCAAGGCAACTACAGTCATGAGTTGGTGGCAGCTTACCAGCCGTTCAGTCAACAGGTTGAAGCGCTACGCGCACTACGTAGCCAATTGATGATGCGTTGGTTTAATGAAAGTAATAAAGCGCTGGCAATTGTGACTGCTAACGCAGGTGAAGGCGGCAGTTATCTTGCAGCTAACTTGGCAGTGATGTTTTCCCAGTTGGGAGAACGTACGTTGCTGGTTGATGCCAATATGCGCGATCCACGTCAGCATACAATTTTTAATTTGAAGGTGAATCGCGGACTTTCCGACATAATTGCAAGGCGTTCTGGCTTGGATGCAGTCAATCAGGTTGAGTTTTTTGAAGACCTTTCGGTAGTAACTGCGGGTACTATTCCACCTAATCCACAAGAACTACTTAACCGAGCTAGCTTTACTCATTTCATGAATCAAGCAGCAAGTCAATATGATGTTGTGCTGGTTGATACGCCCCCTGCAACAACTAGTGCTGATGCTCAGGCAACGGTGGCGCAATGCGGAGGAGCCTTGCTTGTTTCACGCCTAAATCATACACGCCTTGCGGACATAACTGAAGTTCGTAATCAGATTGCTGTGACTGGCGCCCATGTGGTTGGTGCTGTTATTAATGATTTTTAGACTAGATTAACGTAGTTTTTTATAAACCTTTATTTGAATAATTTTTCATGACTAAAATCGCACTAATCACAGGCGTTACTGGGCAAGATGGCGCCTATTTGGCAGATTTTTTGCTTAAAAAAGGCTACATTGTTCACGGACTAAAACGTAGATCATCTTTGTTTAATACGGATCGTATCGATCATCTATATCAAGATCCGCACGTTTCAAACCGTAATTTTGTGTTGCATTACGGCGACCTGACTGACTCGACTAATCTCATTCGCATTATTCAGCAAGTGCAACCTGATGAAATTTACAACCTTGCCGCGATGAGCCATGTCAGTGTGAGTTTTGAAACGCCAGAATATACCGCCAATGCCGATGGTATTGGCACTTTGCGTATCCTCGAAGCCATTCGTATTCTTAAACTTGAAAAGAAAACACGCTTTTACCAAGCGTCCACTTCCGAGTTATATGGGCTGGTGCAAGAAACCCCGCAAAAAGAAACTACACCATTCTATCCGCGCAGCCCCTACGCAGTAGCTAAAATGTATGCTTATTGGATTACCGTCAATTACCGTGAGGCTTATGGCATGTATGCCTGTAACGGTATTTTGTTTAATCATGAAAGCCCGATTCGTGGTGAAACTTTCGTGACACGCAAAATTACCCGCGCCCTAGCACGCATCAAACTCAATCTGCAAGATTGCTTATATTTAGGCAATATGGACGCGCTACGTGACTGGGGACATGCAAAAGATTATGTGGAAATGCAATGGATGATGTTGCAGCAAGACCATCCTGAAGACTTTGTGATAGCAACTGGCGAGCAATATAGTGTGCGTCAGTTTGTAGAAGCCGCCGCAAAAGAACTTGATATCAGCATCACTTGGCAAGGCACAGACCTTGATGAGGTTGGCGTAGATGCGGGTGGTAAAGTCATCGTTAGGGTTGACCCACGCTACTTCCGCCCCACAGAAGTTGAAACTTTACTGGGCGACCCAAGCAAAGCAAAACAGAAACTAGGCTGGACACCGAAAATCACCTTTAAACAGCTGGTTGCCGAAATGGTACGAGAAGACCTCAAAAGTGCTGAGCGCGATGAGTTGGTTAAAAAACATGGTTATACGGCTTACGATTATCACGAATAAAGCTTACTATTCTCTAGGCATGTTGCAGTAATTAAACGTAGAAAATAGTTGTGCTAAAAATAAGAAATAAGCAATGAATTTTAAGCTATCTTATTTCGCTGCCCTGCAAGCCTTGTAAATAGAGGCTTCCAGGGCAGCATTATTCTCTCGAGAGTATTTAAATCGCCAAATGAGATAAAAGACGCGCCTATAAACACACTTTTCTGTAATTTCGAGTGTAGCGAGAAATCTGGCTTTAATCTAATAAGAACTAGATTTCTCGCTTAGCTCGAAATGACAATTAGAATATAGCGTTAAATAATTGAGCGAAATTAAGTTACACAAAATCCAGGACGCTTTTATAAAGCTGCATTATAAATGAATATTTCAATACAAAACCTCATGCAATCCAGCGGCGTCTGCTTTGGCACCAGTGGCGTACGCGGTTTGGTCACTGAAATCACTGACGAGATAGGCTTTGCTTATACTTCAGCATTTCTCCAAGTGGCTAAAGTAAAGGCTGGTAGCAGAGTGGCTTTGGCAATCGATTTGCGCCCTAGCAGCCCAACCATTGCGGCTGCTTGTGCCGCAGCCATTCAGCATGCAGGTTTGCAAGTGGATTTTTGCGGGGCAATTCCCACGCCTGCACTTGCCTACTATGCACAGCAGCAGGGCATTACTGGCATTATGGTGACAGGCAGCCATATTCCGTTTGATCGTAATGGCATTAAGTTTTATGGTGCGGCGGGTGAAATCACTAAAGAAGATGAAGCTAATATCAGCCAAGCCATTGTGAAGTTGCCCGATGGTTGCTATACCATGACTTTACCCGAAGTTAATCTGTCAGCCCGCCAGTTATACATTAGCCGCTATTTAGATTATTTGGAACCAAAAAGTTTATCTGGTTTGCGTTTGGGGTTTTACCAGCACTCTAGCGTCGCGCGTGATTTATTCACTGAACTTCTCGAAACGTTAGGCGCTGAGGTAATTTCCCTCGGCAGAACCAATGAATTCGTACCGCTAGACACTGAAGCCGTTGCTGAAGTCGATATTCAGCGGGCTAAAAACTGGGCAAGTGAATATAAGTTTGATGCCATTATCTCAACCGATGGTGACGCAGACCGCCCGTTAATTGGCGATGAAAATGGGTTATGGATGCGTGGCGATATCGTTGGCTTATTATGCGCGCAATATTTGCAAGCGCAAGCTGTGGCAACGCCTGTGAGCTGTAACACAGCGATAGAACAATGTGCTTCCTTTGCTTATGTGACGCGAACACGCATCGGCTCACCATACGTAATTGAGGCGATGGAGCAAATGCTTGATACTGGGTTGCAAAACATCGTAGGTTTTGAAGCGAATGGTGGGTTTTTACTAGGCTCAAGGATGGTAAAAAACGGTCGTGAGTTAGCACCGTTACTGACGCGTGACGCCGCATTGCCAATTATATCGATTCTTGCTATGGCCAAAGAAAAAGGCTGCAAACTTTCAGAAATAACACGCGATTTACCAGCGCGATTTACCGCTAGCGATAGGCTACAGTCTTTCCCTACCAAAACGAGCCGCGAAATATTGCTTAAATTAGCGGCTTCGCAAACAGCAACGGATGTATTGCTAAATCCACTAGGAGTAGTTTCAAAGAACTTAGATCAAACTGATGGACTTCGTATCACACTAGTTAATGGTGAAATCATACATTTCCGTCCCTCAGGTAATGCGCCTGAGCTACGCTGTTATGTTGAGGCCACTAGTCAAGCGCGTGCAGATTTGTTAGCACGTGAGTCGCTAAGCCTTATCCGTAATAAGTTATAATCTTATTCCAAAAATATCAAAGACAAACTACTAGAGACATTAAGATGCAATTGAACGCTAAAATTTACATTGCAGGTCATCGTGGCATGGTAGGTTCTGCCATTGCGCGCAGCCTAGTAGCTAAAGGTTACAGCAATATTCTGATGCGTAGCAGCCAAGAACTTGACCTTCTTGATCAGCACGCTGTGTTTACTTTTTTGGAACATGAAAAGCCCGATTACATTTTCATTGCTGCTGCCAAGGTTGGTGGAATATACGCTAATAACACTTTTCGTGCGGATTTCATCTATCAAAATCTAGTTATTGAGGCTAATTTGATCCATGGTGCCTATATGGCTGGAGTGCAACGACTCTGCTTTCTAGGTTCCAGTTGCATTTATCCGCGCGACTCTCCTCAGCCAATTAAAGAGGAATATCTATTAACTGGGCCATTAGAGCCTACAAACGAACCCTACGCAATTGCCAAAATTGCAGGTATTAAACTATGCGAAAGTTACAACCGTCAATATGGGCGCCAGTTTGTTTCAGTGATGCCCACCAATCTTTATGGCCCGAATGATAATTACGATCTCGCAAATAGCCATGTAGTGCCAGCCTTGCTGCGAAAGGCGCACGAAGCCAGAGAGAAGGGCGATAAAGACTTGGTGATATGGGGTACTGGCACACCCAAGCGAGAATTGCTTTATGTGGATGATATGGCGGATGCCTGTGTTTTTCTAATGGAAAATGATATCAACGAAGGCATATTTAATGTGGGTACTGGAACTGATGTAACGATCCGTGAACTGGCTGAAACAGTGATGGCTGTTGTGGGGTTTAAGGGCGATATTGTATTCGACACATCTAAACCTGATGGCACACCTCGTAAACTGCTAGATGTAAGTCGCATGAAGGCGCTTGGATGGCAGGCTAAAATAAATTTACAAAAAGGGGTCGCGCTAGCTTATGCTGCTGCTCCTTTTAACAATAAGGGGGCATAATGCATTCTTTCCTTTCACGCAGAAAAGTACTTGTTGCATCGATTTTTCTTGTCGTTGTCATCAGTGGTGAATTATTTTGTCGGCAGATATTGGGCCTTGGCAATCCACCGCTTTATGTAGCAGACTCAAAAATTGAATACATGATGAAGACAGATCAGGATGTCAGGCGTTTTGGAAACCATTTACTTGTTAATCACTGGGGAATGCGCTCACCAGATTTTCCCAAGCATAAAAAAAATCCTGATGAGATTCGCATCCTGATCGTTGGTGATTCTGTGGTCAATGGTGGTAACGAGACTGATCAGGAATTGCTTGCTACTTCGCTGTTGCAACATCGTTTGCAGGAAAGTTTTGGTAGGCCAGTAATTGTCGGAAATGTATCGGCTGGTAGTTGGGGGCCAGGCAACTGGCTTGCCTATGTACAGCATTATGGCTTCTTTGATGCTGATCTTCTTGTACTGGTAGTGAACAGCGGAGATTTTGCAGATAACCCTACGTTTGAACCTCTCGATTCGAATCATCCTACTCAGACACCAATTCTTGCATTGCAGGAGGCCATATTCCGCTATCTTCCTGGTTATCTGCCCTCTTTTTCAAAATCGACTAGCGGTCAAGTAGTTTCTGTAAGCCCAGTAGCAGCTGCTCAAGGCATGTCCGATTTGCGTCAATTCCTGAAGCTGTCACAGGCGGATGAAGGGCGTAAGGTCTTGATGTTCCATCATCCGTACCGTACAGAATTTCTGGATAACAAGTTTTCGGCGGGTCATGACGAAATGCGTGCGCTTGCCATGGAACTGGGGGTTTCTTTTACCGAACTTTTCCCTGCCTATTCCAAAGTGGGGGTGAGCATGTATCGTGATGACATCCATCCCAACGTGCAAGGGCAGAAAATTATTAGTGAGGAACTCTATGAAGTAATTCTTCCAAATTTAAAATCTCTTCGTTCAACTTTGAGTGAAGCTTCCCAATGAGTACCATATCCAGAAGCGGGTCGCTCACCTCCTACGTTCGTAATTTTTACGCTCACTATTCCGCTAATGCTGGTCTGTGGCTGATGTTTGCTGGATTGGCCATCATGTTCCTGCCGACACTTTGGGGGCTAATAGCCATAAGTGGCTTATGGACTGATGATGAGCACGCGCACGGCCCCATCATATTGAGCATCTCGCTTTGGTTGCTTTGGCAGCGCTGGCATTGGGCACCTGACACATCAAGTTTCAAGCCTGCACCAGCGCTTGCTTGGATTTGTTTCGTAATTGCAGCAGTTTTGTATGTGCCTGGCAGGGCGCTCGATATTATCTACTTTGAGACTGGTGCATTTGTCTGGGCATTGGCTGGTATAATTTTGATGGCTGGTGGAGTTGGGCTGCTCAATAGAGTGAAATTTCCTCTGTTTTTTATGATTTTCATGATTCCGCTTCCAAACTCGCTAGTTGGCCCAATCTCCAGTGTAATGAAATTAGCTGTTTCAATAGTAACCGTGAATATACTTGGGTGGGCTGGGTTGCCAGTCGCCCAAAGTGGCGTGATTATCAGCCTAGGGCAGTATCAGTTGCTGGTTGCAGATGCCTGTGCGGGTATGCGTACCTTGTTCATGCTTGAGGCACTGGGCATTCTTTACCTCAACCTTGTGCACCATCAATCCATGTTGCGTAATATTGCACTGCCTATCCTCATTATCCCAATTTCTTTTACGGCCAATGTAATTCGAGTCATTGTGCTGGCGCTAATTACCTACTACTGGGGGAGTGCAGCCGGTCAAGGTTTTCTGCATGGTTTTGCTGGTATGGTACTGTTCATTGCTGGGCTACTTCTAATGTTTGGAACAGATTCTTTATTACGTCTTCTGAGCAGGAAAATCCATGGAAACTAAAATGAGCATCTCGGTCGTCCATAAGCCCAGTCTTAACCAATGGCTCGTCGTGCTTTTCATGGTGGCCTGCTCCGCAGCCGCATGGTGGCTTACACCCCATGTTACTTGGTTCGATCATATTGGTCAGCCACAGTTTGAAAATATTATACCCAAGCAATTCGGAGATTGGGTTGAAAGTGCAGATGCTACAGGCAGCTTAATCGTTGACCCGCAACAGCAAGATGCGCTCAATAACATCTATACTCAGATTGTTAGCCGCACCTACCTGTACCGACCAAGCGGGCGACGAATCATGCTTTCACTCGCGTATGGAGATAATCAGACATTTTCCAAGCAGTTGCATCGTTCAGAATCTTGCTATTCCTCACAAGGATTTAAAATTGAAAATCTACGTGAGGAAAAGTTGCAAGTAATTGGTCAGCCTATCAGTTTAAATCGTATGACAGCTACCATCGGTTCCAGACAAGAACAGGTGGCTTACTGGATACGTATTGGTGATAAGGTGATTAGTGGTCCACCGAGCACACTGAATATTACCCGCATGAGCATGGGACTCAAAGGCTATGTAGCAGATGGTCTGTTGTTCAGGGTTTCAGAAGTGGCCGAGGATGCCAAATTATCTAACCTGCTCCTTGATCAATTCATCAACGATCTACTGCTTGCGCTCACTCCATCTCAACAGACCATGCTGATTGGCCAACCGAAGACTTAAATGTTGTCAATGACTCGTAATTACACAATTCTGCATTTCGGCTTTATCCTCGGCACATACCTTGACTGCATCAACGCGCTACGACGTCTTAGTCATACTTTAAATCATGTGGATTCGCAGATTTTGTTTCATAAAGCTGGGCAAGAAACGCTATTTTGGAAGGATGCAGGGAAATGTGCAACCATAAGTCGATTTGCACTTGCGTATGAAAATTCCAATCAGGCAATTTCAGAAACTGGTCAACAATGTTTCAAGCAGGGAAGTCACTATAATAGAATAGCCCCTACGCCCATACTTGTTGCTGCTGGTTTTACGACATGAAACGCAGAATAATTGTTGGCATGGGTGCCAATTCGTTTGGTACGGCTGTCACGATTTTCGTCCAGCTTGTATCGTTGCCGCTGTTTCTATACTACTGGGATACTTCAACCTATGGTGTGTGGATAATGCTATCAGCGCTCCCCACCAGCCTAGGCATGGCGGATATGGGGATGGTTATAGCCGCAGGTAACAAAATGACTATGGCGATTGGACGGGGGGATGTGCCAGAAGCCAACAGAATATTTCAAAGTGCTCAATGGTTTATGATGATAGTTTGTGGTTCGCTCGCGCTACTATTATTACCGATTATATTTTTGGCGCCGTTACCAGGGCTGCAAACTATGGATCAGCGCGTGGCGTTGTCGGCTATGTCTATCGGGGTGTTGGTGGCACTGTTTGGTGGGTTAACGGAGGCGGTGTTTAAATCTACTGGGCGTTACGCAGCGGCTACGATGTTGAGTAATCTCGTGCGTTTGGGCGAATGGATGGGCTTGGTGCTCGGATTGGCGTTGGTAGGTAGTTTCGCCGCTGTCGCACTATCTGGGCTGGCGGCTAGGGTGGTCGGAGCATTGGTTGGTATCTTGCTGTCGAGGAGAGGTAATCATGGTATTCATTGGGGAACACATGCAGCAGACAGCGTTGAAATTCGCGCCATGATCAAGCCAGCCGTTTCTTTTATGGTTTTCCCACTAGCCAATGCCTTGAGTTTTCAGGGCATTACTCTGCTGGTGGGCGCGATCCTCGGGCCAGTTGCAGTTGTGCTATTTAACACCTATCGCACTATCGCGCGTACTACAGTGCAGATCACGGCTATATTCAGCTACGCACTATGGCCGGAGTTTTCCAGATTGTACGGGCAGGGTGCAACGGCTGCCATAGGTAGGTTGTTCCGACGCACATATTTGCTGGGTGCTATGCAGGCACTATGCCTAAGCCTCATACTTTATTTTATGTCGCCTTGGCTGCTTAAGGTTTGGACGCATGGCACCATCGAATTCATACCTTCGCTCATGTTGCTAATGCTGCTGTATGCCGCCGTTGGCGGCATCATGCACATTCCGCGTGTATTGCTAATGGCTACGAATCAGCATACAGGACTAGCTTACTGGTCCGTTGCGGCTGGGCTGCTTTCTGTTGGATTAGCGTGGATAATGAGTGGCATATTTCAATTGAACGGAATCGCGGCTGCTGTATTGACTAGTGAGCTTTTCATCGCCATTGTATGTGATCGACTGGCTAAAGCCACGCTCTCAGACAGCTATAACAGAAAGGCTATTTAGTAATGAAAATAGTCCTTTCTGCACAGGGTAAATTCCATACTTTCGACTTGGCAAGGGAGCTTTATGCGCGGGGTATACTGGCGGCCTTATTCACGGCTTACCCTCGTTTTAAATTGCGAAATGAGGAATTGCCTCAGGAATTAATACACACTTTTCCGTGGGTACACGGTTCTTACATGGCTTTTCCATGGAAGCGCCATTTGCCGCATTCAGTTGTCCAGCAATGGGAGCATCTTTCTGCAATTTCATTTGGTGCCTGGGTGGAGCGTAATCTTCCAGAATGCGATCTCTATGTCGGTCATTCTGGCTCTGCACTACCTGCAGGCAAAAAGGCTCATCAGCGCGGTGCTCGTTATGTTTGTGACCGTGGTTCCTCCCATATACGGGTTTATGAACAGTTGCTTCGTCAAGAAAATGAACGCTGGGGTGTGCCTTTTTTGGGTCTCGATCCCCGCGATATCGCCCGAGAAGAAGCAGAATACGACGAAGCTGATTGTATAACAGTTCCATCTGACTTCGCGCGCCGCTCTTTTCTTAGTCAAGGCATTCCAACTGATAAAATTCGAGTATTACCATATGGGGTAAATTTATCACGCTTTTATCCAGTTGCTGAACCTGCAGAAGATCGTTTTGATGTGTTATTTGCGGGAGGAATGAGTTTGCGAAAAGGGGTACAGTATCTCGTGCAAGCTTATCAGAAAGTCCATCACCATGCTAAGTCGTTGACGTTCGTTGGGGCGTCATCGCCAGAATTAATCGCGCTATTGAATGCGCGCGGCCTGTGGCCTTCAGATGCCAAAGTGCTAGGACACATGCCACAGACCGAACTTAAAAGCCTGATGAGCCGCAGTCATGTGATGGTGCTGCCCAGCGTCGAAGAGGGGTTGGCTATGGTTCAGGCGCAAGCAATGGCATGTGGCTGCCCAGTGATCGCTAGTACAAACACGGGGAGCGAGGATCTGTTCACTGACGGGCATGAAGGTTACATCGTGCCCATCTACGATGTCGATGTTCTTGCCGAGCGCCTACAAAGGCTTGCTGACCATCCAGAAGTCAGAACAGTCATGCGTCAGCGGGCGTTGGCCAAGGTGTTTAGCATAGGTGGTTGGCGTGATTATGGTGAGAAGGCTATAGCGATTTATAAAGAGGTTATTCAGAAATGACCATTGCTCGGTTTACAATCATGACGTTTCTCACATTTGCGTTCGCTGCACTTGCTGCACAGTTCGTTATTGATTTTTCCACTGAAAATATCGCCGCTGCTTGTATTGTTTTGGCTTCATCCATTGTGGTTCTGTTATACATTAACTGGACAGAAGCCATTCAAACACATCCTTTGTCCACATTCGCCATTTTTGGATTTTGCATGACAACCCAACTTGGAGCCTTGCTGGCACAGTCGGCCTCATGGGCTTCTCTTGCCAATGGGTTGAGGCAGCCTATAGAAACTTTTGCAACATTAGCGATGTTTCAAGGTGTTGCCGTAATTGCACATATCATTTATCGAGGGTTTACCACCCCAAAAACATCTAAAAAGTCCTCGCTAATTAGAAATTTATTTGAAAAGCTAGGGCTCTATTCAAGGCCTTCTGCGGGCACTCTTTGGGTCATGGGGTTGATAGGATTATTTAACTTGCTGATAGGCTTCGCAAGCCAGAGTGCGAGTACTAAAGTGTCTCAGGGAATAATGTTTTTGGCATGGGCACCTTTTTTGATCCCGATGTATGTGATTCAGGATGGTCCAAGCTACTGCGACGTTAAGAAAAACTATTTTTTCCTTTTCTTTTTTATGTCAGTAATAGTATTGATAGGGCTTGCTGTCAATGCTCGTGGACCGATGCTCTCTGGTTTTATGACGATTGCCTTATTCGCATTGCTGACTGCTATGCGTAGCATCAAACCAGTTGTTGCATCTAAAGTCATGAAAATCGGTATGGTTGGAATTTTGATTAGTGTGTTATCAATTCCGCTCGCTGACTTGGCTACGGCGATGGTGATAGCCAGAAAGTCACGCGACCATGTTTCGGCTGCAAAAATGATTGAAAATACTATTTACTATTTCCAACAGCCAGATTTGATCAAAGCCTATCAGGAAAAAGGCAAGGTACTCAATGTGCAAAGCAATTACGACGAGACCTATTTTGCAAGTCCGCTCGTAAGCCGGTTAGTCGAGACCAAGTTTCATGACAATACACTCTATTTTTCTGCACAGCTTTCCTCTAAGGCAAAAGAAGACTTGATGAAAATCACGAGTGATTTTTTTTGGACCACACTGCCCGACCCTATGCTCAAATTGATGGGGGTAGATTTGGAGAAAAAAAACATGAAATTCTCGATAGGTGACTATGTTACCTATTTGACCCTTGGGGGGAATCCTCTAGGGTATTACAGAACTGGATCTGCCCTAGCTCAGGGCCTTGCAATTTTGGGTCCAGTTTTCCCAATTATCTATCTGATAATTTGTCTGATTCTCTTTCTTGCTATGGATTTTTTGGCATTCCGTGCATCGTCTGGTCAGGTTTTCATTTCTGCTTTGGGAATGCTGGGGATTTGGCGATTGTTTCAATATGGCATCACCGCAGAGTCATTACACCTCATTTTCATGAGCGTTGTTCGGGGGCTGCCACAAAACATAGCTTTGTACTTAACAGTCTATTATGTATCCCAACTGATTGTAAAGCTATTGGCAAGCGTCTTTAGAGTGTCGAAATCTCAGGTTATTCTATAAATAAATGATGAACATAATACTATTTAGCCATCCCTTTTTCATGCGTTCGCAAAGCATGCCGCGATTTGCCCGTATGCTGGAGCAAGCTTATCTTGCGCGTGGTCACCAAGTGCAAGTATGGTCGCCACAGGCCTGCTTTTACGGTAGGCTTACTCGTGGTCGCTTGTCCAAATGGGGAGGCTATATCGATCAGTACGTTCTGTTCCCGCGGTGGGTGCGCAAGCAGATAAAGCGGCAGCCTGCGGACACGCTCTTTGTGTTTTGCGACCAAGCGCTTGGTCCCTGGGTTCCGCTGATTAAAGGCAGGCCGCATGTTGTGCATGTGCATGACCTTTTGGCGCTACGTTCCGCATTGGGTAAGGTGCCAGAAAATCCTACTTCATGGACTGGTCAGCTGTACCAGCGCTACATACGTCATGGCTTCCAGCAGGCAAAGCATTTCATTTCTATTTCAAATAAAACTCGCGACGATCTTCATTATTTTGGGCAAGTGTCACCCGTTACTTCAGAGGTGGTTTACAATGGCTTGAATTATCCCTATGCACCAATTCTGCCTGACGAGGCGCGGCAAGTGCTGAAGCAGGCAGGTTTGCCGGTGGGGGATGAAGGTATGCTGTTGCATGTGAGCGGTAACGCGTGGTACAAGAATGTGAAGGGTATCGTTCGAATGTACGCCCACTATGCGCGAACCCGACACGATCCATTGCCGCTGTGGCTAGTTGGGGTTCGTATCGATGAAAAGTTGCAGGTAGCACTGGATGAAGTGCCTCCACAGGGTGAGGTACTGTTTTTTTACGGGTTGGATAACCAGGTCTTGCAAGCGGCCTATTCGCTCTCGCGTGTATTTCTCTTCCCCAGCCTTGCCGAGGGATTTGGCTGGCCTATTATCGAAGCGCAAGCCTGCGGCTGTCCGGTGATCACCACTGGTGAGCCGCCAATGAGCGAGGTGGGTGGCCCCGTCGCAAGATATCTGCCACGCCTTCTGGCTGGGGATGATGTGCAGGCATGGGCGAAGAATGGTGCTGATGTGCTGGTTGAATTGCTTAGTCTCGATGCGGCTGCTCGAGCAGATATCTTGGCGCAAGGCGTGGCTTGGGCAGGACGTTTTGATGGTGATGCGGCGATAGAGGGTTATTTGCACATCTATCGGCAGGTGGTTGAGTGGGAACACACGCATCATTTATAGAATTGTTTATTGGGGGTTAATATGTGTGGTATTGCCGGAATTTATTCGTATCATGAACATTCCCCGCCTGTAAATCAGGCGGAGCTCATGCGCATGCGCGAGTGCATGATTCCGCGTGGTCCGGATGGTGCGGGGCTCTGGTTTTCCGACGACCAGCGCGTAGGGCTGGCACACCGGCGCCTTGCGATTATCGACCTCAGTCCGGCAGGAGCGCAGCCCATGCAAGACCCGGAATCCGGCAACTGGATCGTCTTCAACGGTGAAATCTACAACCATGTCGAGTTGCGCTCACAGTTAAACCGCGAAGGCATCGTGACCCGTTCGTATTCCGATACCGAGGTGCTACTCAAACTGTATACACTCAAAGGGCCGGCGATGCTGAATATGCTACGCGGCATGTATGCCTTTGCCATCTGGGATGCACGCAAGCGCCAGATGTTTCTCGCCCGCGACCCATTCGGCATCAAGCCGCTCTATATTGCCGATGATGGCCGTACGTTACGTTTCGCTTCCCAAGTCAAGGCACTACTCGCTGGGCAGGTTGATACGCGCCCGGAACCGGCCGGCCACGCAGGGTTTTTGTTGTGGGGCTCAGTGCCGGAACCCTACACGTTATATCGCGGCATTCGGGCGCTTCTGCCAGGGCACTGGATGTGCGTAGAAGATGGCGTGGTGGGTCAGCCGGTTTGTTTTAACAGCCCGACCATGGGTTTGCGCCAAACTACTAGTGCTGGGCTGGACGATACCGAAGCCGCGCTCCACCAGATTGCCAAAGCCGTGCGCGATAGCGTAGCTGCCCATATGGTGGCCGATGTGCCGGTCGGAGTGTTTCTTTCAGCCGGGCTAGATTCCACCATGCTGGCGGCCTGTGCCGCCAGCCTTGGTACCCTGCAAACCATGACCGTGGGTTTTGAAGAATATAAAGACAGTATCTACGATGAGGCATTGCTTGCGGAAAAAGTAGCGCAACGCCTTGGTACCCAGCACACGTTGCATCGAATTTCAGCTGCAGATTTTGCACATGATCGCGAGTTGTTGCTTGCCGCCATGGATCAGCCGTCGATTGACGGTATCAATACTTGGTTTGTCGCAAGAGCCGCCGCAAAGCAGGGCCTGAAAGTGGCACTTTCTGGCATCGGCGGCGACGAGCTGTTCGGGTCTTATCCGAGTTTTAGGCAGGTTCCGCGACTATATAAATCCATGCACGGTTTTTCGAGGGTTCCGTTGCTTGGCCGAGCGGTGCGCAAAGGGTTGTCTTCGATCTCTGGAGTGTTGCCCTCTCCCAAACATGCAGGATTGATGGAGTATGGTGGCTCCCTGCAAGGCGCATATCTGTTGCGACGTGCATTGTTTATGCCTTGGGAGATTGGCGCCTTCATGGACCCAGACATGGCGGTCGCAGGCCTGATAGAACTGGACACGCTCGCCTGTATGGGTGTAAGTACAGATGGAATAAGCAGTGAGCGTCTGGCGATTTCGGCGCTTGAGATGCAGTGGTATATGAAAAACCAGTTGCTGCGCGATGCAGACTGGGCAGGCATGGCGCATTCGCTCGAAATCCGGGTGCCTTTCGTGGATATGACATTACTCGGGCAGTTTGTGGAGATTCCGTCGCTCAATTCTATGCAGGAGAAAGCCGCGATTGCTCGCATAGTTGCGCCAGAACTGCCAGAAGCGGTGTTGAGTCGGCCAAAAACCGGTTTTTCAGTGCCTATCCATCAATGGCTGAACCCACAGGCACCAAACACGATCAGCAGTCACCGCGAATGGGCGCAGGTGCTTTATCAAAAATTTACCAATATATGATCCATGCCTCATGAGAATTTTACATATCATTCCCTCTGTAGATCCCAAGGGCGGCGGCCCAATGGAGGGTGTACGACAGCGTGGTCTACAGATGTTGAACATGGGGCACATTGTCGAGGTGGTGACACTGGATGACCCCGATGCGCTATTTATTGCAGATTACCCGCTCAAAGTGCATGCGCTAGGGCCCGCAATGGGAAGTTATCGCTACACTTCAAGGCTCACACAATGGCTTGAGTTGCATGCCCGAGAATACGACGCTGTCATCGTTAACGGTCTGTGGCAGTACCACAGCTTCGGCGCCTGGCGAGCGCTTCATCGCATGAAAGTGCCATATTTCGTTTTCACACACGGCATGATGGATCCATGGTTTAAGCAAACTTATCCCCTCAAGCATCTGAAGAAATGGCTTTACTGGCCGTGGACCGACTATCGTGTGTTACGCGATGCAGTGGCAGTGCTTTTTACCAGTGAAGATGAGAGGTTATTAGCACGTCAGTCATTCTGGCTATATCGTGCGCGTGAAGCTGTTGTGGCTTATGGCACCAGAACGCCGCCTAATGATGTCGAAGCATTAAGAGCGCATTTTTATGCATCCTATCCAGTACTGCGTGAAAAAAGAGTGTTGTTGTTCTTAAGCCGAATCCAGGAAAAAAAGGGCTGCGACTTGCTTATTGAGGCTTTTGCCAAAGTGGCTGGGCAGGATTCAAACTTACACCTGTTGATGGCTGGGCCTGACCAAACGGGGTTGGTAGCTAAGTTGCAAGCGCTAGCCCAGCGACTGGGTGTCGCAGAGCGCATTACCTGGCCAGGCATGCTACAAGGCGACATGAAATGGGGGGCTTTTTATGCGAGCGAGGCCTTTGTGTTGCCTTCACACCAGGAGAATTTTGGAATAGCGGTAGCTGAGGCACTAGGCTGTGGCCTGCCTGTACTAATTTCCGACAAGGTGAATATCTGGCGAGAGATTGAGGCCGATGGAGCGGGTATTGTGAACGCCGATACCTTACAAGGTACAGAACGGACCCTACGGCAATGGCTAGCGACTGATGCTGATAGCCGCAGCAAAATGGCCCAACAGGCCAAAGTTACTTTTGAGAAGCGTTTCACGGTGGATGCTATGGCACAGAGCTTGCTTCACATAGTGGAAATGTATACACCATAATTACTCAAAACAACGACCCTACTTAGTATACTTTTTTAAGTAGCAGAGGACTTAACATAAAGCTCTGCTGAGTTGCGGTAGCGGAGGAGTTAGCTGGAGCGTTGGGTTGGTCGCGAATGTTAAGTTACGATTAGGTGTTGTATTCTATAGGCTTATCTATCGCTCTACCCAACCTACTGTGCTAAAGATGGATTTGAGTTCATGCTCGAATAGCTGCGCATAATATTGCGCACCCGCTTTTGTAAAATGCCTGCAATCTTGACTAATAAACTGTTTAAATGGCGTAAAAACTGGAACAGTATCATTATCATCAATTACCTTTCCGATAATATCAATATATTTATTCCCCCACTCTTGTCGCAATATTTTGTTATTCTCCAAATATTCCTTTTTAATCGAAGTTCTTTGTTTATAATAATCGTCACCTTTGAAATTATAAAAAATACCGTTACTAGTCCCATAATTTTTTATACCAACCACCCATAACTTTGTCTCTGATATTTTGTTTCGCACCTGATGTAATTCAGGGGTCGAATCCGCATAAAAAATAACATTTGCTTCTTCTTCTCTAGCTCTAAGTTCTTTGTGATTGTCTGGGTTATCAATATATGAAATGTCCAAGTCGTTGGCGTATTTGGATTCCAGAAGAACGTTAGCCCAGTCCCTCCCAAAGCTGTTACCTATAACCAAAACCTTTATTTTATTTTCGTTTGTGAAATTGTGATCATAGCCTACTATTCTGGCATTATATTTGGCGTGCATATTTCTTTCGACTTCAGACTTCTTGATCCCCAGTTGTGGAATGTCTTTTAGTACGCCTGAGTTTTGATAGATATACATTGAGAGAGCGTTAGTCAGAAAAAAGACAACGCCTAAAATTAACAGTAAATTTCTAGTATTAATCTTGTTTTTATTGCGAAACGGCTGTTCAATAAACAAGTAGCTGATCACTGAAAGAATGACAGTTAGAACAAATATTACTACTAGGTGCTTAGTGTGTAATTCTTGAACCAAAAAATAGCGGGTATAAGCTAGTAATAATTGATGCCACATATAAAGGCTAAAACTTATTTTACCGACTGCTACTAGCAATTTGTTATCTAAGATAGGATTTTTATTATTCGATGAAACGAGAATACCCAAAGTTATCAGTACAGTTATTAATAAAGCTAACTGTTTTGTAATAAAAGGAAAATCAAAGCACAGTAAAATAATAAGGAATAAACTAAGTGGGACCGAATATTTGTGGTCAATAAGCTTATTTTTTAATGCGATAGCAGCAATTCCGCCCGCTGCAAGCTCCCAAAATCTAAAAAAAATCTGATAAAACTTTTGAAATTCTGGAAATGGCAGTAAATACAATATGAGTGAAGTTGCTGCAAAAGCAGATATTATAGGCAATAGCCATGAAGATTTTTTCTTGCCTACCAGCACGAACAACAACGGATATAAAAAATAATATTGCTCTTCTACTCCAAGACTCCACGTGTGCATTAACGGCTTATATTCATTCGCAATATCCCAATAATTTTTGGTGGTTATAGCTTGCAAGATATTATTGCTGAAGAGATTTGTAGCAATTACACTTTGGGAGAGATTCTCCAAGTCATCTGGAAGCATAGTGCCTATGCCCAATACTAATGCCACTAGAGTAACAAATAAGGCTAATGGAATTATTCTTCTCGTCCTTCTAAGATAAAAGTTAATTACCGAAAAACGATTATCATTGATTTCTTTGAAAATTATTCCCGTAATCAAAAAACCACTTATCACAAAAAAAACATCTACCCCCAAAAACCCATTAGGCAGAAATCCAAAATGGAATACTATAACCGCCAGCACAGCGATTGCCCTTAGGCCATCGATATCATTTCGGTACATTTTTTCTTGCACTAGATTTATCATTTCGTATCTTTCATTAAGGAACAGCCAACACAATCTGTTTTCCAATTTGGCTTGCCATCCAGGAATAGCCAGAAACCAACAATGTCTAATGTTTTGTTTTAAGCGGCTGGGGCGGTCCAGACAGATGTAAACGACGGGTTAGGGTATAATCTTTCACAATAGTCCAATAACACAACCGCCCCGAATAAACTAAAACAGTGAAACATTAAGCAATGTAACACTAACTAAAAAACACGGCTAACATCGTGTTGCCTAACAAAAGCAGGCCACGCCACAAACCAACTAGGGCATGGCGTAAACGAGCAGCATTATATTACTAAAAGCCTAAAACTGGACTTCCTCACCCCAAATTATATATAAACATCAATGTCCGATTTATTGTTCAAATTAAACTGAGTTTGGATAATTTAAATATTTATGTCTATGCACCTGATTATAAAATACTTTGAAGTAATCAAATAGCTCTGTTTTTAGCTCCTCTCTTGTGTTTAAATTTTACCATTAGTTTTCTCTGGTAATTGATTCTTACCGATTTAAGCACCGCAAAAGCCGTGCTCAACATGACAAAAAGTGGAAACATTTGGACGCTGATTAGTGGAAAGAATTGGACGATGTTTGACAATCGCCGAAGCTGAGGCACTAGATTGAGGCTGTCTGTGCTAATATCCGATAAAGTGAATGTACGGCGAGAGATCGAGACGGACTGAGTTGGTATTGTAAACAGCGATACCTTACAAGGTGCAGAAAAGACCCTACACAATGGTTAGCGATTGAAGCAGATGGTCGTTGCAATAATGGCGTAATAAGCTAAAGTTACTTTTGATGGGCTTTAGAGTGGATGCTGTGGCGAAAGCCTGATAAATACGGTGGAAATATTTTTGAGAAGTAATTCAATTGTCTAGCTCTAGTGGCAGTTTGTGGTTGGGCTCATTCGCGAATTCACTGATTTAACTTTAGGAATTTATATATGACTGAAAATGTTGTAAATGATTATGGCTGGTCCTCGTCAGAAAGCCCTCAATTTTGTGGATACATCGCCCCACAAATTCTTGCAGTTCTGAAACAATTGGGGGTCAAGAAAGTACTTGATCTTGGGGCGGGTAATGGTACGCTATGTTCGCAAATCGCTTCCGCAGGCTATGCAGTTGTAGGCGTTGAATACGACAAAATGGGCGTTGAAGTTGCAAGAACATCTCATCCAGAAATTCCCTTTTACAATTTTGGCGTTCAGGATGATCCGGCAGAGCTCTTGGCGGTGCAGGTTGGAGAGCATTCGTAAAACCTTTGAAACATTTGTAGTACTTTCTACCAGTGATCTTGTATTGTGGTCAGAGTGCGTGACTGTTGGTTGGTAATTTGGCGGCATCTCGAAGTGGTTTTATAAATTTTTAAATGGAAGAGCATTAAATCGTGCATGGTAAAGATCCAATTCCTGTAAGCGAATCAAATTTGTCTCCTTTGGATGGTGGGCCTAGTTTTTCTTTTAAAAACAGGATGGTTAGGTTTGTCTGGATTTTCGTTTGGAAGTTATTTGCGTCATGGACACCTGCATCTATGCATCCATGGCGTCGTTTACTTTTACGACTTTTTGGTGCTCGTATGGGAAAAAGATCAGATGTCAGGGGTTCTGCCAGAGTGTGGTTGCCGAGTAATCTTGAGATGGAAGATCACGCACTCATTGCGGAAAATGTGAATTGCTACAATCAGGCGCTAATTAAAATTAGTAAACTAGCGCTAGTGTCACAAGGCGCATATTTATGCGCCGGATCACACAATATTGATGACCCTGATTTTCAGTTGATTACTCGCCCTATCCATGTGGGGTCGTTGGTTTGGATTGCTGCTGAATCATTTGTTGGTCCTGGTTGCGTAATCGAAGAGGGAGCAGTATTAGGTGCAAGAGCTGTTGCTTTTGGCAGATTATTAGCTTGGACTGTTTACGTAGGTAATCCAGCAAAGCCATTAAGAACTCGCAGCAAAATGAATTGGGGGAAAAGTTAGATTAGAAGGTTTATTTAAATTGGAGATATTTCATGAAATCTGCATTAAATCTTGGTTGTGGTAAGGATGTCAAAAAAAGTTCGGATACTATCCACTGGAAGAATGTGGATATTTGTCAAAACGAAGGGGTTGATGCTATTTTTGATTTGGATGTTTACCCATGGCCACTCGATGACAACCAATTCGATCACGTACTCTGTAATGATGTGCTCGAACATCTTGATAATGTGATCAAGGCGATGGAGGAAATTTATAGGATTTCTAAGCCGTCCGCTACAGTTGAGATATCCGTACCATATTATGCTAGCAAGGCAGCGTTTACTGACATCACTCATAAAAGGTTTTTTACCGAAAACTCAATGGATTATTTTAGTGATGCCGGGAAGTACTCAAAATATAACTTTTATACAAAGGTCAGGTTTCGGGTTGATTTGGTTAAATTAAGTACGGTTGGTCCCAGGAAATATTTACCATTCAAAACCCTGCTTAAAACCTTCTTTCTTAATATTGTTGATAATATTGAATTCTATCTCACAGTAGAAAAAGCCTAGACTTATTGAATATGAAAATTCTTGCAATAACTCCTGTTTTTTTTCCACAAATAGGCGGGATAGAAGCCGTTGTGCTAGAGCTTGCATTGCGAGTTAATCAGCTTGGTGTCCAAATGGATGTGGCGCATGTTTCCAAAAATAACCTCCATATGTCTACAGAAGATGTTAAGGGAGTAAAAGTTTTTCGCATCCCCTTGCATGGCAATCGATTCATGGGCTGGGCGCCAGCACTGAAGGATTTGGCTAGGGACTATGACTTGCTGCATGTGCATGACCCTCAACTGCTTGCAATAACAGCAAACGTTCGGTTTTCGTGTGGCCAAGTGCCTGCGGTGCTGAGTACGCATGGTGGCTTTCACCATACTGCCAAGCATGAGTTGTTTAAGACTTTTTATGAAAAGACTTTGTTGCGCTCTTCCTTGTGTCACTATCGCCGAGTTCTCGCCAGTAGCGTTGGAGATGAGGCTTATTTTCGCGAGTATAGTGATCGCGTAGTGTTATGTAGCAACGGGGTAGATGTGGAAAAATTCAGTCGGGTGTTGCCTTGGCAAGAGAAAAGTACTGATCGTTGGATTTACTGGGGACGTCTGTCAAAGAACAAACGTGTTGATCTGGTTATTGATTATGCTGCTGAGGCGATAAAAGTTGGGCATCCGGTTGATCTGATGATCTGTGGTCGTGATTTTGATAATATATTAGATGAATTGAAACGCAAGGTTTATGACCTCGGTTTAGATGGTAACGTCAGATTTGAACCGTTTCTTGATGATAATGCGTTGCTAAAAGAGCTGGACGAACGAGGTGTTTATATCACTGCGAGCGAACACGAAGGCTTTGGATTGAGCCTTATTGAGGCAATGGCTGCTGGCCTGATTGTTGTTTGTCGAAACATAATTCCGCTTAATTCATTTATAAAGGCAGGGAAGTCGGGTTTCTTTTTAAATTTTGACGGAAAAGGTATGGATCAATCTGTTTTACTCAACCTGCTGACACTTGATGATGGTCGGGCAGAATCTATTTCTAATAACGCCAGAGAAGGAGCAAGAAAATATGACTGGCATAATGCAGCACAGGATTTTTTGCGACATTACAGAGAATGTATTGCAACAGATTTGACAAAGATTCACTAATAAGAAAACTTGACTAATGATAGGCATTTCAGTACTCATCCTTGCTAAAAATGAACAGCAAGACCTTCCCGGTTGTCTGGAGTCTGTTGCATGGAGCGATGATATACATGTTTATGACTCCATGAGTACGGATAAAACGGTGGAAATCGCCGAGGCTTTTGGCGCCAAGGTAACCAGGCGGCCTTTTGATAACTGGGCCGCACACCAGAACTGGGGGGTGCAGAATATTCCATTCAAGCATCAGTGGGTGTTTTACATCGATGCGGATGAGCGTATGACGCCAGAATTGATTGCTGCGGTACATGTCTCGGCAAAATCGCCAGCAGATACGGTAGCTTTCCGTGTTCAGCGGCGAGATTTTTTTGAGGGTACATGGCTTAAGCATGTGCAGGCTTCACCCTTTTATATGCGCCTGTTCCGTCCTGAGAAAATTCGTTATGAGCGACTGGTAAATCCGATTTCGCTGGCTGATGGGCAGGTTGGGCAAATGCAAGGATTTCTCGACCACTTTCCATTCAGTAAGGGGATTGGGCACTGGTTGGATCGACATAACTCCTACAGCAGGTTAGAGGCTGAGCAGATTGTGTTTAACCGCCGTCAGAATGAAGGATTTTCTTTCGCCAAGGCTTTTATTGCCAAAGATTTCCACGAACGACGTTTTCATCAGAAAGAGTTGTTCTACCGTTTGCCTTTGCGTCCATTGGTGAAATTTCTGTTGTTGTATTTCGTAAAGCGAGGCTTTCTGGATGGGCGTGCAGGTTTGCGCTACTCCATTCTGCAGTCCATCTATGAATACATGATCGTACTCAAGGTCGATGAGTTGGAACGCGCCGCGACGGGCAAGAATTAGACCATGAAAATACTACTTTACAGTGCTAATTTTGCGCCAGAACCTACTGGTATAGGCAAATACTCGGGAGAAATGGCGGCATGGTTGGTGGCGCAAGGGCATGAGGTGCG
>JBARQL010000155.1:0-1598 GCA_049643685.1 Methylotenera sp.
TTATCAATTATGTTGTTGAGAAATTTCCCTTCAGAATTAAGACGATCCGAACTGACAATGGTCATGAATTTCAAACCAAGTTTCAATGGCACGTTTCTGATTTAGGCATGCTGCATGTATATATTAAGCCTGCAACGCCAAGGCTCAACGGCAAGGTTGAGCGTTCACATCTCACAGATCAGCGAGAGTTTTACCAAATGCTGGATTATGAGGGTGACGTTAATTTAAGAGAAAAATTAGCTCAGTGGGAAAGCTACTACAACCTCCTTAGGCCGCATACTGCACATGCAGGAAGAACACCTTATGAAATGCTAAAAATTCGTTTGTTGGGGTAATATTATGATGTCAGCCTAAGTCGGATAAAAGACATAATCTCGAACTCAATACGCAATACGCGTGAATACCTACTAAATATGCACTAGCTCGAAAAATTGATAACTTCAATATTCTCCTAGCCTGTTCAGGTTTAAAACATTGAAACAACACGTAACAATTGCCATTAAAGTGATTTAATTAGTTATTTTCATACCTTTAGCAAGCAGCAATTGTCCGTGCTAGAATTTCATAAATGAAAACCAACACCGACAAAATAAAAAGCTGGACGCTATAAATTCCAGACTTAAATATAAAAAATACCAACAAATGTTATTTGCTATAATTTCTTATCAATTTTTACAGGAATTAGGTGGTACTGAAAGTGGCACTTATTTAGCTTTTTATCGTAGTCGAATGCTCTTTAACCCGCGTGTTTGCTAGAGTAGCAATCAAAATGGCGTCGAATCTAGAATCCCCGTGGGGACGCCAGCTTTTCTCATGTAGCTTTTGATATATTATAGAAGTCGGCATAAGCACCAGAATACCAACCATATGCATTGGTATCACAGGCGTTAATCTGAGCAAATCCTCGCTTTATTCAGATTGATTAATGCTTACTTAATTGAAGCTCAAGTGCTCTGATACGTTCCAGAAAAACCAGCAATAAACCCAATGCATTGGGTTCCAGCTCAAAATCTTGCTTGAGGCGTGAAAGCGTGCGAATTGATATGACGCAATGGCTGTTAAAATGCCAAACTGCTTCACTTGATTGGTTGGGTATCAGCGCACCGCTATCCACCAGCTGGTGTAACTCTTCCAGTGTAAGTCCTGATAATTCAACCAACTCATCTAGCGAGACTTCATGCTGCTCATCCAGCCACATTTGTTCAGAATGTTTGATATTCATGGCGACTATCCTATCCAAAATGTGCGCGTGGGTTGAATGTAGAAACTTCTGCTAACTGCTTAAGCAGCGCAAGCTCTTGTTCTGATGGGTTGGCAGAAACAACTATTTGCGTTACTGCATAAAGATCACCATGTTCTTGATTATGCTTCGGCATGCCACGTTTATTGATGCGAAGTTTTTGGCCGCTTTTACAGCCTACGGGTACTTTAAGATTTACCGCACCCTCCATCGTGGGTACTTTGACGGTCGCGCCTAGCACTGCTTCCCATGGTGTAATGGGTAAATCTATATAAAGATCGTGATCAAGTACGCGGAACAGTCGGTGAGGCAGAAAACTAATATTAAGGTAAAGATTACCTTCTTTTCCACCATTTGC
>JBARQL010000156.1:0-5830 GCA_049643685.1 Methylotenera sp.
TTGATGATTTTGCACTCAATGTGAATCAGGATTATCAAAAAACCATGTTACAAAACATCACGTTACAATGTATGGGGGCGAAAGACGCCAGAAAAACCATTAAAATATTACATCATAAATTTTTAGAACGCCCTGCGGCTAATACGCAAGCCATTCGGCATGGCTTGCAAATTTTATTGGAAACCGATTTACGCGAAGAAGTACAACATCTAAGAAAGCCGACCTTATTGATTCACGGCGACCGCGATAATTTGGCGCCTGTGCAAGCGGCACATTGGATGATGCAAAACCTGCCGGCGGGCTTTTTACGTGTGATGGCAGGTTCTGCCCATGCTCCATTTTTATCGCATCAAGAACAGTTTATAGAAGCTTTGGTTCAGTTTTTAGAACCAGTCAATCCATAATGCAAACCAAAATAACGGATAGTTATCATATCGATAAAGCACGTGCACGCGCCTCATTTGGGCGTGCGGCAGAGACCTACGATGCGGCCGCCATACTGCAAAAGCAAGTGCGTGAAGAAATGCTTAGCCGCTTAGATTTGGTCAAGATTAACCCACACACCATACTGGACGCGGGTTGTGGCACTGGGCTTGCCAGCCATGCCTTGCAAAAGCGTTTTTCCAAATCTCAAGTGATCTCGCTCGATTTTGCTTTGCCGATGTTGCAAAAAACGCGTAGTACAAGTGTTAATGCCGGCTTCATGCATCAAGTCAAATCTGTCTTTGGTGGTACAAAATCGAATTTATTGTGTGCAGACATTGAGTCGTTGCCATTAGCGAATGCCAGCGTGGGCTTGGTGTGGTCAAACCTGGCGATTCAATGGTGCAATGACTTAGATGCGGCTTTGCAAGAATTTCATCGCGTGTTGCAACCAGAAGGGCTGTTGATGTTCAGTACTTTTGGTCCAGATACGTTAAAAGAATTACGCGCTGCAACTCGCACACAAGCAGGTGTAACGAGTGAGAGCCGTTTTGCGAGCGACAGCAGGCCTGTCGGCGTTAGCAGATTTACAAGTGTCAGCAGATTTATCGATATGCATGATATTGGTGATGCCTTGATACGTGCAGGGTTTAGCGCGCCAGTACTGGACGTTGAGCGATTTACCTTGACTTACGACGACGTTAAAAGCGTGATGCGCGACCTTAAAAGCATAGGCGCACATAACGCTACGGATGGCCGCGCGCGCGGCTTGTTAGGCCGTGGTTTTTTACAGCAATTAGAAGCGAATTATGAGCAGTTTAGGCTGGGCTCAAAATCGGCTGGTGGCAAGTTGCCAGCGACGTTTGAAGTGGTGTATGGCCATGCGTGGCGTGGCAAAGATAAGCCTAAGTTTGAGGATGGTGTATCGCCCGTGACTTTTAAACCTAGAAGTCGATAAAAACTTATGACGCAGTCATATTTCATCATCGGTACAGATACCAACGTTGGGAAAACCTATATCGCGAGCAGTTTGATGAAACATTTCGTGCAACTTGGTTTAAAAACCGTAGGCATGAAACCAATCGCTTCTGGTTGTGAAGTCAACCAACAGGGCGAGTGGATGAATGAGGATGTACAGGCTCTGCAACGCGTCAGCAATGTGACTGTGCCTATCGAGTTCATCAATCCTTACCGTTTCTTACCGGCCATCGCTCCGCATATTGCGGCTGAACAATCAGGAATGACAATTAACTTAGAGCTGATAGAAAGTGCTTATCAACAACTGACTGCTGTGGCTGAGGTGGTGATTGTAGAAGGTGCAGGTGGTTTTATGGTGCCACTCAATCAAACGCAAACGCTGGCAGATTTGGCTTTACAGTTAAACATTCCAATTATCTTAGTCGTAGGCATCAAGCTGGGTTGCATTAACCATGCTTTGCTGACCGTCGAAGCGCTCCAAGCCCGTGGATTAGTGCTTGCAGGTTGGGTAGCTAATCAAATTGATCCGAATATGCCGATGTTTGCAGAGAATTTAAGTAGTTTGCAAGCGCGCATTGAAGCGCCTTGTTTAAGTGTGGTGAATTGGCAAGGGGAAGTGAAATTTAATCGGGAAAATACTAATCTTTAAGACTATTTTTATGGTTTTTACACCTGAAAATCCATCGAGAGAAAAACAACGCCCTGCAAGCCTTTATTTACCTGGCTTCCAGGGCATCGAAATAAGATGACCAGAGAAATAGACGGAATTTAACGATTTCTACTTCGCCAACTCTGCGGCTTCAACCACCACTTTATAAAGCTGTGCTTCTTGCGGTGTGGCAACTTTTTCACCAATCGCAATTTGGTTGCGTTTGCCCGGGGCAACTCCACCTGTAATGGTCATCGGCGCACTTTGGGCAATGGCACGGCCAGTTTTGCCATCATATTTCACTACACGCACTTGGACGCGGCCAACAGGCACATCGGTGTTGTTTTGCACGACGGCGAATAAATTGCCAGAATTGTCTGCTACCGCGCCCGATTGAAGGTACTTAGCAGGGTTGCGTGGTAAATCTAAGCGCACACCGCGAGCGTTGGCCTCTTTCCCATAATCAGAATTTGAGCCGGCGGCTACAGAATAATGTTGCAGTGCCGTATCAATATCGCCACGTTCTTCAGCAATTTCCCCAAGTAATGCGTGGCCAGGGGCGGTAGGTAGCAGCTCATTGGCACGTTTTAAAAATGGCTCAGCTTCTGCTTTTTTACCCATATTAAATAAAGCAATGCCGCTTTGTACGTGCGGTTTAAAGTAATCAGGCTGCAATTTAATCGCTTTGTCGTAATAACTTAAGGCCTCTTGCGGCTTTTTCTGCGTTAATGCAATGTCACCTAAAAGCTCTTGAAAGCGCGCCTCACGCGGTTCGCCTTTAATGGCCTGGTTGGCAAGAGCGGTGGCTTTAGCGGTATCTTTCGCAACCAATGCTTTTACACCGTCGTCATAGGCTTTGTAGGCCGCTTGGGTAGACTTTAATTTAGCAACCTTCTGCGCATAAATTTCTTTACCCCACTCACCGCCTGCACCCACTTTTGCAAGGGTTACTTTGTTGGCATCTACACGCTCTTGAGAAGGCGGGTGACTGGCAAATAAACCCTCAATAAAATTACTTTTACGATCGGCACTTAAGCGCACAAAGGTTTCTTGTAAGGCGACCGCCGCTGTGGGGTCGTAGCCGGCTTTTTTCATGTATTGCATGCCATATAGGTCCGATTCACTTTCAGCATCGCGACCATATTTACTCATGGTGAGGGCTGCGCCTAGCTGTGCACCACCTACTATCAAATTGGCGTAATTTGTGTTTTGCGCACCAATACCCACTGCAATCATCGCTCCTTGCATAAAAATGCCACGTTCCATACTTTTTGCGCCGTGGCGGGCGGCGGCATGCACCATTTCATGTCCCATTACAGAGGCTAGTTCAGCTTCGCTATTGAGTTCATAAAGTAGCCCGCGGTTAAAGGCAATCTTGCCACCAGGCATCGCCCAAGCGTTAGGGGTTGAATCATTAATCACTGCATATTCATAAGGCAATTTACGATCTGCGACTGCAGCTAACTTGTCGCCCACGCTTTGCACATAAGCAGTCAGTTCTGGGTCAATAATGTAATCTCCCCCTTGTGATTGCCGCGCAGGCGAGTAATTCTGCTTGCCAATCGAGATTTCCTGTGACTCGGATACAAGCTGAATCTCTTTTTTCTTAGTCACGGGATTAGTGCCGCAAGCGGTTGTAATAACGGCTAAAGCGGCGATTAATAGTACTGACAATTTTTTTGAAATAGATTGTTTTAGCATGGGTAACCTTCTTAATATTGAATAAAATATTCGGCGGTAAAGTTTAAGTGCTGTAAAGTTGGTGACGATCAATATATTCAAGCACACCATCAGGCACTAAATAGCGTGCTGAATGTTGATGATGTAGCGCATCACGTATAGCGGTAGATGAAATATCTAAAGCGGTTGTTTTTTGCATGGTGATTAACCCACACGATTCAGTTAGTAAATCCTCGGCGTTTTCAGTGTAATGCTGTTGTAGGTAGGATTCAAGTAACTTAGATAAGTTTTCAGGCTTTTGTAAGGCGTTGTATGGCCTAGCCACAAGGCAAATATGGCATTGAGTCAAGATTTCTTGCCAGCGGTGCCAAGTGTTAAATTTTGTAAATGCATCGTTACCCATGAACAACAAGATGCTGGTGTGCGTGCCAAGTTCGTCACGTAAACTCAATAGCGTATCGATGGTGTACGATGCCCCCGTTCGGTGAAGCTCTCGGTCATCAAACTTAAACTTGGGGTTGTCGTTAATCGCCAATTGCACCATCGCGGCGCGGTGTTCAGCAGCCACTGAAGGCGCAGTTTTGTGTGGTGGGTTGGCTGAAGGAATGAAGCGCACTTCTTTTAGGTGAAGTGATTCAGCCAATTCTTCAGCCATGCGCAAATGCCCAAAATGAATTGGGTTGAAGGTGCCGCCTAAGATGCCGATTGCAGGGATGCTCATTGAAGGATTTGCGATAGCTTGCAGCTTATATGTGTTTAGCTAAGCGCGAACTTGCCCATCTCCCAGTACGATATATTTAAGTGAAGTGAGCCCCTCTAAGCCCACTGGGCCACGCGCATGCAGCTTGTCGGTTGAGATGCCGATTTCAGCCCCTAAGCCGTATTCAAAGCCATCCGCAAAGCGCGTGCTGGCATTCACCATCACGCTGCTGGAATCAACTTCTCGTAAAAATCGGCGTGCTTTGGTGTAGTTTTCTGTCACAATCGCTTCAGTATGTTGGCTAGAATGTTGGTTGATGTGCGCAATCGCCTCATCCAGGCCGCTGACTACTTTGCATGAGATAATCGCCGCTAAATATTCAGTGTAATAATCTTCGTCCGTCGCTGGTTTGGCATTTTTCACTAACGCGCATGTTTCTGCACAGCCGCGAATTTCAATGCCGTGTTTGGTGAGCATATCAGCCAATTTCGGCAACATTGCTTTGGCTACAGAGCGTGCAATGAGTAAAGATTCCGCCGTGTTGCAAGTGCCCAAGCGCTGCGTTTTACTGTTCTCTAAAATCCGCAAGGCTTTATCAAAGTCCGCATCGTCATCCACATACACATGGCAGTTACCATCTAAATGCTTAATCACAGGAATCCGCGCATCGTTGCTAATGCGCTCAATCAAACTCTTGCCACCGCGTGGCACAATCACATCCACATATTGCTTCATTGTGATGAGCTCGCCTACCGCCGCGCGGTCTGTTGTTTCCACTACTTGCACGGCAGAAGTTGGCAAGCCTGCCGCCTGTAAACCTTCATGCACCAGTTTAGCTAAGGCTTGGTTACAGTGAATCGCCTCGCTACCGCCGCGCAAAATCGCCGCATTGCCAGACTTAATGCACAGCCCAGCCGCATCCACCGTCACGTTTGGGCGTGCTTCATAAATAATACCAATCACGCCAAGTGGCACGCGCATTTGCCCAATTTGAATGCCGCTTGGGCGGTATTTAAAATTACTCATTTCACCGATTGGGTCTGGTAGCGTGGCAATTTGCTGCAAACCTTCCGCCATGCTGGCAATGGTTTTTTCGCTAATCGCCAAACGTTCTAGCATCGCAGGCCCTAAACCATTCGCGCGCGCCGCATCTAAATCAAGCTTGTTGGCCGCCAGCAGCGCATCTTTTTCACGCAAAATCGCCTTAGCAATCGCGTTTAACGCATTGTTTTTTTGAATAGTATCAGCACTCGCCATCAAGCGTGAAGCCTTACGCGCTTCAATGCCAATGTTTTGCATATAGGTTTGAATGTTCATGGTGTGATTATACTTTTTTGTTAGCATAATTAAAACAAATCAGCATTGAAGGGCGTATTTAGTAGATGTTGCTATCTATTGCG
>JBARQL010000157.1:0-4384 GCA_049643685.1 Methylotenera sp.
CCACACGGTTTTCATACTCATGGAATCTTTACCGACAGGAATGCTGATTCCCAATTGTGGGCAAAGCTCCATGCCGACTGCTTTTACTGTTTCAAATAAAGCCGCATCTTCACCCGCATGGCCTGCTGGCGCCATCCAGTTAGCAGAAAGTTTCAGCACGCTTAAATCATCAATCAAACAAGCGGCGATATTGGTAATGGCTTCGCCAATCGCCATACGACCAGATGCAGGCGCGTTGATGAGTGCCAACGGCGCTTTTTCGCCAATGGCAAATGCTTCACCCACATAGGTTTCATAACCCGCCAGCGTTACGGCCACATCGGCCACCGGCACTTGCCAAGGCCCCACCATTTGCTCACGCGCGACTAAGCCTGTGACCGAGCGGTCACCAATGGTAATCAAGAAAGTTTTATCCGCTACACCTGGCAATCTCAGCACACGTGCTGCGGCCTCTTTTAAATCAATTTTACTGGTGTCAAATGCTTTAAATTTCTTATTGATGCTTTTTACATCGCGTGTCATTTTGGGTGGCTTGCCGAGCAATACCGACATTTCCATATCAACGGGCTTGTTGCCAAAATAGCTGTCTGCTACCGTTAAGTGACGCGCTTCAGTCGCCACACCCACCACAGCAAATGGGCAACGCTCACGTTCGCAAATGGCTTTAAAGCGTGGCAGATCTTCTTGCGCAATCGCCATCACGTAACGCTCTTGCGCTTCGTTGCTCCAAAGTTCACGTGGCGACATACCTGGTTCTTCATTATGCACATCGCGTAATTGAAAAGTCGCGCCCACGCCTGTATCATTCACTAGCTCAGGAAAAGCATTTGAAATACCGCCAGCGCCTACGTCATGAATGCTCAAAATTGGGTTTGCGTCGCCGAGCTGCCAGCAACGGTCAATCACTTCCTGTGCTCTGCGCTCCAACTCTGGGTTGCCGCGTTGTACTGAGTCAAAATCCAAATTCTCAATATTACTGCCAGTATCCATACTGGAAGCCGCGCTGCCACCAAGGCCAATCAACATCGCCGGACCGCCCAGTTGCACTAAAGCAGCACCTGCTGGAATCGGGTTCTTTTTAGAATGTTTTGCTGAAATATTCCCTAAACCACCCGCCAACATGATGGGCTTATGGTAGCCGCGCATCTCGGCGTTTCCATTTGAATCCAGTGATTCCAGCTCAAAAGTACGGAAATACCCCGCAATATTCGGGCGACCAAACTCGTTGTTGTACGCCGCGCCACCGAGTGGGCCATCTATCATAATCTGGAATGGTGATGCAATGCGGCTAGGACGACCATAATCATTCGCTTCCCACGGTTGCTGAAAATTAGGGATATTTAAATTTGAAACTGAAAAACCCGTTAAACCGGCCTTAGGTTTTGAGCCGCTACCCGTTGCACCTTCATCACGAATCTCGCCACCTGCGCCAGTTGCCGCGCCAGCAAATGGTGAAATCGCGGTTGGGTGATTATGCGTTTCCACCTTCATTAAGTAATGCATTTCTTCTTCGATATAGCAATACGCACCATTTTCACGTGGATAGAAACGCTTGGTTTTTTCACCTGAATTTTGACCAGCCACGATAGAAGAGTTATCAGAATAAGCCACCACCGTGCTACCAGGGTTGAGCTTATGTGTATTACGTATCATGCCGAATAGCGACATTTCTTGCTGCGCGCCATCAATCACCCAGTCCGCATTAAAAATCTTATGGCGGCAATGCTCAGAGTTGGCTTGCGCGAACATCATGAGTTCAACATCGGTGGGGTTACGCTGAATTTTGGTAAAATTATCAAACAAATAATCCACTTCATCGGGTGACAACGCCAACCCCATATCGCTATTGGCTTTTGCCAGCGCTTGTTTACCACCCTGCAAAATATCCACCGTGCTGAGTGGCTTAGGTGCATCGGCATGGTAAAGTTTCGCGGCATCATCCAAACTGGTAATTACCGTTTCAGTCATGCGGTCATGAATCAATGGCAATAATCGTTTGCGTTCTTCCTGCGTGAGTTTTTCGCCATTTTTGGTTTGCACAAAATAAGCAATACCGCGCTCCACACGCCGCACAGTCTCTAGCCCACAGTGTTGAACAATATCCGTCGCACGCGAAGCCCAAGGTGAAATGGTGCCAATGCGCGGAATCACCACAAGCAGTTCGCCTTGCGGGTCTTCAACTTGCAAGGTCGGGCCGTAAGTCAAAATCTGCTTTAAAGTATCTTGCTGAGCAGCACTTAAGGCAACATCTGCACCATTATTTTCAACCCAGATAAAATGACGAAACTCCGCATACAAATGCTTAATGTTCGCGCCCTGCAGGCTTAGCTGAGTTTGAATTTTATCAATACGAAATTGAGATAAAGCGGCGCTGCCACGCAGGCAAGCCATTTGAGGGCTGGAGTTAGATTGGCTCATGGAATATCGGGCAAAAATTCATCGATTTAAATAAGCCGAAATTTTAACAGATTAGTGCCCATCCAGCCGAAAAAATACAACGAATGACTCTTGCAAAAAAGCCATTTTTTGATGATTTTATGCCCGAGAGAAATTTATGCCTCTGGAAGCCTTTATTTACAAGGCTTCCAGAGCATCGAAATAAGATAAGGGTAAAACAGGCGGTTTTATCAATAAAAATTAACAAAATTTCAAACGTGCTTTTGATCTTAACTTCCCTTGCCGTCGTGCCTAGAGGCGAAAAAATAAAATCAATCAAGACTGAGCTAACCTCTTTGATTTATTTTGTAAGGATAAGCCCAGTCTGACGACTAAGTTCAGTAGAAGCATTCTAAACTTCAAAAGCACTAGGACATCGCATGAAACTTAACGTTACACAAAAAATCTTATTCGGCTACATTGTTGGCTTTATATTGCTGCTGGCTTTTGCTGCTTTAACTTATTTTAATGGCAAAAAGATTGAGGCCACGACGCTTGCTCTTGCCCAAGAAAAAATACCAGGTTTAATTGCGGTATCAAGCTTAAAAAGCCACGTGCAAACACAAACAAACCAACTTTATGAATTATATGCCACCAACGACCAAGCCATGTTTGCACAACATCACCAAAACTCGATGGTGGCAATGCAGCAGGATATTGCCAAATTACGTGGTTTAGCTGAGTTTCAGACTCACGATGCTGCGTTAGCCGCAATCAGTGTAAAACAGGAGGCATTTACCAATCAATTTGTAGATATCATGCGCCAACCAGAAGTGAATTGGGATGCAGCACGCAGTGCTTTATCGGATTTTAGTAAAAGCGCTAAGGCAATGGATGCTGAGCTAGATGTATTAGTGACTACTGTCTCGAATCAAACATTAACCCGCGCCAAATCTTCACAACAGTTGACCGACCAGCTCATTAAAGTGGGTTTGGCGCTGGCCGCATTAGGCTTTTTAGGCGTGTTGGGCATGGCTTATTACAGTCATCGCAACGTTGCTGTGCCATTGCGCGACGTGAGCCTAGCTTTAACTGACGTTGCCACGCGCCGAGATTTAACATGTCGATTACAACAAAAGAATAACGATGAAATTGGCGATATTGCGACTTCCACCAACAAATTATTAGAGGCTTTTCAGCGGCTAGCACGTACTTTAGATCAATCAGCACAAGAGGTAAGCCGCAACACACATCAATTAAGTGAATTTACTGAAAGTGCACGCACCAGCGTTGAAAATAGAAATAGCAACTTACGCAGTGCCACGCAAGAATTTTTGCGTGGAATTGAAGCTTCTACTAAACTGGGTGGTGTAAAACAAGTGGATATTGAATTGCACCGTGCGCAAATGAAATTTATTCAATCGCATTTAACCGAAATTGACGCGGGTACACAAGCTAATGACCGCAATGTGAAGGTGGTGCATGGCACTACAGAAAAACTACAAAAGTTAGTTGATCAAATGCACGACCAAATTAGAACACTCAATTTCTAAATTCAATCCAATAAATTTAATCTCAGTTGAATGCGCAAATCAATGGGGTCAGTCTCGATTGATTTTATTTTTTCGCCTCTAGGCGCTACAGCAGGGGAGTTAAAGTCAAAACCAAGTTGGTATTAGGTTCCCCTCCTAACTTCCGCCGTTCTGAGTGGAACGAACTTTAAAACCCAAAAATCGAAATAAAAACCTATTCAAAAAATAACTATTTTACAACAATCTTTTACAATGCCCTGCAAGCCAATAACGGCGTGGCTTCAAAAGGTGCTAAAAAGCCCTCGGGAAAAAGCGTGCCCAAAGGAGCTATTCCCAAGTTGCCTGAAAGACTTGTAAACTATCCTTAATCAGCGGCTAAACCCAATAAAAAAAGCAATTAAGTAAGACCGCGTGAAGCACGGCTAAATCGTGAAGCAGGCTAAATAAAGGTAAACCGAAAAAATGAGAATCTTAAG
>JBARQL010000158.1:0-30356 GCA_049643685.1 Methylotenera sp.
CGTACGCTTCGTCATCATCGGCATACACCGTGACGGTGAGTTTGTCTTTTGGTAATTTAAATACGTCGGTAAGTAGCTCCCAGGCATATTTAATGGCATCTTCTTTGAAATAATCGCCAAAGCTGAAGTTGCCCAACATTTCAAAGAAAGTATGATGGCGCGCGGTGTAACCTACGTTTTCAAGGTCGTTATGCTTGCCGCCTGCACGTACACATTTTTGGCTTGAAGTTGCACGCGTGTATGAACGTTTGTCAAAGCCCAAGAACACATCTTTGAATTGGTTCATCCCTGCGTTTGTGAAAAGCAGAGTAGGGTCGCCATGTGGTACGAGCGAGCTTGATGCGACGACTTCATGGCCTTTAGAGGCGAAGAAATCGAGGAAGGCCTTGCGGATTTCGTTGCTGCTTGGGTTGTTACTTATTTTAATTGTCATTTGTTTATGTATTATGTTTTTTTATAGGAGCGTAATTTATTGCGCTAAAACGATGTTTGATAGTGCGCAATTTGCGCAATAAATTGCGCTCCTACCGATTATCTTCGTCCCGGGTGCTATTTAATACCTTTTTTATCACATCAAAACCAAAACCACGGCTTTGTAAAAATCTGGCTTGCTTTGCCCATTCTTCACGGCTTTGTGGGCTAGATTTATATTTTTTGCGCCAAATGGCTAGCGCATTTTCCATTTCTGTTTCTTTTAACTTTTCAACCGCGTCAGCAATTAAATCATCCGCGACGCCTTTTTCACGCAATTCATTGGCTACTTTTGCACTGCCAAATTTAGCTTTACGCGCATGTACCAATTGTTCGGTAAAGCGAGCATCGCTTAACCATCCGCGTTTTTTGAAATCCTCTAAAATCGCTGCGATTTGCTCATCCCCAGCGCTGTCATCAGACTCTTCTGCAAAAGCTTTTAGTTTTTGCGCGAGTTCTACGTATGAATACTCGCGCTTACCAAGATAATCCAGCGCACGCTGGCGCAAGCTTTTAGGCTGAAACTTTATGTTTAGTCATCCCTAGGTTAATCGTCTTCAGTACGCGCTGCTGTCATGCCTTCAGCCAGTTGTTTGGCGTTTGCACGGATTTTAGCTTCAATTTCTGCCGCAATCGCTGGGTGCTCGCGCAAATATTCTTTGGCATTTTCTTTGCCCTGGCCTATTTTTTCGCCGTTGTAGCTATACCAAGCACCGGCTTTTTCTACAAATTTCAGATTTGAGCCTAATTCAATGATTTCGCCCAAACGTGAAATACCTTCACCATACATGATGTCAAACTCTGCTTGTCTGAACGGCGGAGCCACTTTGTTTTTAATCACTTTAACGCGTGTTTCAGAACCAGTGACTTCGTCACCTTTTTTAATGGCGCCGGTGCGACGAATATCTAAACGCACAGAAGCGTAGAATTTTAGGGCGTTACCGCCCGTGGTCGTTTCCGGGTTACCGAACATCACGCCGATTTTCATGCGGATTTGGTTGATGAAGATGACCATCGTATTCGTGCGTTTGATGTTGCCTGTAAGTTTACGCAAGGCCTGAGACATCAAGCGTGCTTGCAGGCCCATGTGTGAATCGCCCATTTCGCCTTCAATCTCAGCGCGCGGCGTGAGGGCAGCAACGGAGTCGATGACTACAATATCAACAGAGCCTGAGCGCACGAGCATATCGACGATTTCAAGTGCTTGTTCGCCTGTGTCTGGCTGACTAATTAAAAGATCTGGCACGTTAACGCCCAATTTTGCAGCATATTGCGGGTCTAGCGCATGTTCCGCATCAATAAAAGCAGCAACGCCTCCCAATTTTTGCATTTCTGCGATGACTGATAAGGTAAGCGTTGTTTTGCCTGAAGATTCTGGACCGTAAATTTCAATTACGCGGCCGCGCGGCAAGCCGCCAATGCCTAAAGCAATGTCTAAGCCTAACGAGCCAGTTGAAACGGCTTGAATATCTTCGCCAATATCGCTATCTCCCATGCGCATGATGGAACCTTTGCCGAACTGTTTTTCAATTTGTGCAAGGGCTGCGGAGAGGGCTTTAGCTTTGTTATCATCCATGGGTTTTTGCCTTTATATAGTGGTGCTTTGTTAGCCGCTAATTATTTCACAAAACACTGAATAACGTAAGCGTGATAAGCCGTTAAAGTGAAATTTGTGGGCAATCGTTAGGTAAATTAATTTAATGACGAATTGTTAAATCGGGTTGATTTTATTGGTTGTTTTTTTGAAAATGGCACACAAAACTACCCTAGCGAAAATTGATGCCCTGCAGGCCTTTGTTTATAAGGCTCGCAGAGCGGTGACTGGGAAGAGGGCTAAGGTAACCAGATTTTCTTTAGCTTAGAATCTAAAGCGACAGTGTGACCCTGCGTGTCAACTGGCAGACAATCGCTGCAGGTGCTATTATCATTTGCTGATAGTCATTCTGCGCCATAAAATTTTGAACCATACGTAGTTTTCTGGAGATTCAACATGTTAAAGCAAGTGTTAGCGATCATTTTGATGTTGGCGGCAGGCAATATTTATGCAGAAGAGATGGTCAGTGGTATTGATACGGATACCAATATGCAGGCTGTGATGCAGCCAATAGCAGAGCCAAAGTTGGACGAGCCGAAATTAGACTCTGAAAGCATGAAAACGCTTGCAAACAGCCCCATTCACCAAGAATTACGTGGCTTACTACAAGGCATCGAAACTGCTATTAATACAGAAAAATATGGGGATTTGAAGCAATATTTTGATGTAAAGCTCCACGTTGTTACGATTAACCAAAACGTCATCACTACGCCAGCAGGCATTGATGCATATTTTAAAGAGTGGTTTGGTGAGGGCGGCTACTTAAAAAAATTGGATATCCAACTGAATGCAGATGGATTAACGCAGTTGTATGGGGACCCTGCTAACCCAAACTGGGGTTTGGTGTACGGTAATGGTGTAGAAAAGTACAAATTGACTGATGGCCGCGATCTCGAAATGAAAACCCGCTGGACCGCCACGGTCACAAAAGGGGATGACGGTAAATGGCGCATTATGGCCCTGCATATTGGCACAAACTTTTATGACAACCCGATTTTTCACGCGGTGAAAGATGCTACCCAATATTATGCTGCTGGCGGTTTGTTGATTGGTTTACTGCTAGGCGCATTGGGTATGGCGTTTTTACGTCGCAAAAAACATTAATCTTGTAGCGTTAATCTTTTAAGTTTCGTAGCTATAAAGTGGTGGCTAGGCACAAAACAAATTCTCCCTTCAATAAACTGCTAGCCCATTGCGTTAATTGTTGAATGTCTTTCACAAAACACTTGACATATAAAACTAAATAACTAATCATGTAGTTATGAAGAATGGCATTCTTACATTAAAACCGCTATGAATGGGAGTTGAAATGGTTAGAGCAGCACAAGAACGTACGTTTACCGCAGTTGATGGTGCGGAGATTTTTTACCGTCACTGGCCGAGTGAAAATCAAGGCTCGCAAACGAGCAATAATAAACGCGCGATTATTTTATTCCACCGTGGGCATGAGCATTCAGGACGCCAGCAAGATGTGGTAGATAGCCTCAATATGCCAGAATACGATTGTTTCGCGTGGGATGCACGCGGGCTAGGCAAGTCGCCGGGCGTGCGAGGGTATGCAGAAAACTTTGGGATTTTTATCAAAGATGCCGATGTGTTTGCACAGCATATTTGCAGTGAATATGGCTACAAAATGCAGGATATTGCCGTGGTGGCGCAGAGCGTCGGTGGCGTAATCGCGGCAGCTTGGGTGCATGATTACGCACCAGATATTCGTTGTTTGATTTTGGCTTCGCCTGCACTTAAGGTTAAGCTTTATGTGCCGTTTGCGCGTACCACGCTTGGCTTGCTGCAAAAATTAGGCTTAACAAAACTGGTGCCTGCGCTTGCGTTTGTGAACTCCTATGTGAAAGCTAAATGGCTGACGCACGATGAAAAACGCATTGAGTCCTATGACAATGACCCGCTAATTACGCGCCCGATTGCGGTGAATATTTTGCTGGAATTGTATGAAACTGCCGAGCGGTTAGTGAAAGATGCGGCGGCAATCACCACGCCTACACAATTTTTAGTCTCAGGAAAAGACTGGGTAGTGCATCAAAAACCTGTGCAGCAATTGTATGAAAAACTAGGCGCTAGCACCAAGGAGTACCATGTGTTTGATGGGTTTTTTCATGACACTTTAGGTGAAAAAGACCGTCATTTGCCGCTAGCCAAAGCGCGTGAATTTATTGAAGCGCAGTTTGCAAAACCGATTAATTCGCCAGATTTGAAAAATGCCGACCTTGCAGGTTACACCTTCAATGAAGCAGAGCAGCTGAAACAACCTTTATCACTCCTAAGCCCAAAAAATTGGTATTTTGCAGCCACCAGAGCCAACATTCGCTTTGGTAGCCAAGTATCACGCGGCTTACGATTAGGGGTTGAAACTGGCTTCGATTCTGGCAGTACACTTGATTATGTGTATGAAAATCATGCGCGCAGTAACACCTTTATAGGCGGGGCATTGGGCGAACTCATAGATCGCATCTATTTAAATGCCATTGGCTGGCGTGGAATTCGCGTACGCAAGCAACATATAGAGGCATTGCTGGCAAAAGCGGCAGGTTTATTACGTGCAGATGCAAAGCTCGTACGCATGATGGATATTGCCGCAGGCCACGGCCGCTACGCGTTAGAAGCCGCATTAGCAGTAAACGCAGACCACGTTTTGCTACGTGATTACAGTGAGCTCAATGTAACTGGCGGTCGCGCGTTGATACAAAAACTCGGCTTGGCAAGTAAAGCGCAATTTGAATTAGTCGATGCGTTTGATGAACAATCGATTGCCGCAGTCACGCCCAAACCCACACTAGCAATTGTTTCTGGCTTATATGAATTATTTCCTGAAAATGCGCCGATTCAAGCCTCACTGTCAGGCGTGCATCAGGCTTTAGAGACAGGCGGCTATTTGGTGTACACCAATCAACCGTGGCATCCGCAATTAGAATTAATAGCTAGAACGCTTACCAGCCACCGCCAAAATAAAGCCTGGGTGATGCGCCGTCGCACGCAGCGTGAGATGGATCAGTTGGTGGCGAACGCCGGATTCGAGAAGATCGATCAGTGGTCAGATACTTGGGGGATTTTTAGCGTTTCTCTGGCCAAAAAAAAGCCACTTTAATATTTTAATTATGATGCCAAAAATCCCTCGAGCGAAAATCAATGCCCTGCAAGCCATATAAACAAAGGCTTGCGGGGTATGTGTTAAGAAGATGTGTGTTTATGCGTATTTTGATAGCATAAAATTTGTGCACAATACTAATGAACATACTGTCATGAAAAAAAATTCTCCACCCATTCTTTGGAAGCGCGGCGCGCTCTGGCTGGCGTTTCTCGGACCTTTCTTTTTTTTAAGTTACGGCTGGCTTAATTACTTTACCAGCGGGCGTTCTGACATTGGCGTGGTGGTTGAGGCGTGGGAACATCACATTCCGTTTGTGCCTTGGTTGATGTTGCCGTATATGTCGATAGATGCGTTTTATGCAGTCTCGCTGTTTTTGTTTCGCAAACGCAGCGCGTTGGATAGGCATGCGTTCAGACTTTTGTTAGCAACAGTTATTTCACTCATCGGTTTTTGGCTATTTCCGTTGCAATTTTCATTTGCTGTGCCCAAGGCAGAAGGGTTCAACGGCTTGCTACAAGCCGCCCTGCTGGGGTTCGATAAACCCTATAATCAAGCACCCTCCTTACACATCAGCTTGCTGATTGTATTGTGGGAGCTATATGCTAAAAAGCTGCGGGGTTTTATGCGAATGGTTTTGCATGGTTGGTTTTTTGCTATTGCGGCTTCTGTACTACTGGTTTATCAGCATCATTTTATTGATGTCTGGACAGGCGCCTTAGTGGGTGTTGCTTGTATATACCTAATTCCAGATCAGCCATTTTCCTGGCGTTGGCAGAAGCCAACTGCACGTATGAAGCAGCTGGCGTTTAGGTATGGCTTTTCAGCGATGGCTATGGTGCTGGCTGCTGTGTTGGCAAATCAGGTTTCAGTTTTGCTAACAGCAATTTTTATTTGGACAGCAGTAGCATTATCGCTCGTGGCCATTGCTTATTTAGGGTTTGAGCATCATGTATTTCAGCGGAATGTCTTGACTGCAAGGCGCGGTTACATGCGCTGGCCAGCCCAATTTTTATTGGCACCATATTTACTTTTAAGTTGGTGTAGCTATCGCATGTATACCAAAAATAAATCCCTGCCTAATAAAATTCATGGCAATGTCTGGCTGGGTGCTTTTCCACGTAGTAAGGTGGCTGACATGGGTGTAGATTGGCATGGCGTGCTGGACTTAACCAATGAATTTCCAACAACCACGCTTAAAGCGCCTTTGCAAAAATACTTGCCAGTACTAGACTTAATACCACCCCACCCAAAAATAATAGTACGTGCAGTGCGATGGCTAGATAGTACGCAACAGCTTGGTGATGTGCTGGTACATTGCGCACTGGGTTTGTCTCGTAGCAGCAGCGTTGTGGCCTGTTGGCTGGTTTGGCGAGGGCATGCCACTGACATACAAAAAGCTATCACGATGATAGATACAGTGCGGGTAGGGATTGTGTTAAGTAAAGCGCACGAAGAAAATATTGAGTTAGCATTAAAAGCGTTGGGTCACAATGCTTAAGCCTAAAGTGCATGCAAAATTAAGTGTCATGTTATCGTTGCTCAAAGCCTTTAAATTAGCTGAATTGCTAGCTCTGGTGAATAACTTATTCGCTGTTATTGCTATTATTTATTCTCCTACGTTCTCAATTAAACTATTGGCATCGCTGGTGTTTGCCTTGGGTTTGGGCGTTTTTTACTTTGCCTTACGCATACGTGTCGATATTGCTTTGTTTGAACGCTGGGATAACTTAGAAACAAGCGCGTTAGATGATGCGCTAACCGAAATTAATCCACAATATCAGGCAGGCAGAACCTTGGAAGCGCGATTGCAAGGAGGTTATAAACTGTTTAACCAAGGGCTATTATTGGTGTTAGTGCAATTTTGCATGCTAATGCTAGCGATATGGTTTGTTTAGCGATAGTAAATCAGCGTTTATATTGATCAAATAAATTGTTTTTTTTCGAGTTAGCTTTAGTTGCATATATTTTACTTTCGGCAAACTTGAGGGTAAAAAATTTTCAGTTTATGCTAAATAAAAAATATTGTTGATAGGTTTAGTCTGTATTCTTTATAGTCATCAGGTCAACCAAATCTAAGTAAATGCGTTCTTATAATGACACAAACGCTACTTTGTGATTGGAGATGATGATGAAATTATTACGTTCTGCTGTGGTTGCTTTAGCAATTGGCGTGGCTTCTGTATCTACTGCGTCAGCCCGAGATTCATTTAGTTTAGGCATTAATATCGGTGGCTATGGTTATGCTCCACCAGCTGCTTATTACCCTGCACCACCAGTGGTTTACTATAGTCAGCCTGTTTATTACCGCGCCGCGCCACCAGTTTACTATCAACCAGTAGTTTCATACCAATATTACGATGTTGGATACCGCGGTTATGATAGAGGCAGGCGTCACGAAGGCCGCGAGCATCATGGCTGGGGTCATGGTGGCGGCAATCGTGGTGGCTGGGGTCATGGCTACCATGAAGGTCGTCACGGCGGACGCCATTAAATTAGCCGCTAATTTTAATCAGTATTTAACATTAATCTGTCGATAAGCCCTGCCATCATTGCGATGGACGCTTGTTGACGGATTTCTTGACGGTTGCCTTGAAATTGCTTGGTAATCGTTAATGTTGGTTTGTGTGTTTCTGCCCAAGCAAAGCACACTGTCCCAATGGGTTTTTCTGCTGTTCCACCGTCTGGCCCTGCAATGCCAGTAATGCCACCTGCAATATGGGCTTGGCTGTTTTTTAATGCACCTAAAGCCATTTCAGCCGCCGTTTGTTCGCTTACTGCGCCAAAATTTTCTAGTGTTTGTTTGGATACGTTGAGCATTTCTATTTTAGCTTGGTTGCTATAAGTCACGAAGCCTCGGTCAAACCATGCGGAACTGCCCGCTACACTTGTTACCGCCGCCGCGACCATCCCGCCTGTACAAGATTCTGCTAACGCTAGCAGGTACCTCCGCGCCTTAAGTATGGCACCTAATTCAATGGCTAGTGCATCCAAATTAACCATATCACCAACACTAACATGCAAATAATTGCATAAATCGCTGCGAGAATATCATCGAACATCACGCCAAAACCATTCTTAAATTTGGCATCACATTGACGGATAGGAAACGGCTTCCAAATATCAAAAAAACGAAATAATACAAATGCCATGATCCAGAAAGCCCAGTGATGCGGGGTGAACGTCAGCACTAGCATCATGGCGACAATTTCGTCCCAAACAATGCTGCCGTGATCGGCTACGCCTAAAGCCTTGCTGGTTTTATTGCAAAAATATATGCCAATGAGAAATAGCGCTGCTACAACAGTCAGTTTGATTGGGATAGACTGGTTTCGAATCAACCAGAATAAGGGAAAGGCCGCCAGCGTGCCGAATGTCCCAGGGGCTTTGGGTGCCAAACCTGAACCAAACCCTAACGCAAAAAAATGCGTGAAGTGCGATGTTAAAAGTTTGAAATTGGGTTGGTTAAGCGAAGTGTTATTCAAAATGATCAAAGCCTTTTTTTGAAATATTTAGGATTATATTTTGGCAGCATACAGTGAGCTTATTTTTTTCTACGCCAGCATTTATGCAGGTTTCACCGATCAGACTTAATGGTAAGTGCAGTTTCTGACTAAGCTGCATTATAACTTCTCTACTTGATTTTGGTGCCGTAAAGCATAATTCATAATCATCACCCCCTGCCAAAATAAGCTGCTGAAAGGTTAACTCTTCTAGCCGAGCTTGTAAAAACGCATGACAGGGTATTTGTTCTAAATGGACTGTCGCGCCTAAATTTGAGGCGTTGAGTATATGGCCTAAATCCGCCAATAACCCATCTGAGACATCAATGCAGCTATGGGCAATACCGCGTAACGCCAAGCCTAAGGCGGCGCGTGGCTGAGGAGCGTGTAAAGCCTCTAAACAGGTGGTTGCGATTGTTGCATCTACGATTATCTTATTCTGTAAGTGCGCCAGACCCAAGGCGGCGCACCCTAGTTGGCCGCTTACCCAGATATCATCATCTGCTTTTGCTCCACTCCGCTTGAGTGCTTGTCCTGCAGGCACTTCGCCCATGATTTGTACGCTGATGGTTAAAGGCCCTCGCGTGGTGTCTCCTCCAATTAAATCGACATTAAACGCATCGGCACAAGCAAAAAAACCGCGTGAAAATTCAGCGAGCCAAACATGGTTGATTTCGGGTAGTGCAATCGCCAAGGTTACCCATTTTGGGTTGGCGCCCATCGCAGCCATGTCGCTTACATTCACAGCCAGTGATTTCCAGCCCAATTGATAAGCATCAGCATCATGAAAAAAATGTGTGCCCGCGACTAACATATCTGTTGAAATGGCTAACTCCATGCCAAGAGCAAGCGAAATCAAGGCCGCATCGTCGCCTATACTTAAATTTGTATGGCGTGTCGGACGTGTGAAATACTGTTGGATTAAATTAAACTCTGGGCTCATGGATCATTTTTGAGGCAAATCATTAAGTTCTGAATGAATTCATTTTACATTGGATACGCCAGGCAAAACATGCTTATTCTTCTCGCATTTTAAATGAATTTTAGCAAATAAAAATGCCCGAGCAAAAAATACTGCCCTGCAAGCCTTTATTTACAAGGATCGCAGGGCAGCGATAGTAAAGACATGTGAAAAGTAACTAGATTAAGTCCAAATTTCCTGCATGTTATGAATGCCCCAAGTAGCTGGATCTTCATGACTTGCAATGCTGTCATTGATATTGGGTTTAGACAAATCGAGCGTTTCGACAGCAATACGTGATTTGGATTTAGTTGAAAAAAATACTTTCACAATGGGGGTGAGTAGGGATTTTTCATTTTGGTCAATCACCACCGCAAGTCGTCCAGATTTGAGTTTGACCATCGAACCAATCGGATAAATGCCGATGCTTCTGACAAAGGCTTTAAAAATGGTTTCATCAAAATGGCCTTCCCATTGCGCCATGCGTTGCAGCGAAACTCCCGGCTCCCAACCGGCCTTATAGGGACGATTGGAAGTAACGGCATCATACACATCACAAACCGCGCCCATTTTGGCGAATAAGCTGATGTTATCCGCAACTAACTTGTGCGGGTAACCTGAGCCATTCACTTTTTCATGGTGGTGCAAGCAAACATCTAAAACTACTTCGTCCAGGATATTTGCTTGCATCAGTAGGGCATGACCGCGTTCTGGATGCAGTTTTACTAAGGTAAATTCATCATCAGTCAGGGCTCCAGGTTTGTTGAGTACTTCAAGCGGAATACCTGCTTTGCCGACATCGTGGAGCAAGCCGGCCATGCCCGCTTGTTTGGCTTCTGTTTCGTTTAAATCTAATTCTTTGGCAAGGGCTATCATGAGTGCACAGACGGCGACTGAATGCATATAAGTGTAATCATCTTTGGTTTTGAGTCTAACTAAACTAATCAGCGCGCTTTCATTGCGGGTTACTGAAGAGGCGATTTCTTCTACTAGCGCTGTGGCAGTGCCGGGATTGACCGCTTTACCCATGCGTACGTCATTCAGCATAGTAGTGACGGCTTTTTTGGAGGCTTGCAGGATTTTCTTAGCGCGTACCTGTTCTTCTGCGGCCGAAACGCGGATGACGGGAATTTTTGTTTTTGGTGCTTCTGCCGGAGCTTCAGGCGGTATCAACTCTTTTTCAATCATTGGCTCGATTTGGACCACTTTTACGTCCAACCCTTTAGCGATATCAATCACCACTTCTTTAATCGAACTGGATTTTAATTTTTTTAAATCCTCAACATCTTCTAAAATAAATTTAGACTTCCAGAATGGATGGTCAATCCAAGCACCGTTGAGTGCATGAATATGCATTCCTAAGGTGACTTGATTGGTGGGAATAGTCTTAAGCATGAAGGCTATTTTGCACCAAACGAGTCTGAATCAATACTACAAACAAAAGGAGAAAATACTGGCTATTACAAGAATTAATTACTGGATTTAACTTAGGGAGTCATCATCAACTAGCACCCTTGATGGTAGCTAGTTAGGATTTGAACTCGATTTTGGCCTGAATGCTTTGATAATCGCGTCATTCGTTTCAAGATATGGCACTGGCTTTTCCTGCGTACCAAGTAAATCCAAGCAATACGGCACCGCTGCAAAAATGCCATGAACTTTTGTGTTGCCAGCATCGTCTTTTAAACCTTCTAAAGTTTGTGCGATGGCTTTCGGCTGGCCCGGCAGGTTAATAATCAGACATTGCTTACGGATAACAGTCACTTGGCGCGAGAGTATGGCAGTTGGCACAAAATTTAAACTGATCTGGCGCATTTGTTCGCCAAAGCCAGGCATGGTTTTGTCTGCAACCGCTAACGTCGCTTCAGGTGTGACGTCTCTTATTGCGGGGCCCGTGCCACCCGTAGTGAGGATTAAATGGCATCCCTGAGAATCGACCAAATCCTTTAAAGTAGCTTCAATCTCATCTTGTTCGTCTGCAATGAGGCGTGTTTCAAATTCAATAGGCGTGATGAGCGCGCGTGCCAGCCATTCAAGCAAACTGGGGATGCCTTTATCTTCATACACGCCGCTACTTGCCCGGTCACTGATTGAAACTAAACCAATTTTAATGAATTCTTTTGTCATTTGTTTGTCACTAGCTATGTGTTAAGCCTTAATCATAACATTACCGTCAATCAAGGATTTTTTTATGCTGCCAAATACTCAACTTTTAAATCATCAAATAACTGCAAAATCGCACGTATTTAAACCTAAAGTGACCAGTGCCTTGATGCTACTGAGCTTGCTTGGGCTAGGCGCTGTAATTTTAGCTTCCCAAGCACATGCTGCTGAAAATGTGGCGATGAAACCGAATTTATATGCCGAAAAATATGTGGAGCAAAACGGTAGCCATCTTAAGTCGCTCAATTCAAACCCAGATACCAAATTAGAATTGAGCAAAAATCAAGAAGAAGATAACACTCGCATGTTGGAAAATGGCTATGACATGATGGGATCTTCGGCATTTGTCGCGACCAATATTCCGGCAGAATTGGCGCTGCAACAAGGCAAGGAGATTAAGGCGGATATGGTGCTGGTTTATAACAAGAACGTTTCCTTAAATACTAAAATTGTCAGATTAGACGGTGATCAAGAAGGGGTAAAAGCGGCGGATGAAGCGAACAAGTTGGCTGAGCAAGCACCGCAAACTATCCATTACGCCAGTTACTGGGCAAAATTGCCTACGCCATTGTTTGGTGTGCATATTATCAAACTAATTCCCGCTGAAAATCAAGGCGCAGCTAAGGCCGAAGCAGTTAAAGGGTTAACGATTATTGCTGTGATTAAAGAATCTCCCGCCGCCAAAGCCAGTATTTTGAGAGGTGACAATCTGCTGAAGATTGGAGAGCTTGCATTAGATAAACCTGATGATTTATTTACCGCAGTCAAACGTTATGCTGGCCAAACTGTGCCAGTTGAGGTGAAGCGCGGTGGTGAGGTGGTGAAAATGCGTGTGGCGTTGAATGTGCGTAAATAAATAGACGCACTATCTATCGCGTTAAAAAAAAGCCTGCAATTGCAGGCTTTCTGTTTAAAACATGTGCGTATTTAACCACATGTGTGTGGCAATGCTCGCCGCATAACCTAGGGCAATAACGGGCAGCCATTTCAAGTGACCAAAAAACGTGTAACTGCCATGCGCCTGCCCCATTAGTGCCACACCAGCGGCTGAGCCGATTGAGAGTAACGAACCGCCAACACCTGCGGTGAGTGTGACTAACATCCATTGCCCAGTGGACATATCCGGCATCATGCTCAGTACGGCAAACATCACGGGGATGTTATCCACTACTGATGAAATTAGGCCGATGGCGATGTTGGCGTTAGTCGCGCCCCAGCCGCCGTATATGGTTTGCGAAACTAATGTTAAATAGCCTAAAAAGCCTAAACCGCCCACGCAAATAATCACACCGTAAAAGAAAAATAGCGTATCCCATTCGGCACGCGCCACTTTGCTGTAAATGTCGTAAGGAATTGGGTTGCTTAAGTCGCCATTGGGGTTGTTGGCGACGTGCGTTTTTTCCCCAGATATTTTGAGTACAAATGAGTAAAACTGCAAAAACCCTAAGCCCGTCATCATACCCAATACGGGCGGCAGGCCTAATACGCTATGCGTCATCACTGCCATCGCAATGGTAGTTAAGAATAAAATAATAATCACCAAACCACCGCGTCGCATTGGCAATTGATTGCTATTGCCTTTTGGTTTTTCGTTTGGCACAGCAAAGCTCATAATAATCGCAGGTACCAGCCAATTAACAAGAGCAGGTAAAAACAAACTAAAAAATGTCCAGAAAGTAACGTCACCATTGGTTGCGTGTATGTTTTTTTGCCACACCATCAGCGTCGTAATATCACCAAAAGGGCTAAAGGTACCGCCCGCATTGGCAGCAATCACAAGGTTGATGCAACTCAGTAATACAAATTTCTTATTACTACCGCCAACCGCCAATACCACCGCGCCCATGAGTAATGCGGTGGTAAGGTTATCCGCAATCGGTGAAATGCAAAATGCGAGCAAACCCGTGACCCAAAATAATGCACGATAGCTCAACCCTTTGCGGATGAGCCAGGTGCGCAAAGCTTCAAAAACTTGACGCTCATCCATCGCGTTGATGTAAGTCATTGCTACAAGCAAAAATAGCAGTAGCTCGGCATATTCCAATAAGTTGTGCCTAAATGCAGCTTCCACCACATGTGGAAGGTCATGTGATTGATAATGCCAAGCAATGAGCGCCCAAATGATACCCGCAGTTAATACCACGGGTTTCGATTTGCGTAAGTGAATAAACTCTTCCGCCATTACAATTAAATAGGCAATAAAAAACAACGCTAAGGCAGCGAAGCCAACCCAGTGGTTTGTGAGGTCAAGCTGTGCACCTTGGTTAGCCGCAAAGGCAATTGAGGGTAAAAATATCAACAATAAACGAAGAAATAATTTCATGAGATGACTTTGTTTTTTTAAATCTTTTTAATGAAAAAAACAAAGCCCTCTTCATTTTTTACATGGTTGAGTAATTCGAAAGAGTTGTGTTTAACTAAGGTTCTAGTGTTTTGCACGGTACTTTCTTTACTTGTAATCACCTTTAAAATATCGCCTGTGTTTAATTTGTCCAAAGCTTCTTTGGTGCGAATGGTGGGAACGGGGCTTTCGTCTAGGGTTGCATCCAAAATTGCAGTAAATAGAATAGTCACTTGTACTCCTTTGCTAAATTGCATTGTCCTTGCTTATTATTCGATTAACGCCTCATCATCACTACCATCTTGACTGCTGGTAATCTCGCGCAGTAATTTAAAAATCTCACGGCTACTTTTTGGCGGCTTACTGGCCGCAAGTTCTTTTTGCGCGTTGCGGATTAATGTACGCAATTGCGGAATGTCTGATTGCGGGTCTACATTGGGATATTGTGCAATAAATTCGGCAAGCACATTCGCATCCGCTATCATCCGATCACGCCATCGCTCCAAGCCGTGAAAGTAGGCGTTTTCTGCAGTATGCTTGCCATCCCAGCGCGCCAGTTGCTCTTCAATTGGCGCGGTATCGATGTCGCGCATTAATCTTCCCAAATATTGCTTATGCCTTCTCATTGCCCCGTTGGCCGTTATCTTTTTATTTTCAAGTACGGCGGTCAACAACGCTTCAGGCAGGTCTAATTTAGCGAGTTTATCTTTAGATAACTCACATAAACGCACACCAAGTGCCTGCTGCGCATCAGCTTCAGCTTTCATCTTGGTTTTGCTTATAGGTAAGTCAGCCTCTGAATCCAGGGATTGATTGAATTCAGCTTCTTTGGCGTTCTTTTTGGGTTTTGCTGATAATTGCGGTTTCATAGTACGGTATTATAGCAGTCTTAAAGCGTACATTTATGAGCAGAAAGCGTTATGGCAGATTCAGGATTTAGTTATTCGTTAGATGAAATTAAGCAAATGTCGGAAGACGTGCTTAACATGGCAAAAACTTCAGGCGCTAGCGCGGCAGAAGCTGAGTTGAATTTGAGTGTTGGTCAAAGTGTATCGGTGCGCTTGAACGAGGTTGAGAATATTGAATATAACCGCGACAAAGGCATGTCGGTTACGGTATATTTTGGGCAACAAAAAGGGCACGCCAGCTCTTCAGATTTGAGCTTGCAAGCGCTGAAAGATACGGTTGCTGCAGCTTGTAACATTGCCAAATACACCGCTAAAGACCCATTTTGCGGCTTGGCTGATGCTGACTTAATGGCCACAAATATCCAGGATTTAGACTTGCATCATCCTTGGCGCATTTCGGTAGATGAAGCAATTGCAATTGCCAAAGAATGCGAGTCCGCGGCTTTGGCGGTGGATTCCCGCATTACGAACTCTGAAGGTGCGAGTGTTTCAACGGGCGAGAGCTGCTTTTCTTATAGCAATAGTCATGGCTTTACGGGTGGCTATACAAGTTCAAGGCATGGCATCAGCTGCTCAGTGATTGCAGAAGCTGATGAGAGTATGCAACGGGATTATTGGTATAGCACCGCACGCGCGGCGGCAGATTTAGACTCCGCTATTGCCATCGGGAAAAAATCGGGTGAGCGCACGATACGCCGCTTAAACTCAAAAAAAATCAAAACCTGCCAAGTGCCAGTCTTATTTGAAGCACCTCTCGCTAGCGGCATCATTTCTTCATTGATCAGTGCAATTTCTGGCGGTAGTTTGTATCGTAAGTCCTCTTTTTTATTAGATAGTTTGGATAAGCAAGTTGCCTCACCGATATTAAATATCGTTGAAAATCCTCATCTCAAAAAAGGGCTCGCGAGTTGTTCTTTTGATAACGAAGGGGTGGTTACCACAGCAAGACAGTTGGTGAGGGAAGGTGTGTTGCAGGGTTATGTACTGGGCAGTTATTCGGCGCGAAAGCTGGGTATGCAAACAACAGGCAATGCGGGCGGTAACCATAATTTAATTGTGCAATCTAGTGGACAGGATTTTAATGGATTGCTTAATAAAATGGGCACAGGCTTGCTGGTAACGGAATTATTAGGCCAGGGATTAAATATGGTGACAGGTGATTACTCTAGAGGTGCGGCTGGTTTTTGGGTTGAAAATGGTGTGATTATCCACCCTGTGGAAGAGATTACTATCGCGGGCAATATGGCTGAAATGCTTAAAACTATCGTTGCGATAGGTAATGATGTACTGATTCAAGGTTCAAAGCAAGTTGGTTCTATTTTGATCGAGCGAATGACTGTGGCGTGTGAATAAAGTGTTTTAGCTCATATATTCCCCGGACAAGACCCATGCGGTCTTATGATTTCAGATTAATGGGTTAGTTTAGCTAGAGCACAGTAAAAAGCCCCGTCTTGACGGGGCTTTTTACTGGTACTCTTTGGTGAGTTTTACTACTTAACTTCTGCAGGGCTAGCCTCAGCGGGGTTAGCTTCAGGTGGTTTGGTGCCAGTTGCAGGCGCATCATCTTCTTCAAAAAACTCGTCGTTCGCTAGATTTTTCTTAGCAACGTTATCTTGCACTTGGTTTTCGCGTCTTTGCAGATAAGCATCGCGCATAAAAGCGTATGGATCTAATGAGGCTTCATCGACTAAATCAGATGCGGTCAATAATTCAGTACGTTTATCTATAAATTGCGCAGCACGTAACTGATTATGCAAGCGAACTTCTCCAATATTATGCGTATAGGTAATTGGGTCTGTCGTTGCTGTGTCGAATACTAAACCAGTCGTATCGCGCAAGCTAGAAGGGCCAAGAAATGGCAAGACTAAATAGGCGCCATTGCCGACACCCCAAAATCCGAGGGTCTGACCAAAGTCTTCTTTGTGGAGTGCAATATTGTCTTTGCCCGCTAAATCAATAAACCCCGCTAGCCCGAAAGTGCTGTTAATCACAAAACGTCCTGCATCAGTAAAAGCGCTGGCAAACTTAAACTGCAAAAGATCGTTTAAAACGGTTGTGATTGAGCCCAAGTTGGTGAAAAAGTTGTTGAAACCCTTGCGTATAGGGGTAGGTGTAATTGTTTTGTATGCGGTTGCAACTGGTTTAAAGACGGCTTTATCAGTAACGTCATTAAATTTATAGACGCCTCGATTAAGGCCTTCGAGAGGATCCTTATTGGCTTGTGATGCACAGCCAGAAAGCATTGTGAATGTACACAGACTTGTGATGACCACCGCCGTTTTATAGTAAGTTGTTATTTTATTGCGCATTTAAAACCCCGAATTTTGACTTTCAAAAACGCTAACTATTGTTATTTATAATTTAAGTTTACAATAATTAACGGAAAAACCTAGCGAAACTTTAACTTAGCGCGACTTAATTGTCCAGCATTTCGATTTTTCTTCTTATGAGCGGTTGTATTTCGCCTATAAGCGGTAGGTTTTTTTCTGAAATGCTTATTTAAGTGGCACAATTGACCTAGTAAGCATTTACCTATTGTTAGCAGGCAACGCTGAAATCTATAAATTAGGAAAGTCGCATGAATCAACCTATCAACTTGACCGAGTTTTTAAAACAACACCTGCTGGGAGGGCACTGTGCTGCACTGAATGCAATGTTGAACGATGTGATTGCAGCTTGCAAGCAGATTTCTATCGCCATCGATCAGGGTGCGCTTGCAGGCAATATGGGAAGCTTGGCCACAGAAAATGTGCAGGGCGAAGTGCAAAAGGCGCTGGATGTGATTACCAATGATATTTTTATTGAAGCTGCGCTGAAAAGTGGTTATGTGGCGGGGATGGTATCTGAGGAGTTAGATAAGCCCGTTGAGATGACAGAAATGCACCGCAAAAATGGCCAATATTTGCTGATGTTTGATCCGCTTGATGGCTCTTCGAATGTGAACGTAAATATTTCGGTAGGCACGATATTTTCTATTTTAAAGTCACCAAACAACCATCCTGAGTTAGCAGATTTTTTGCAAGTGGGAACCGCACAAGTTTGCGCTGGCTACGCTTTGTATGGCACTTCAACCATGTTTGTGCTGACAGTGGGCAATGGCGTCAATGGTTTTACGTTGGATAAGGCGTCAAACGAGTTTTACCTTAGCCATCCCAATATGCAAATTGCGACCAACACACAAGAATTTGCCATCAATATGTCAAATTATCGTTTTTGGAATGAGCCGGTGCAACGTTATATTGATGAGTGTTTGCAGGGCGAGGAAGGTGATCGAAAAAAAGACTTTAACATGCGCTGGGTGGCTTCAATGGTGGCTGAAGTACATCGTATCTTAGTGCGTGGTGGCGTGTTTATGTACCCGAGTGATCGTAAATCGAAATCAGGTAAATTACGGTTAATGTATGAGGCGAACCCTATGAGTTTTATTGTAGAACAAGCGGGTGGTGCAGCGACTACTGGTTTGCAGCGTATTTTAGAAGTAAAACCAAGTGGCATACATGCGCGCGTGCCGGTGATGATGGGCTGCAAAAGTGAGGTTGATCGCATTGCGGCGTACCATCAACCAAAATCTAAGCGAAAATAATCGACGAAATGAAAAAATAATCGAATAGCCTTGTTAGACTATCGCTAAACACAGCCTAAAACGATGACGCGAAAGTTTATAAAAGCCCGGAAAGAATGCACGAGCGAAAATCGCTACCCTGCGAGCCAGTAATAGCAAGGCTCGCAGGCCGATGACAATAAAGGCCGCTTTAATTCGCTAGTTTGCCAGCTGGCAAATTTCTATAAATTCATCAGCATTAAGCGAAGCACCGCCGACAAGACCTCCATCCACATCAGGCATGCTAAATAATTTCGCAGCATTTTGCGCTTTCACGCTACCTCCGTAAATAATACGCACTTTTGAGGCGGCCTCTGCATTGCGTCTAGCAATGCGCTCACGAATGAATTGATGTATCTGTTGGGCTTGTTCAGGCATGGCAGTCTTGCCGGTGCCTACCGCCCAGACTGGTTCATAGGCAAACACCATATTGAGTTGCATGGCTTTGGCAAAATTATCGTCATTTAGTGTCGCCATGACTGCATCCATCTGACTGGCTACGATGACTTCGGTAAGCCCTGCATCATGTTCTGCAAGGGTTTCACCTACGCACAAAATGGGTGTTAAATTGGCCTTGATCGCAGCATCAAATCTGGCGGCTGCAGAAAGATTGGTTTCATGAAAAAGTACACGTCGTTCAGAGTGACCAAGCAACACATAGGTACAGCCTAAGTCAGTGAGCATATGTGGTGAAACGGCGCCCGTAAAAGCGCCTTCTTCAAACTGGTTAACGTTTTGTCCGCCCCACGCAATATTGGTCTTTTCGAGCATAGACCTGGTTTGATGTAAATAGGGGTTGGGTACGCAGACTACATAATCTGCATTTTTATAATCTTGCAGACCATGGATGAGCTTATTCAGCAGCGCCTCGTTACTATGAATGTCACCATGCATTTTCCAATTGCCTACTACTAGATTACGCCGCATTTCGTTGTTCCTTGTTTTTAATGAGGATGTCAATCCAATCAGGATATTTTAATGGATATTCATTGCTATTTGACAATCGCTTGTAACTCACCCACTTTATAGCGTACAGCCATTTGCTCGCAAGAGATCGGCTTGATTAATGCAGCTTGCCCAGCCGAACCAAAAGCTTCATAGCGATCTTTGCAAATGGCGCGCATGGCAATGGTCGAAGCGCTAAGGAATTTTCTAGGATCAAATTCTTTTCTTTTTTCAGTAAAGAATTTTCGTATTGAGCCCGTATAAGCCATGCGTAAATCAGTATCTATATTGATTTTGCGTACGCCGTGCTTGATGCCCTCGACGATCTCTTCTACGGGTACGCCATAAGTCTCACCCATGTCACCACCAAATTCATTGATGATGTGTAACCACTCTTGTGGCACCGAGGATGAGCCGTGCATGACTAAATGGGTGTTTGGAATACGCTCATGGATTTCTTTAATACGGCTAATGGCAAGGGTTTTGCCCGTAGGCGGTTTGCTAAATTTATAAGCCCCGTGAGAAGTGCCAATGGCAATGGCTAAAGCATCTACCCCTGTTTGTCGTACAAAGTCAGCAGCTTCTTCAGGATCTGTGAGCATTTGGGCGTGGCTTAATACGCCAACTGCGCCTGAGCCATCTTCCTCACCTGCTAACCCCGTTTCTAAAGAGCCCAGCACACCCAACTCACCTTCAACAGACACGCCAATCGCATGCGCAATTTCTACGATTTTCCTAGTCACATCGACATTGTATTGGTAGGTAGAGGGTGTTTTCGCATCTTCCATCAGCGAGCCATCCATCATCACGCTGGAAAACCCTGAACGAATCGCTTGGATGCAAACAGCGGGCGATTGGCCGTGGTCTTGATGCATGACAACAGGGATGTGCGGGTATGTTTCGATTGCAGCGAGTACTAAATGTCGTAAAAAAGCCTCACCTGCGTATTTGCGTGCACCTGCGGAGCCTTGCAGTATGACAGGGCTATTGACTTCATCCGCCGCCTGCATGATGGCGTGAACCTGTTCCATATTGTTTACATTAAAAGCGGCCAGACCATAGTCGTTCTCGGCGGCGTGATCTAGCAGTTGACGTAGCGAAACAAGCGCCATAATAATCCTTTAACTAATTAAACAGGTGAAGTGCTTAAAATAAAGTAGATGCTAATGAATAAATTATATAACACTTATGTACTTTATAAAAACATATAATATGTCTTATATAAGACATATTATATGTTTTTATAAAGGCTGAGTGCCAGTGATCGTTGTGTTGCGTGATCAACCACAGGTAATGCGTAATCCTTGCCTAATGTTAGGTTGATTTCACGTAGACGTAAAGGCAATATCAACCAAGGCGCGTGAATCTCTTTGACATTACAAGCGCTCAACTCAGGCACATATTTGCGAATAAAATTTCCTTGCGGATCAAAGCGTTCACTTTGTGTAACAGGGTTGAAAATACGAAACCAAGGTTGCGCATCGCAACCTGTGCTGGCCGCCCATTGCCAGCCGCCATTGTTGGCGCTGAGGTCAAAATCGATTAATTTTTCCGCAAAATAACGCTCGCCCCAACGCCAGTCTACCAATAAGTCTTTGATTAAAAAACTGGCGGCTACCATGCGTAAACGGTTATGCATAAAGCCTGTGCAGTTGAGTTGGCGCATGGCGGCATCGACCAGCGGATAACCCGTTTTACCGTCACACCAGGCTTGGAAAAGCGCTTGATTATTAGGAAAAGGTAATGATTCAAACTCAGCTTTGTAAGCATGACCTTCGGCTAACTGGGGGTTATGGTGCAAAATCTGCGCATAAAAATCGCGCCAGATGAGCTCGTTAAGCCAAGTTTGCGCGCCTGCGTTGGCGGCATGTACCGCTTCTCTGGCTAAATGCCGAATAGAAACCGTACCAAAACGTAAATGGACCGATAAGTACGAAATACCTTTAATAGCAGGAAAATCACGTGCATCCTTGTACCGGTGCATGCGTTCTTTGAAATCCTCAAATAAACTTAAGCCGCCGCTCATGCCTATGGGCAATTGCATGCGACCAAGGTTAGTGCGTTTAAAGCCCATGCTTTCTAAGCTTGGTAATTCACCGCTAGAAAAACTCGAATTGTCAGGATCGGCCAAATTGTGAATATAGGAATCTACAGGATATGGCTGAAGATAAAAATCATTAATGGTTTTAAGCCACCTATTTTTGTAGGGGGTAAACACGCCATAGGGCATGCCTGTTAAGTTGAGCACTTCATCTTTTTCAAAAATGACATGATCTTTGTAATGATGAAATGCGATGTTAAATTGATGAAGTCGCTTGGCGACATGCATATCGCGGATGATGGTACTTGGCTCGTAATCATGGTTAGCAAACACTGCATTCACATCTAGAGCGTTTGCCAATAGTGGAATCTCATCTTTCGCACTACCGTGCAATATGATTAAATCGCCACCTTTGGCTTGCAGGGAATACTTGAGTTCTTGTACGCTTTCCCATATAAACTCTACGCGACGGTCAGTTTTATCGTTTAGTTTATCGAGAATGTCGGTATCAAAGATAAAGACACAGAATACTTGGCTTGAGGTTTTAAGCGCATGGTATAGCGCAGCGTGGTCGTAATTGCGTAGGTCACGCCTAAACCAAACTAAGGATTGATCATTTGGTTTTAGACGAACTGAAGACATACTCAATCGCGATGATAGGGGTGATTGGTGATGACCGAATGCACGCGGTAAAGCTGCTCGGCCAGCAATGCGCGTACCATCGCGTGTGGCAAAGTGAGCTTAGAAAGCGCCCACAGCCAATCGGATTTTTGCTTGACCGAAATGTGTAGACCATCTGCACCGCCTATGATTAACGCCACATCTCGTCTTGAAGCTTGCCAGTCTTTGAACTTATCTGCAAGTTGCAGCGTTGTCACTTCTTGCCCGTGCTCATCCAAAGCGATGCAATAATCTTTGCCAATCGCCTCTAAAATACGCTTTGCTTCAATCAGTTGAATGTTTTCAGTGCTGTTACCTGCTGCGCGCTTCTCGGGCTTGATGTCGATAATTTCAACGGTTGCCTCGCGCGGCATACGCTTAGTATATTCTGCGCAAGCAGTTTCAACCCAGCTTGGCATTTTGTGGCCGACAGAAATAATACGTAGCTTCAAGTATTACCTCTGCTGGTAAATGAACTAATTACTCGGCTTTAATATGGCCGCGGCGGCTTTCAGCCTCGCCCCATAATTGCTCTAGGTTGTAGTAGGCGCGGGTGGTTGGCAACATGATGTGTACGACAATATCGCCTAAATCTACCAGCACCCATTCGCCGGCATCTTCACCCTCAGTGCCGCGGATTGGGTAATTCTTTTCTTTTAGCACTGTTCGCACGTTATCTGCCACCGCTTTGGCTTGGCGGCTTGATGTGGCTGATGCCACAATCATATAGCTCGTCATGCTGGTAAGCTTGCGCACATCCATCACGGTAATGTCGAAGCCTTTGATGTCTTCAATCGCATCAACGACTGCGGTTTTCATGGTTTCTAAATAGGCTGCATCTGCCTTTGTTGTGTTTGCAATGTTTGAAGTTGCTTTGTCTAAATCTTGTGTCATTTATGCGGCCTGTGCTGGTATGTGATTACGTTGAGATTGTATGCGGTTTTGCTCATCTACATACACGAGTTGGGGGCTGAATTTTGTTAGTTCAGCTTCAAAATATTGGGCATAGCTGGCAATAATCAAAATATCTTTGGGCGCGGCTTTATGTGCTGCTGCGCCATTCACAGAAATAATACCCGAATCGCGCTCACCCAAAATTGCATAAGTGCTAAAGCGCTCGCCATTGGTCACGTTGTAAATGTGAATTTGTTCATATTCACAAATGTTAGCCGCTTCAAGCAGAGCTTCATCAATTGCACAACTGCCCTCATAATGTAGCTCGCTGTGCGTAACGTGCACGCGATGCAGCTTTGATTTCAACATGGTTCTTTGCATACACTTAACCGATTATTAAAAGGGGATGCATTATAGTCTTTTCAAGCAGTTAATTCCAATTCTAAATCAATACTGACTTTGTTGACTTCACCCTGCCGCGCTACAGCGCTGCCTAAGTATCGTCGTTGTGCCATTGTCGATTCAGCAATAAAATTAGCGCAAAAATTCAATATTATCAATCAGCCGAGTGTTGCCCAGTTTTGCAGCGCCTAGTACAACTATATGGCTATCCGTACTGCAAGCGGGCTCTAATGTGATGGCCGATCTGACTGAAATATAGTCAACCAACCAGCCTTGGCTTGTAAGTGTCGCTATGGCTAATTTCTCAAGCCGGTTAAAGTCATTGTCAGCATTTTTTAAAGCATTTGTAATGTTCTGCAAGGCTCTATATAACTGGCTTGCAGAGGTACGTTGCACGTCAGTTAAATAGCTGTTGCGAGAACTTAACGCTAATCCGCTCTCCTCACGCACCGTATCTACGCTAATAATGTTAATCGGCAAGTTAAATTGTTTTACCAATTGTTTGATGATGAATAATTGCTGAAAATCTTTTTGGCCAAACACAGCAACGTCAGGTTGCACTATATTGAACAGCTTCATTACCACGGTGGCAACGCCAGAAAAATGCCCTGGGCGACTAGCTCCACAAAGCTCGCTGGCAATTGGCGGTGGCGTAATCGTCATCGTTTGATTGAGATTTATTCCATCAGACTCACTTTCTGTCATTTGGGGATACATTTCTTCAACGCTGGGTGTGAAAACAATGCTTGCGCCCGCTGTTCTTAACTTCTCGCAATCTGCTTCTAAAGTACGTGGATAGCTCGCTAAATCTTCAGTCGGCCCGAATTGAAGTGGGTTGACAAATATGCTCACAACCACACATTTTGCATGCCGTTTTGCAACTTCGACTAATTGAATGTGACCCGCATGCAAGTTGCCCATAGTTGGTACGAATGCGATGTTGGCTTCACTGCAAAGAGCGTGCTTTAATCCTTTGATGGTTTTAGTGATTTGCATGGGGCTTAGTAGGCTTAATAACTGTGCTCAAGCCCAGGAAAGCTTTTATCTTTAACTGCTTTAACATAGGCTTCAACAGCAGTTTGTACGCTATTGGTGTCTTTTAAGAAGTTGCGTACAAAACGTGGAGATTTAAATTCGCTAGGCTTTTTATGTGCAGGCCCAGTATAAATGCCCAGTAAATCTTGAATGACCAACACTTGTCCGCTGCAGTCAACGCCAGCGCCTATGCCTATGGTTGGGGTTTTAATGGCTTCGGTGATTTTTTTAGCTAACACGGCTGGTACCATTTCCAGCACAATAAAACCAACGCCTGCCTCACTCATGGCAATCGCATCCTGCATGATTTGACTAGCGCTTTCATCGGTTTTACCCTGAATCTTATAGCCACCAAGTTGATTGACTGATTGCGGTGTAAAACCTAAGTGCGCGCAAACTGGAATGCCGCGCTCGACCAAATATCTGGCAGTCTTTACTTTGTCGCCACCACCCTCAAATTTGACCATGTGCGCGCCAGATTTGATCAGCCACTCTGCATTTTTATAAGCGGCTTCATTGTCGTGCTCGTAACTACCAAGTGACATATCAGCCACGATGAAGGTATTTAATGCACCAGCAGATACACTTTTGGTGTGATAGGTCATGTGGTGCATGCTGACATTCAGCGTGTTCTCAGCGCCCTGTAACACCATGCCCAATGAATCACCCACCAGTAATATATCGACACCTGCTAATTCCATGAGCTTGGCAAAAGTAGCGTCGTAGCAGGTGAGCATGGCAATTTTTTCGCCAGAGCTTGCTTTTGCTAGAAGTTCGGTCAGTTTCATTCGAAGTTTGGATTAAAAAATTCGCGCTGACTTTTAATCTGCATGATGCGATTGAGCAGCAAATCGAGTGCTTCTGGATTTTTTAATATATTGAGTTTTTCATTATTGACTATTAACACAGGCGAGGCGTCGTAATGATGAAAAAACTCACTGTACGCATTGGCCAAGCGTTCTAAATACTCACGAGGAATATCTTGTTCATAATGTACTTTACGCTCTTCAATGCGCTCAGCTAGGGCGTCAATCGGTGTTTGCAGGTAAATGACTAAATCAGGTTTCGGTGCTTTAAGTTGTAAATGCGTGTAAATTTGGTGATACAGCGCATATTCCTCATTATCTAAATTCAGTCGCGCAAATAGCGCATCTTTTTCTAAAAAAAAGTCCGCTACAATAGGTTTTGCAAACATATCGCGCTGGCTTAAATCTTTCATCTGATTGGCACGTTGAAACAAAAAAAACAGCTGCGTGGGTAAGGCATAACGCTGTGCATCTTGATAAAAGCGCGGCAAAAATGGGTTGGCTTCGGCTTTCTCAGATAAATAATCCACAGGAAATTTATCTGCCAACATCTTTGCCAGCGTGGTTTTGCCGCAGCCAATTGGGCCTTCAACGACGATATAGGGAAATTTATTAAAAATGCTCATCAGTTATTTTCTATTTTATGAACGCCCTCTGCGAGGTTTGGCGTAATCAATTGTGCTATTTTGCCATGATTTGGTAATGAAAGTTGCGGTGCGATTTCAAATAAAGGCAATAAAACAAATCCACGCGTATGCATGCGCGGGTGCGGTAGCGTCAGTTGGCTGCTACTTTGTGTGACATCCTCATATAGCAATAAGTCGCAATCCAGGTTGCGTGGGGCGTTTTGGTATGGCCGCTCTCGACCGGCTTGGTTTTCAATGGTGTGTAGCGCACTTAACAATTCAAACGGGGTCAGTGTAGTTTCAATTTCAGCCACTGCGTTAATGAAATCCGGCACAACCTGCACCGAGCTTTGTGGGCAATCAATCGGCACTGTTTGGTAGAGTGATGATTGTTTAACGAGTCGTGTGCTGGGAATGTGGCTGATGGCAGTGAGTGCGTTTTGCACTTGCTGAACAGGATTGCTCAAATTGCTTCCCAATGCAACAAATGCTTGTTTCATGCGGCATCCGTGTTTGGAGTGCTTGCAGCAACAGATTTTTTACGGGTTTTTCTTCTGCGTTTTTTGGGGGTTGTGTCAGTTTGCAACATGGCTGACCGCGCTTCCCCGTCAGCATCCGCAAAGGCTGTCCACCATTCGCCAAGTTCGGTAGGTAATTCACCGGATTCACAGCGCAGTAATAAGAAGTCATAACCTGCTCGGTAGCGAGGGTGTGTCAGCAAGCTAAATGGCCGCTTGCCTGCACGTTGTTCAAAACGCGGCTGCATTGCCCAGATTTCTTTCATGGTCGCGGTATAGCGGTTATGAATCGCCAATTTTTCTGCCTGGGTGGCAATCACTTCATTCATTGCCATGTAGAGCGCGGGGATAGGAGGTGCTTCTGATTTGTATGTTTGCCATGCGGCGAGTACTTCATGCCAGAGTAAAGTGGCAAATAAGAAGCTTGGGTTTGAAGATTTACCTTGGTTGATTCTATCGTCGGTGTTCTTAAGTGCCAGCATGACGAAGCGTTCGCCAAGTGGTTGCTCCAGGACGACATCTAGCATCGGCAATAAGCCGTGATGCAAATGCTGTTCGCGCAAAGCATTGACGCTTTCAATGGCGTGGCCGGACAAAAACAGTTTAAGCATTTCATCAAACAGGCGGCTAGCTGGCACGTCCTGCAGTAAATCGGCCAGTTTTGCAATGGGCGCTTGGGTATCTGGCGCGATTTTCAACCCTAATTTGGCTGAGAGCCGCACTGCGCGCAGCATGCGCACGGGGTCTTCCTGATAACGCGTGGTGGGGTTGCCGATCATGCGTAATAATTTAGCGTTAATATCGGCCACACCATTGTGAAAATCGAGCACTTCATCTTTGCTGGGGTTGTAATACAAGGCATTGGCGGTAAAGTCACGCCGTGCGGCATCTTCTACTAAACTGCCAAAGATGTTGTCACGCAAAATACGGCCGCTGTCATTCGTTTTAGCATCGCCTTCAGCAAGGTGGTGACCGCGAAAAGTAGAAACTTCAATCGTCTCGTTGCCCCACAGCACATGTACCAGGCGAAAGCGTTTGCCAATAACGCGCGAACGGCGAAAAATTCGGTTCACTTCTTCCGGCGTAGCATTGGTGGCAATATCAAAGTCTTTAGGCTTAAAGTTAAGCAATAAATCACGTACCGCGCCACCCACAATAAACGCTTCAAATCCTGCTTTTTGTAAGCCTTCACAAGTTTTTAATGCTGCTTGGCTAATGAGGTTTTTGTTGATTTTGTGTGTTTTTGCTGGGATTCTTCTGGCAGCGCTCGCATCACTACTATCTGCCTTTTCAATGGATAATTGAGCTTTAGCACGCTTGGTAAACACTTTTTGTAAGAACTTTTTAATCATTTTGGTTTAATCATGCTGAATTCTTTGTTTGGTGCATATGATGCACAATCTATTGGCCATTCAAAATCCTATATAATTCAGCCATTATAAATGATATGCAAAATCTTGATGCGTAGTAATCAATCAATTAACAAAAATCCGCTACAACCATTAAAAGCTAACCAAGCTATTGGCGTGTTGGATTCGGGTGTAGGCGGCATTTCTGTGTTGAAACACATTCACGCCTTGCTGCCACATGAAAATTTAATTTACGTGGCCGATAGCAAATACGCGCCCTACGGCAGCAAAACGCCTGCGGAGATTACCGAAAGATGTTTTGCGATAGCTGACTTTTTAATCTCAAAAAATGTTAAAGCTTTGGTGGTTGCCTGCAACACCGCGACAGCTGCCGCCATTGATGCGATGCGCGAAAAGTATTCACATTCCATCAATATTCCAATTATTGGCATGGAACCCGCCGTGAAACCCGCCGCCGAAGCCAGCAAAAACGGCATCATCGGCGTGCTGGCAACCGTTGGTACGTTGAAAAGTGCGCAATTTGCCGCCTTGCTAGAAAGTTATGGACGCAATGTAAAAGTGGTCACACAAGCTTGTGTGGGCTTGGTGGAATGCGTGGAGCGCGGCGAACTTGATACACCCAACACCAAAGCCCTGATTCGTCAATACTGCGCGCCATTGTTGGCGGAGGGTGCAGATACAATTGTATTAGGTTGTACGCATTACCCGTTTGTGGCGGATACGATAAGCGCTATTGTTGGTAAAGAAATCTCTTTGATTGATACGGGTGCTGCGGTTGCAAAACAGTTACAACGTCAACTGGCAGAGTGTAACTTGTTAGCGAGTAACAATGCGCCTGAGCAAGTGCAATTTTGGACGAATAGTGCAGCTACAAATGCAGTGCAAGTGATTGAGGCCTTGTGGGGTGCAAACGCAATGGTGAACAAGCTGTAATCTGTGAATTTTTAACTGAAATTTAACTTTTTTAAAGTGTCATTTTAGCCGCGAGCGAAAAACGCTGCCCTGCGAGCCTTTATTTACAAGGCTTCCAAGCCTGTGCATATAAAGAAGTATTAAAAAGTGGTGATTAATGATGCTTAATGTGCTCGCCCGCTTTAAGTCTATATTTCGTCCCGCAATACGGACAAGCCACTTTACCTGTAACGGTAACATCTAAAAATACACGTGGATGCGATGACCAAGCAGCCACTGTGTCGGTAGGACAGTGCAACGGTAAGTCTTTGGACGTGACTTCAATTTCTTTGGTGTAGGACATTGATAAAATCTTCTTTAATTTTGTCATTCCGAACGGTCGTGAGGAATCTTGATTTTATGCTGATTGCAAGGTGTTAGGATTTCTCGCTATGCTCGAAATGACAAGGGTGGGGGTTTTAAACCAGCGTCAGCCAGTGCATATGTTTTGCCGATTTTCCTTTAACGACATCAAAATACAAGCTTTGTAGTGTTTCAGTCATTTCGCCACGTACGCCCGTGCCGATGGCGCGGTTATCTAGTTCGCGAATGGGTGTGACTTCTGCGGCTGTGCCTGTGAAAAAAGCTTCGTCTGCGGTGTAAACTTCATCGCGGGTGATGCGTTTTTCAATCACTTCAATGCCGAGTTCTTTCGCCAGCGTTACAATGGTATCACGGGTGATGCCTTCTAGCGCGGAGGTAAGATCTGGCGTATAGAGTTTGCCGTTGCGAACAATAAATACGTTTTCTCCAGAACCTTCTGCTACAAATCCGTCAACATCTAACAGCAAGGCTTCCTGGTAGCCATCTTGCGCCGCTTCTTGGTGCGCCAAAATACTGTTCATGTAGTTGCCATTGGCTTTGGCTTTGCACATGGTGATGTTCACATGGTGCCGCGAAAATGACGAAGTTTTGACGCGGATGCCTTTGGTAATCGCTTCTTCGCCCATATAGGCGCCCCAGCTCCAGGCCGCGCAAATCACGTGCGTACTAAGCGTTTTGGCGGCAATACCCATCGCTTCAGCGCCGTAAAATGCCATTGGGCGGATGTAAGCAGATTCCAGGTTGTTTTCACGTACGGCGGCACGCTGTGCTTCACTAATTGTGGCTTTATCGAATGGCATTTTCATTTGCAAGATATGTGCACTGCGGAACAAGCGGTCAGTGTGGTCTTGCAAACGGAAAATGGCGGTGCCTTTATCGGTTTTGTAAGCACGCACGCCTTCAAACACGCCCATGCCGTAATGTAATGTATGGGTTAAAACGTGGGTGGTGGCATCGCGCCAGTTCACCATTTTACCGTCGTACCAAATTACGCCGTCGCGGTCTGCCATTGAGCTTGGAATTGCCATTAATTGCTGCCTTATAAACGAATGAAAGTAAAAGCATTATTGTAAACTAAAGGGCGGAAATCTTGTCGCATGTTAAAATCAAAAAACTAACTATTTGAAACTTAATTGGGG